>JAQWYY010000149.1 GCA_029253705.1 Luminiphilus sp. | reverse complement strand
TGCCCTCTACCAAGGGAGCACCAATCTTGACGTCTGCGCCCGCGCCAACCATAAATACACGGTCGAATTCGATCGTGTCACCGGTAGCAACTTCAAGTTTTTCTAACTTGAGCACTTCGCCTTCTTCAACACGGTGCTGCTTGCCACCGCTCTCGATTACTGCATACATCAGACTTTTCCTCGTAGTTAGCCGGCTCGCAAAATTAATAACCGCCGGAAAAGCAGCGGGGCAGAGCATCGGCACCAGATGAGTGCAAACAACCCTCGGGTTATCAGACTCGGGCGCGGATTTTAGGTGAGGAAGCTCCGAACTTCAAGTGTGTTTATTACGCGCCTCTATTTTAGCGCCCTTACCCTTAGTCAGCATGGCGCAGAACCCGGCAAGCCCCTATAATCCGCAGGCCCCAAGGAGAGTCCTCTTGATTACATCGATACGTGCCTGTGTTGCGGACGAGTTCCAGCAGGTCAATGAACTCATTATTGAACAGTTAAAGTCAGACGTTGCCATGGTGGAAAACGTCGGGCATTACATTGTTGACGCCGGGGGCAAGCGCCTCAGGCCACTTTTGGCCCTGCTAGCTGCCAGCGCTCAAGGCGGCGTTGAGGTGTCAGACATCAAATTTGCAGCGGTAGTTGAGTTCATTCACACCGCAACTTTGTTGCACGATGACGTAGTCGACTTGTCGAGCCTGCGTCGAGGCAGGGCCACCGCCAATGCGGAATTTGGTAACGCACCCAGCGTCTTGGTCGGCGACTTCATTTACACCCGGGCGTTTCAACTCATGGTTAACCTGGGCGATCTATCTCTCTTGCAGAGTATGGCAGATACCACTAATACCATTGCGGCAGGTGAGGTCCTTCAACTGATGCGTGCGGGGGACCCCTCGGTCACCGAGTCTCAATATCTCGACGTTATTGACCGTAAAACAGCCGCCCTCTTCGCTGCAGCCTGTAAAGGCAGCGCCATTTTAAAGAACCGTGATACGACACAGCAGGATCAGATGGCCGCTTACGGCCGGCATTTAGGCATTGCCTTTCAAATGATTGACGATGTTCTCGACTACACCGGCGATCCCCAAGTCACGGGAAAGCAAGTCGGTGACGATCTCAATGAAGGCAAACCGACACTTCCGCTGATTCACACAATGGCATCGGGCAGCGCCGATGATGCAGCCATCGTTCGCGACGCACTTTCCCAGAAAAACAGCGAGAACTTGACCGGTGTGATTGCCGCCGTACGCCGCTCGGGTGGTATTGACTACACTCGTGAACAAGCCGTGCTCCATCAACAATCGGCCCTGGCTGCCCTAAAGGGACTAGCCCAGTCGGCGGCTTTGGAGGCGCTGCATGGGTTGGCTGATATGGCTATAAACCGGGAGCGGTAAAACGACCACTTTTGCTTTCAAGGCTCCATAAATTTAAGAAGCTCTTCGGTACGAGCCTCCATCAATGCAGAGTTACCCCGGCTTTCCACATTCAGTCGCACTACTGGCTCGGTATTAGACATGCGCAGATTGAAACGCCAGTCGCTGTTTTCAATGCTCAAACCATCACGGTGTTCAACCCGTAACGCGGTTGGTGCGTAGTGCGCTTCAACATTCGCCAAAAGGGAAGCCGGATCCTCCACGCGACGATTGATCTCGCCTGAGCAAGGGAATTCGGCCTCTCGCGCGGCAACCAGTTCGACGAGGGGCTGCTTTTTCTCAGACATCAATCCAGCGACCAACAACCAGGGAATCATGCCACTGTCGCAATAGGCAAAGTCCCTGAAATAATGATGGGCACTCATTTCACCACCATAAATTGCGTCGACCTCCCGCATTCGCTCTTTGATAAAAGCGTGACCGGTTTTACTGGCGACCGCCTCACCCCCAGCCGCAGCCACAATGGCCTCAGTGTTCCAGGTTAGTCTCGGGTCGTGCACCACCCGCTGGGGACCATGCTGAGCCAGAAACGCCTCAGCCAGTAACCCAACAATATAGTAACCCTCAACGAAATCACCTTGGGACGTAAAAAAGAAACAGCGGTCAAAATCGCCGTCCCAGGCAATACCCAGATCTGCGCTCTTCGCGCGAACTACGCTGGCGGTTGCCTCGCGATTGCCCTCGAGAAGGGGGTTTGGAACACCGTTTGGAAAGTGCCCATTGGCCTCGTGGTGCACCTTGCTAAAGCTGAAAGGCAATTCAGGCTCTAAAGCATCGATCACTCTACCCGCACCGCCATTCCCCGCGTTGCAGACAATGTTGAGGGGCGCTAGGTTTTGGATATCAACATAACTCAGCAAATGCTGAATGTAAGGCGAGAGCGTTGAGATAGTCTCATAGCTCCCAACTCTGGACGAGTCTCGCCCCCGACGTTGTTCCGTAAGACGGCGAATTTCCGCAAGACCGGAATCCCCCGAAATGGGTTTAGCACCTTCTCGGACAAACTTCATGCCGTTGTAATCCTTGGGGTTGTGGCTTGCCGTCACAACAATGCCGCCGCCAACGCCCAAATGCTCAGTAGCAAAGTAAATTTCTTCGGTGCCACAAAGCCCAATATCCACAACATTTACCCCAGACTCCCGCAAGCCGTCTGTTAACGCACCTTTTATGGATTCGCTGGTAAGCCGAATGTCGTGACCCACCACGACGCTACCAGGGTCGATGACTTCGGCGTAAGCTCTCCCTATTCGGAAAGCAACGTCTTCATTAATTTCATCGGGCACTCGCCCGCGCACGTCGTAGGCTTTGAAGCAGGCTAAAGACTCAGACATAGCGGCTATGACCTGTAAATATTTTTATAAACATGATTCGTGGCCTCAACAAACCCCGGCACACTTCCGCAATCGAAGCGCCGCCCTTCAAACCGATAAGCCATCACGCCTCCCGTGTTTGCCTGTTGCTGCAGCGCATCAGTAATTTGAATCTCCCCAGAGGCCCCCGGGGCAGTGCCGCGGATAATGTCAAAGATATCTGGGGTCAGGACGTACCGCCCTATAATCGCCAAATTGGACGGGGCTTCGGCAACACTGGGCTTCTCTACCATGCGATCAACCCGATATAGGCCGTCTCGTAACTGTTCGCCCGCTATGACTCCATAGTTGTGGATCTCTTCATCAGGAACTTCCTGCACAGCCACAATGGAGCAACCAAACTCCTGAAACAGTTGTGCCATTTGAGCTAGAACACTCGGTCCACCTGTGTTGAGGCAGAGGTCATCGGAAAGCACCATACCAAAGGGCTCGGGCCCTATAAGAGGCTCCCCGGTCAGCACGGCATGCCCTAAACCCAGCATTTCCCGCTGCCGGACCATGGTGAAAATTCCCTGATCAATCACGCCACGAATACTCTCTAACAGCGACTCTTTATTGCTGCCGGCAATCTGATGTTCTAGTTCGTAGCTAATATCAAAATGATCAGCAATAGCGCGCTTACCGCGGCCGGTAACAAAAGCGCAGTTGACCATCCCCGCCTCTATCGCCTCTTCAACCCCGTACTGTACTAGTGGTTTATTAACCACTGGCAGCATTTCCTTCGGCATGCTCTTGGTCGCGGGTAGGAAACGCGTACCGTAACCCGCTACCGGGAATAAACATTTGCGTATCATTATAACTCCGTATCCCTAGCGCCCGTAGACATCCTCAAATCTGACAATGTCATCCTCCCCAAGGTAAGACCCCGACTGCACCTCAATAAGTTCCAGCGGAATTTTGCCGGGGTTAGATAAACGATGCACTGCACCCAGGGGTATATACGTCGACTGATCCTCTGTCAGACTAAACACCTCCTCTCCACGGGTGACTTCAGCAGTGCCCTTCACCACAATCCAGTGCTCTGCGCGGTGAAAATGTTTTTGCAACGATAAGGTTTGCCCTGGCTGCACAATAATACGTTTGACCTGAAATCCCTCAGCTGCTGCCAGTGATTCGTAGGACCCCCAAGGACGAAAAACACGCTGATGGACCGTTGCCTCGCTGCGACCGGCCGCCTTCAGCGCACTGACAATAGCCTTTACCCCTTGGACGTTGTCGCGGTCCGCAACCAACACTGCGTCCGCAGTCTCCACCACAACCAGGTTGTTTACCCCCGTCGTTGTTACTAGGCGAGATTCACTGCGTAGGTAGCTATTCGTGGTCTCCTGAGTGACAACATCGCCTTCAACCACATTGCCCGCTGCGTCTGCTGTGCCGACATCCCACAGCGCAGACCAAGCACCGATATCACTCCAGCCACAATTCAGGGGCACTATACCGCCACGGTCTGTGTGCTCCATGACCGCATAATCAATGCTGTTTGAGGGGCAGGCCAGAAAAAGCTCAGAATCTGGCCGCAAAAAATCAAGATCTGTGCTGGCGCCGTCCATTGCTAAGCAACATAGACGGTGCATATCAGGCTGATGTCGAGCGAGCGCATCGAGGTAACTTTGGGCACCAAGAAGAAACATACCGCTGTTCCAATAGTAGTTTCCGGCTTCAAGGTATCGACCTGCAGTCTTCGCATCAGGCTTTTCCACAAATTCAGCCAGCTCTTGGACCCCCGAATGAAGCTCGGTGCCGCCTCGGATGTAGCCAAAACCGGTTTCAGGTGCCGAGGGCACAACACCAAACGTCACGAGATACCCCTCGCCAGCCGCAGAGAGACCTCGCTGCACCGCTTCAACAAAATTACCGGGGCTTCCTATGTGATGATCTGCAGGCAAAACTAACAAAACAGCTTCAGGGTCTGTGGCCAGAGCCTGTATGGCAGCTAGCGCAATAGCTGGAGCGGTATTGCGACCTTCCGGCTCTAAAATTAAGGCACTAGCTGGCGTCGCTATCTCTCGCAGCTGCTCAGCCACTAAAAATCGGTGAGCTTCATTACACACCACGATTGGCGGCGCTGTCTCTATAGTTGATAACCGCTGACTGGTCTCTTGCAACATCGAGCACTTACCACCCAAAGGAAGGAACTGCTTGGGTCGACCCTCCCTAGAAACGGGCCACAAACGGCTTCCGACACCACCAGACAAAATTACGGGGACGAGCATGTTTTACATCCTGACGCCAAAACAGGGCGATCCTTAAAAACAGTTAGCTTAATTAGGTTTTGATACACCAAAAACCGCGGTCCGCGTGTTCCGAGCATGCCCTAATCTATGGCCTAGATGATCCCCGACTGGACATGTCACTTTCAAGCTTTAAAATGCACGGTATTCGCGGTTACGCTTCTGCCCTTCTTTTGCTGCCGTCCAGCTTCCTAAACCGGGTATTCTATGACCTCCACGCCACACGTTGCACAACCCTCATACACAAAGGAAGAGCTTGTTGCCTGTGGTATGGGAGACTTATTCGGCCCCGGCAATGCCCAGCTGCCTATAGATCAAATGCTCATGATCGACCGCATAGCCCATATTAGTTCTGAAGGGGGCGAGTACAATCGTGGGCAGATCATTGCCGAGCTGGACATACACCCAGACCTTTGGTTTTTTGACTGCCACTTTCCCGGTGATCCCGTTATGCCGGGATGTTTAGGGCTCGATGCCATGTGGCAGCTTGTGGGATTTTTCTTGGGCTGGCGCGGCAACCCGGGTAAAGGGCGGGCGCTGGGCTCGGGGGACGTCAAGTTCACTGGGCAAGTACTACCCACCGCAAAACGGGTGGAGTATAAAATCCAAATTAAACGTGTCATTGAGCGCAAGCTCGTCATGGGAATTGCTGACGGCACCGTTGCCGTCGATGGCAACGTGATCTACACCGCTAAAGATCTTAGGGTCGGTCTTTTTCAATCAACGGAATCTTTCTGATGACTCAGCGAGTAGTGGTAACCGGTATTGGTACCGTTTCCTGTCTGGGCAATGATACAGCCGCAGTTACTTCCGCACTCAAAGCAGGCCAATCCGGAATTACCTTTTGTCAGCAGCACGCCGACGCCGGCATGCGCTCCCATGTGGCTGGGGTGCCTGATATCGATTTGTCGGCGTGCATTGACCGCAAGCGCTGGCGTTTTATGGGGGACGCTGCAGGTTACGCCTACCTGAGCATGGAACAGGCGATCGCTGATGCTGGATTGAGTGAGGAGCAGGTTTCCAACACTAGAACAGGCATTATCGCAGGCTCTGGTGGCGCTTCCTCAGCGAGCCAAGTCGAGGCCGCTGATATTCTCAGGGATCGAGGCCTGCGACGCGTAGGTCCATATCGTGTAACCCAAACTATGGGCAGCACCGTCTCCGCGTGTCTAGCCACCCCTTTTAAAATTAAAGGCGTGAACTACTCTATTTCGTCAGCCTGCTCAACCAGCGCCCATTGCATTGGCAATGGTATGGAGCTGATTCAAATGGGCAAGCAGGACATCGTCTTTGCTGGTGGAGGTGAGGAACTCCACTGGTCACTTAGCTGCTTATTTGATGCTATGGGCGCCCTGTCCACACAGTACAACGAGGCTCCCGATAAAGCTTCCCGTGCCTACGACGTAGATCGCGACGGCTTTGTGATTGCCGGAGGTGGCGGCATGGTCGTGCTGGAGTCCCTAGACCATGCTTTAGCTCGCGGCGCTAACATTTACGCTGAAATCGTCGGCTACGGCGCGACCAGCGATGGCTACGATATGGTCGCACCTTCGGGTGAAGGCGCCGTGCGCTGCATGCAGCAAGCCATGGCCACCGTTGATGGTTCGATTGATTACATTAATGCCCACGGTACTAGCACGCCGGTAGGTGACATTCAGGAGCTTAATGCCGTCAGGGAAGTCTTTGGCAGTCATGAAGACGGCCCTTGGATTGGTTCTACAAAATCACTCAGCGGGCATTCATTAGGCGCTGCTGGGGTTCAGGAAGCTGTCTACTCGCTGCTAATGATGCGCGAGGACTTCATCGCCGCATCGGCGAATATCAACCAACTCGACGACGGCGCTGCGGGCCTCAAAATCGCCAGAGAGCGTATCGATCAGGCAGGGCTGAATCGAGTCATGTCGAACAGCTTTGG
>JAQWYY010000093.1 GCA_029253705.1 Luminiphilus sp. | reverse complement strand
CATTGCAGGACGCACTAATCGCCCGTTTAATTGATATCCCTTCTGCATTACTGCGATTACCGTATTCGGCTCCACCTCGGGATTCTCCACCATGCTCATAGCCTGAGCGATCTGCGGATCGAAGGGCTCTCCCATGGGATCAACGGTCTCAACGCCATGTTTTTGCAGGACATCGATCAGGCTTTTTTGAGTCAGCTCGACACCCTCAATAATGGGCTTCATCGCTTCATCGGTGCCCGCGGCTTCGAGGGCACGTTCCATGTTATCAACCACCGGCAGCAGCTCACTGACAAAGCGCTCCAGCGCGAACTTCCGGGCTTTTTCAACCTCCTGCTCTGCGCGGCGTTGAACGTTAGCGGCGTCGGCCTGAGCGCGAAGGGCTGCATCTTTAGCCTCGGCAAGATCGGCCTCCAATTGTGCGGTAACTTGATCGGGATTCAGTGCTTCCTGCTCTGCATCGTCATCTGTTACATCCAACGTGCCACCCACAGCAGTAAGCGATTCGTCATCGGTGTATTCGGTCTTGTCGTCTGCCATTTTCGGTGCCCTCTGGCATGGTTCAATCATAATGTGATCAGGCTACGCAGGCTGCGCTGCCTTGGTTTGGAATCGGAAATGGGGGTGGTTAGCACAGATTTCAAGCGCCGCCCCCAATTAGTGGAGGTTTAGTAGAGACCTAAAGTCCTCGAGGCCCACAAACGGGTAAGGGAGCCACAGGGCAAGTAAGCCTGAACCGCTGAACCGACTGACCCCATAATTAGACAATGACAAGTCCCCATGAGGCAATTTATTGTGAGTGGAGCAGCACTAATGTAGGCCCTCAGGCCATTTATGGGGTCGCGGGACTTTTAGCTAACCTCGGTAGGTTGTAAAGCTGTCGGCCACCAACTCAGGATCGTGATAGCGCGGCGCTGAGCATCCGCGCCGTGACATCGACCATCGGTATGACGCGTTCGTAGGCCATACGGGTGGGACCAATTACGCCTAACACACCCAATGTACGACTGCCTTGAGCATAAGGCGCGGTAACCACAGAATAATCACCAAAAACGTCGTAACCGGCTTCCTCACCAATAAAGATTTGCACGCCTTGGGCACGATATGAACGTTCAAGTAACTCAAGGACGTCTCTTTTATGCTGAAAGGCATCAAAAAGCTCACGAAGTTTATCCATATCCTCCGGATGTGCCTGCCCCAACAGGTAGTTCTCTCCAGCGACAACATAATCTTCACCTGGCTCACCGTCATCTAGCGCGCGGTTCGCTAAATCAAGTGCTGCGGCCATATATTCGTCAATTCGACTTCTCGCCTCTGCCATTTCTTGAACGACCCGGGCCTTAACTTCCACCAAATCAGCGCCGGCATACCGTTGGTTTATCAGATCAGCTGCCGCCTTTAACTGAGCGTCAGTGAGTGGTTGAGCCAACTCGATCACTCGGTTTTGTACCTCGCGCTCGTTTATCACCAAGATCACCAACACGCGATTTTCTGACAACGGCAGAAACTCTACCTGTCTCAACGCATTCACCTCGGTTCTTGGCACAGTGACAATACCGGCCTGTGACGTCACCTGCGCTAACAGTGATGACGCTGTCTGTACCAAGTCCTTGGCCGTGCGGTTGGGGTTGAGCTCTTCGCGTAGAGCGAGAACCGCATTCTCTTCTATAGGCTGAACCTGCAGTAGTGAGTCCACAAAAAGCCGGTAACCCCTCGCTGTAGGAATCCTTCCCGCCGAGGTGTGTGGAGAAGTTAGAAACCCCCGGTCTTCGAGGTCCGACATGATATTGCGGACCGTTGCTGGGCTGACCGACAGCGTGCTGTGAGCCTGCAGGCTTTTCGAGCCCACAGGCTGGCCATCGCGGATATGCATTTCGACTAAAGTCCGCAGTAAGTCCGTCGCGCGGCCTGAGAGGTCAGTGATTGGCATAGCAAATGGCGTCAATAGTCATCCCTAATTAGTAACACAGCCGAGGTTCAGGACAAAGAACCGTCTTCGACCTTTCCTGATTGAGGCATGTTGCGCTATAAAAGGGGAAATAACTGGAAGCACTTTATGCTGAAGCAAATCACCATCCGTGATTATGCCGTTGTTGCCTCTCTAGACATGGATTTAGAGAAAGACATGACGGTGATTACCGGAGAAACCGGAGCCGGCAAGTCCATCATGCTGGATGCTTTGGGGCTTTGCATTGGGGATCGGGCAGATGCGCGAACCGTTCGGCCTGGGGCTAAGCGTGCCGATATCACCGCTGTTTTTCAGATAGATGGGCTCCCCGAAGTGAGCGCCTGGTTGCAAGAGCGCGAGCTCGACCTGCCAACACAAGAATGCATTCTACGGCGCGTAGCAGGTGCTGACGGGCGCTCTAAAGCGTTTATTAACGGCGCCCCGGCAACCCTTGTCGATTGTGCGGCCGTCGGCGCACTGCTGGTTGATATACATAGCCAACATGCCCATCAATCCCTGTTACGCAGGGCGAGTCAGCGCGCACTTTTGGACGCCACCGCCGGCGCCACTGAACTGGCGACGGATGTGGCGCAAGCTGCCACACACTGGCATGCACTGGCTACGGAACTGGAACAAAAGACGGGCCAATCTGCGGCAGATACGGCGCGGTTTGATTTGCTCACCTATCAGGTTTCTGAACTCGATATGCTGGATCTTGGGGCTGAGGAAATACAGAGTCTCGAAGCTCAGCAAAAGCAGCTCCATAATGCTGACTTCCTGATTGACAGTGCTGGACAGGCGCAAGAACACTGTGAACAGCAACTTGAGCAGCTCGTTCGCACCCGGCAGCTGGTTTCTGATGAGCGCCACGATGGCGCAACTATGAATAATATCCGCGAAATGCTTGAGACTGCGGAAATTCAACTCCAAGAGGCACAAAGCGAGCTCAGCAGGTATATCGATCAACTCGATCGTGATCCAGCACAGCTGAAATGGGTTTCTGATCGCCTAGAGCAGGTCTACGACCTAGCTCGAAAGCATCGTGTTATGCCAGAGGAGCTTGCTCAGCGCCATGCCCAACTCAGGGTCGAACTCGAGACACTCAATGCAGGCCCTGATCAACTGAACCAGCTGGAAAACGACCTGGAGAATGCACAGTTAAATTGGCTTAAAAGTGCTAAAAAGCTCACTGCAAAACGGACAAAAGCGGCAAAAAAACTGGTCAGTCACGTCTCAACCACACTGAGCCGGCTCGCCATGGAGCGCTGTGATTTTCAGGTGGTGTTGACCCAACGCCCAGAGGGCACTCCCGATCCAGTTGGCGCGGAGCAGGTTGAATTTTTGATTAGCACCAACCCGGGCAGTGCGGCGGGCTCTCTTGCCAAAATTGCCTCTGGTGGAGAGCTGTCACGGATTAGTCTAGCCCTGCAAGTGGCAGCTGCAGAAAGTGCCACCGCCCCAACCATGATTTTCGATGAAGTCGACGTAGGAATAGGCGGCGGTGTTGCGGAAGTTGTCGGAGAGCTTTTAAAGCAGCTCAGCCAGCGGGTTCAAGTGCTGTGCGTAACACACTTGGCTCAAGTCGCCTGCAAGGGCTCAAACCATCTGCAAGTCAGCAAAAGTGGCGACGATTCAGCAGTTTTTACCGAGGTAAATCTGCTCGAAACTGAAGCCCGAGTCGAAGAAATCGCCCGCATGCAAGGAGGGCTAACCATAACTGACAGCACTCGAGCCCTCGCCCGAGAAATGCTTAGCGCTCAATAAGTGCCGAGCTACCGACGCTTGCGCACATATAGGACGAGCGAATGATCGATAATTTCGTAGCCACTCGCCTCTGCAATTTCGTGCTGTCGAGCTTCGATAACCTCATCGAAAAACTCTACCACCTCGTTACTTTCCACATCGACCATGTGATCGTGGTGATCATCAGAGGACAACTCAAATACTGAGTGACCAGTCTCAAAATTGTGGCGTGTCACAAGGCCAGCGGTCTCAAACTGCGTCAGCACACGGTAAACCGTCGCTAACCCTACATCCTCACCGGTGTCGCGTAGGCGCTGATAAACATCTTCTGCACTCAAGTGCTCTGCGCTTTCAGACGTAGAGTCAAGCATTTGCAAGATCTTGATACGAGGCAGGGTGACCTTAAGGCCCGCCTTGCGAAGCTCGAGGTTTTCACTGGACATAATAATTTTCCGTGACCGTTGTGGGTGTTTACGGGGTATCATGCCCGACCTGATCGAAGCTTGGAACCAAAATCCGATGGCATTGCATCTTCGCAGCCCCCTAATACCGATAACGCTGGCCCTGGCCCTTCTGTCAGGCTGCAGTGGTAGCTTGAGTTTCCTCAGCGCTTATCGCATCGACGTTGAGCAAGGGAATATCGTCACCACGGAGATGATCGAGCAACTCAAACCCGGCATGACGCGCAGACAGGTGCGGTTTGTCATGGGGACCCCTCTCATAGAGGACACCTTCAACACCGACCGTTGGGATTACCGCTACTTTTTACGCAATGGCAACAAGACCCTCGAAGAAAGCAAGCTGTCGGTATTTTTTGACGGTGACAATCTGATTAATGTCAGCGGCAGTGAAGTGCCCGACTGGGCTAACCCAACAAACGAAGACTCTCAGAACGATGCAGAAAGCGAACAACAGCAGGCAGGAGTTTAGAGGCTAGAGTTCAGAGGCCAGAGTTCAGAGCCTAGGCTTCACCCTCAGCACGACGCTCCTTGGCTTCAGCAGCTCTTCGCTTGCGCACCTCCTTTGGATCTACCTTAAGCGCCCGATAGATTTCAACGCGCTCTCCAGAGTGAAGTACCTGATCGCCTTTTATGGCTTTGCCGAAAATACCCAGTTTAGGGCTGTCGGCCAAGTTTAGCTCCTCAAAATCGCCCTCGATACCGGACAAGGCGACGGCTTCAACGGCCGTTGTCCCGTGGGGCACCTTGAGTGCACGAATGAGCTGCCTATCTGGCAGAGCATAAGCCACTTCAACGGACATTGAATCTGTCACGGCGCAGAGCCTCCCAATGAATGATGAGCCCGCTTCACCACGGCATCGACGAGGTCGTGGGCAACACGGTCAAACAACTTTCCCGCAGCCACGTGAATTATGCTGCTTTTGAGTCGAAAGTCTAACAGCAATGCCACCTTGCAAGCCTCTGGTGCGAGTGATGTAAACGTCCAGGCGCCTGAAAAGCGCTCGAAGGGACCATCAATCAACCGTAGATGTATGGTTTGGGCTCGCGTGAGGGTGTTTTGGGTCATAAAGCTTTGTGTAATGCCGGCACGTGACAGGGCCAAGCGTGCGGTAACGGTGTCGCTGCCTTGATCAATAATCTCAGCTCCGACACACCCAGGAAGAAAATTTGGGTAGTCCTCGATATCGGCCACCAAGTCAAAAATACTCTCGGCAGAAAAAGGCAAAAGCGCGCTGCGATCAATAGTGGTCATGTTGTGATATTACCCCAGCACCTTCAATGTGGCCCATAGAGTTGCCAAATTAGCAGTAATACAAGCACAGTCGGTACAACAAAGCGCAAACACAACCACCACAAACTAAATAACCAGCGAGGCTCCCTATAAAGCTCGGCTCGAGCGAAGGGCCTTGGCATTCGCCAGGCAACAAATAAGCTGAGCAATAATAAAACCCCAACAATAGCCGAATCGATTAATAGCGGTAGAAACTCGACTTGCTGCCCAAGGTGTTCGAGTCCAAAAACCCCCAGCCCAAGGCCTGACCCAACAATGAGCGCAGCCAGATTTCGGTTCATACCGCCCTCTTGGTGCAGAAGCATCACTGAGGGCTCTAACAGCGCCAATAATGCTGCGAATGTGGCCAATGCTGCGAAGCCAAAAAACACCGCGCCATAAACCTCACCCAGAGGCAAATTAGCAAAAGCGTAGGGTACGGCAATGAAGGCGAAAGCCAATCCTTCCGCGGGCAATACATTAGTTGCCCCCAATAAAGATAACAAGGCAACGGCAATGGCCAACATAAAGGCCACATCGAGTAGGGCTGCAGCGATTACCGCCCGCAATAAGGGCAGAGTTTTGGGCGAACGCGCACCAAACACACTGCCCACACCGAGCCCAGCCACGAGGGTCAAAACCCCACTAAGCATGCCCAGCATGACGGCTTCCCAGCCAAAATTGGAGTAATTAACGCCGAACAGCCAATCACCCGCCGACTCCAGATCACCGAATTCAATCCCGTATTGCAGAAGGCTCAACAAAGCAACTGCCATAGCGGGCAGGGCAACCCATCCGATTAATGCCATTGCAACCTGTGGCCCTAGAGCTGCTAATAAAGTAACCAGCCCCACTAAGGCAGTAAGAATGGTCACATTAGGGGTTTCAACGAGCCCTTTGAAGTTTGTTGCCACCTCAGCGGCGCTGGCCGAGGCCAAGGACCCTAAATTAAGAACAACAGCCCGATCAACCATCCAAGCGATCAGGGGTAAACAATAGATAGCTAACATGACACCCAACACGCATTGAATAACACCCAGCAGACTCCAATGGGTGGAGCGCCCCGACTGGTCGCTAGCCCATCGCAGGGCACCCAGGGGCGATGCCCTGCCTTTACTTCCCAGCATTACCTCAGCGGTCAACAAAGGCACCGAAACGGTGAAAACCGTTACCACATAACTTAAGAAAAAAGGGGCTCCGCCGTACTGACCCATCATATAAGGCATGCGCAGCACATTGCCCAGACCTATGGAACAAGCCGCCAGAGCAAATACCAAGGTCGTTTGGCCCTGCCAAGGTTGCGGAACATTATTATCTAACACGCAATATGATTCTCTAGGCCTGGGAACCCGTATAATGCACCCTATGGGCAAATCGAAAAAGAAAATACAGGACAATACTATCGCGCAAAATAAACGCGCGCGCTTTGACTATCACTTGCTGGAGTCTTATGAGGCTGGACTGTCCTTGGCAGGCTGGGAAGTTAAATCCATGCGCGCTGGGCGCGTGCAGCTTACTGACTCCTATGTATTGATGAAAAATGGGGAGGCTTTTTTGTTCGGTGCGCAGATATCACCGCTGGAGACCGTGTCCTCCCATTACGTCACCGACCCAACGCGCACTCGGAAATTGCTGCTTAATAAACGAGAGTTGGCTCAAATTAATGCGGCGCTGTCTCAAAAGGGACAAACCTGTGTCTGCACGGCGTTATATTGGAAGGGCCACCTGGCCAAGGCAAAAATTTCGCTCGCGGCGGGTAAAAAGCAACACGATAAGCGTGATACTGAAAAAGCCAAAGACTGGGATCGTCAAAAAGCGCGTATTGTTAGAGATAACGTCAAGCAGTAAACCCCATAGCGAACAACGCTTTTACCGTGATCGCCAAGCCAACGCCTAATGAGACCGCCAGCGCTATGGGTCGATAAGCTTGGCCGCCAATACGAAGAAACAACCAAGTCCCCAATCGATCGCCTACTAACATTGCCGGCAGTGCGAGCAACAGCAGATGAAACGGTGTCGTTGTTACCAAACCTGACACCGTAAACGTGGTCAGCGAGATCAGGCTGGACATCATGAAAAAAGCCATCAGAAAGCCACGACTATTTGCGGGCTCTGGTATGCACGCCATCGCGTAAATAATGACCGGAGGACCGGGTATAGCAAAGGCGCCATTCATCAAACCCGACAAAGTGCCAGTGCCGGCCGCTATTTTAGGGCCGCCCACATGAGATTGAGGTCTATAACGACTCAACACTAGGCATAAAAAAATAACGATGAGACCAATCCATAACTGAAACTGTGCCAGCGACAGTTGGGTGAGAAAGATGACACCCACCCCGGTTCCCACAATAGAGCCACCCACCATGGGCAGGCCATCACGTAATCCAAAACGCCCCCACCAAGCGCGATAAGTCACCAAGCTTGTCAACAATGTAAGCAGCGCGACGAGGACCACCGCATCGGTGGGCAATAGAAATAGCGACAAAATAGGAACCGCCATGAGGGCAAAACCAAAACCGGTGAACGCCCGCATAGCGGCGGCACATAAGATGCCCGAAGCCATCAAGGCCATTGCCACTGGGGATAACTGAGTGAAGAGTATTTCCATTGGTTTAGTAAAGCTTCCCTTGGAGATCGCTATGATGAAAAAACAGCCTAAAACGTGGAGAAACCCTTAAACCCACGCCGGCAGACAGCGTTAAGTTACAGGGGCCTACAGGCCCATGGTATTGCTGTTTTTCATAGCTCGATAGGTCTGCGCCCCGTATCGGCGAATAAACCTAAGCAATGGCAACCTCGGCATCACCACTGTAAGTCCGTGTCCGTCTCGTTCTGGTGAACCCAGCTGACCATCACGCACCGTGCTTTGTAGGTGGTCGATCATCCGGCCCTTGCTCAGAACTTTGGGGTGGGCGAGGACGCTCGCCCTCAGGGTGATTGCGCTTGCGATCGTGTCGACCAAAGCGCTCTGGCCCCGCCTGAAGAAGCGCATGAACAGCTCGGCGACGCTGCTTGCTGGACAACTGCGGTAGTATCTCTAGGGCGATGGTGTGCAGTCGTAACTGATATCGCTGGCTGACATCTCTCAATGTGATAAGCGCTTGAGACAGCGCCACTTCATCCAGTGGATCTGAACTGACAACGCGCTTCAATTCCACCTGACTCTGCCTAAACTCCTGGCGCACAGGGGCCACCTCTTTCATGCGGCCACGCAAGGCCTCTCCCACACGCTCGCGAGTGGCGGAATCCATGTCACGCATCGCCCAAGCCATGGGCCCCGGAGGGGAGCCCATTGCCCAGCGTGCTGCAAGGGCGCCCACACCCAGTAAATTGAGCGCCAGCGAGACCACTAGCACCCCTGCAATCCAATGTCGCTTAGCCATCGGCTTGAACCTCCTCAACAAGTGCAAAAACATACTGTTCTGAGGCGACCCATTCATCCTCAGAAGGCACTGCAATGCCCAAACCCAAACCAATGCCCACGGCCAACGACAGCCCAGCCACAGCAAAACCACGTCGGGCAGTTTGGGCGCCAGAAAAACATAACCAATCAATCAAGCGCTCCAATACAGCGCGGCTGGGCTCCACACTCAGATCTAACTTAGTCTGCTTTGTGTCCGTTAGCGCAACAGACCTGTCCGTAAAACTTAAAATCGACTCAACAGTAATTGGCAGCTCGACGGACTCTGAGGTCATCATCTGGTCGAGCTTGGCTTCATCAGCCGCACAAGCAAGTAATGCTGGGTCATTTGCCAAAGCCAGACTCAAAGACTCTCGCCACTCTGGGGGCCAACGATTAGGATCGGCGCCATAGGCCATAATCAGCGCCTTCGCACGCTCTTGAGTTAATAGGTTGGCAGTCATTGGGTAATCTCCAGTCGTACTTTCATAGCGCTACGGGCGCGCACTAGCAGAGACTCAACGGCACGCGTGCTGAGCCCCATGATGTCTGCGACCTCTCGGTTCGACAAATCCTGATAGTAAGTCAGCGCCAGCGCACTGCGCTGGCGCTCGGGTAGTTGCAGCAGTGCCTGAGCTACAGGGTACGGCTCTTCAGAGGCATCCGATGTGACCGCGGGGTCTGGCACATCAATGACTTCGAGAGAGACCTCGCGATGACGCTTGCGATGCTGGTCAATAGCTAGGTTATGAGCCATTTGGTGCAACCAGGTTGTAAGTCGCGCACGTGTTGCATCAAATTCACTAGCCTTTAACCACAGACGCAAAAATACCTCCTGTGTAATATCTTCGGCGTTGGAAGCATTACCTGTCATTCGCTGGGCATAGGCTGAAATAGGCCCAAGATGATCAGCCACCAAGGTGGCATAGACGCTTTGATCGCCACTGGCGACCTGCTGCATTTTTTGCGCCTCTGTAGACAAGTGCCCTACGCCACCAACTTTTTAGCTAGCACGCCGGTGCTTAGCAGACCTTCGCGCAGCGGATAGCTCATCGGCATCAATATAACCATCATCATTCCTATCGATACGACTAAAAGTCGCCATTTTTATTTCCTCTTCAGTAAGAAAATCGTCATCGTTTAAATCTGCCAACTCGAAGCGCTCAATGGCTTGCTCCGAGCGCTCATTGATCTGGTCCTGCATTTCTGAACGACTGACATTACCATCGCCATCTCTATCTGCGGCGACGAGTCGATTATGTTCTCGACCTCGTGAAGGCACCTCAAATTCTTCAATAGACACCAAGTCATCGCCATCTTTATCGAGGTGGCTGATCATACGCTGTGGCTTGTTGGGCGGCTGTGCCGTTACAACAGTTGTAAATAGCAAGGCTATCGACGTAATGGCCAGAATGGGGACTAGCTTAGTAAATTTCATAGGTTGCTCCAGTGTAGTTCTGGGTTTGATCATTGCTGGGGCAGTCGATTAAGCCTAGGCGCTGCCCCCCTTGATTACTTATACGAGCCCAACCAAAAAGTCCGTCGCAAACATTTTCTACTGAATTTGCTGAGGCGACATCTGAGAGGCCATGCAACTCGTAACATAAAGCAACCAGTAGCTACGAGCTCACAATGGCAGACAACAGTCCTATAGCAATACCTCCATCACATTTGCTGAGGGAGTTTGCCACCTTGAAAAGTGTTGCCCGAATTGCTGTTGGTCGCCGTCACGAACCTGTCGCCATGGCCGCAGGCCAGCCGGTGGTGGCACTTCCCGGCTTCGGTTTCGGTGACACGGCTATGACATTGCTGCGACGACAACTACGCAAAGCGGGATTCAC
>JAQWYY010000088.1 GCA_029253705.1 Luminiphilus sp. | reverse complement strand
AGGCCTGCAAGACTGGGATATTAGTCGCGATGCCCCCTACTTTGGCTTTGAAATCCCCGGACACCCGGGGAAGTATTTTTACGTGTGGCTCGACGCCCCCATTGGCTACATTGCCAGCTGCCTGAACTACTGCCAGCGGGAAAACGTCGATTTTGATCAATGGTGGCAACCCGGCCATGACACTGAGCTTTACCACTTTATTGGCAAAGACATTATTAACTTCCACGGTCTGTTTTGGCCTGCAATGCTGCAGGCTGCAGAGCTGCGTCTACCGACAGCCATTTACGCTCACGGCTTCTTGACGGTCGATGGCACTAAAATGTCGAAAAGCCGCGGCACCTTTATACACGCTAGTGCCTACCTAAAGCATCTGGACCCCGAGTACCTTCGGTATTATTTTGCGGCAAAACTAGGGGCTGGCGTTGATGATTTCGACCTGAATCTCGATGACTTCGTTAAGCGCGTAAACTCTGACCTGGTAGGGAAGGTGGTCAATATTGCCAGTCGATGCGCAGGGTTTTTGCGGAAAAAATTTGCCAACACTTTGAGCGAACAGTGTGCAGAGCCCGATCTTGTTCAACGTTTTATCGATGCTGGCGACGATATAGCCGCACTTTACGAAGCCCGTGAATTCAGTCGTGCTATGCGCGAAATCATTGCCTTAGCCGACCAAGCTAATCAGTACATCGATGACAAAAAACCTTGGGTTCTTGCGAAAGAACCGGGCAACGAGGCTGAGGTGCAGGCGGTATGCTCGGTAGGAATCAACCTTTTTCGTGCACTGATCACCTACCTGAAGCCCGTTTTACCCAATATGGCAGAGCGATCGGAATTGTTCCTCAAGGTTAACCTTGACTGGCATGCCCTAAATGCGCCCTTATTGGCCCATGAGTTAAACGACTTTCAGCCGCTGCTACAGCGGGTAGACCCCGATAGCGTTAAGGCTATGGTCGAGGACGGAAAGTCTTAAGCATATAACACCAAACCATTACCGTAACGCTCGGTTTTGTCTAGAATGGGGCCAGACTAAACTTTAGGGTTGCCGGAGCTGCACATGCTGGCCGATTACGCACTACTCTTAGCGGGGACGGTGCTCGTCAATAATTTTGTTCTTGTCCAGTTTTTGGGACTGTGTCCGTTCATGGGCGTATCCAACAAACTTGAGACAGCGATGGGTATGTCAGCTGCCACGACTTTTGTGCTGACACTCGCCTCGGTCTGTAGCTACCTCACCTACACATGGCTGCTGGTGCCACTAGACCTCACCTACCTACGCACCATAAGCTTCATTCTCGTCATCGCAGTCGTTGTGCAATTTACTGAAATGGTGGTGCGTAAATCTAGCCCACTACTCCACCGCGTGCTGGGGGTTTACCTGCCGTTAATTACTACTAACTGCGCCGTTTTAGGGGTGGCGTTACTTAATATCAACCAGGCACATAACTTTACTGAATCCTTGTTTTATGGGTTTGGCGCTGCTGTAGGATTTTCCTTGGTCCTAGTATTGTTTGCAGCTATGCGCGAGCGCCTGACTGTAGCTGACGTCCCCGAACCTTTTCAGGGGGCCGCCATCGGCATGATCACCGCCGGGCTTGCTTCCCTTGCCTTCATGGGCTTTGCAGGGTTGGTGTAAGAATGTTGACCCTACTTCAAAGCGACCCCCTACTCGCAGCCCTACTTGCGCTGTTAGGTCTCGGGGTGGGGTTTGGTGCAATATTGGGGTATGCCTCGGTACGTTTTAAAACTGAGGGCAACCCCCTAGTTGATCAAATCAACCAGTTGCTACCACAAACGCAATGCGGCCAGTGTGGCCACCCCGGGTGCAAACCCTATGCCACAGCCATTGCAGAGGGCGGAGCGATTAATAAGTGCCCACCCGGAGGCCAGGAAACCATAGACGCCCTCGCCGATTTATTAGATGTCGAGCCGCTAAGCCTCGATGCAGAACACGGCGAAGAAAAAGAACCCAACGTTGCGTACATCCGTGAGGATGAATGTATTGGCTGCACCAAGTGCATTCAGGCTTGCCCTGTTGACGCAATTTTAGGCGCAGCTAAGTTAATGCACACGGTGATTGCAGCCGAATGCACCGGCTGCGACCTATGTGTTGAACCCTGCCCCGTGGATTGCATCGATATGCTGCCGCGCAAGGGCGGTATTGAGCACTGGCGCTGGGAGCTGCCTGAGCCCAGCGAAAACAAAAACAACATCATCGCTACAGATCGTGAAGCCGCATGAACACTTTTTTTAACATTCATGGCGGCATCCATCCGGAGGAAGAAAAACACCTTTCCAACCCTGGCACCGTGTTAGATGCAGGGCTACCTCACTCACTCATTCTGCCACTGTCGCAACATATCGGTAAGCCTTCGAGTTTATGCGTGAAGCCTGGAGACTATGTGCTGGGAGGGCAGCTCTTGGCAGAGGCAGACGGCATGGTCAGCGTACCGCTGCACGCGCCAACCTCAGGCACTGTCATTGCCATAGAACCTAGGCCAGTACCGCACCCCTCGGCACTTGATAACTTATGTTTGGAGCTCGCCTGTGATGGCGAAGATCGCTGGATAGACTGCAAGGGTTGCGAGGATTGGCGTGCTGAGACACCTGACTCATTGATCTCACGTATCAGTGCCGCAGGTATTGCTGGCATGGGCGGCGCAGGGTTTCCAACGGCAGTAAAACTCATGGCTCGGGATCGCCTTCCTTTAACAACGTTAATTATCAACGGCACCGAGTGCGAACCCTACATTACCGCCGACGACACGCTCATGCAGGTTGACGCGGCGGGCATTGTTGAAGGCGCGGAAATACTTGCACGGATATTAGGTGTCGAAGAAATTCTACTTGCTGTAGAAGACAATAAACCCGAAGCACTAGCGACCATGAGCAAAGCCGCGGAAACTGCAGGTGATCACTGCCAAGTCGTGACGTTCCCCACAAAATATCCTTCTGGGGGTGAGAAACAGCTCATTGAGATCCTCACCGGGCAACAAGTTCCTGCGGGAGGGCTTCCCGCTGACTTGGGCATTGTGTGCCAGAACCCAGGGACGGCAGTGGCCGCTCGGGACGCGGTCTGTAATGGCAAACCGCTCACTAACCGCATTGTGACTCTGACGGGTCGCGCTCTCATGCGCCCCGGCAATTACCGTACCCGATTGGGGACCCCAATTGAGCATCTGCTGACCGTTGCCGGTTTCGACCCCAGTCAAAACCGACGCCTTATTCATGGTGGACCCATGATGGGCTTCGCTCTTGAGTCTGCAGCGGTTCCCATTGTTAAGACCACAAACTGTATTCTTGTTCCCACAGAAAAAGAGCTGCCAACGCCCCCAGATGCGCAGGCTTGCATACGCTGCGGGCTTTGTGCAGAGGCTTGTCCCGCTTCCCTATTACCTCAGCAGCTCTACTGGTATGCCCGTGCTAAAGATCAGGAACAGCTAGAGCGCCACCACTTGGCCGACTGTATTGAATGCGGTGCGTGCTCGTGGGTGTGCCCCAGCCATATTCCCTTGGTGCAATATTATCGAGCCGCCAAAGGCATGATGCGAGAGTCAAAGGCCGAAAAAATACGGTCAGACCGCTCTCGAGATCGGTTCGAAGCCCGTCAAGCACGACTAGAACAAGAAACCCTTGCGCGAGAGACACAACGCGCAGCCCGCCGTGCCGCCGCTGAGAAAAAGGCCGCTGCAGGCGGCGCCGATGACCCTGTCGCTGCAGCCATCGCCCGAGCTAAGGCAAAAAAAGAAAGCGCGGGTAATGAGGAAAGCGGCTCTTGAACTTTCTCCGTATTACGTCACCCCATGGCCACGGGCCCCTTACCACCACGCAGGTCATGCAGGCGGTTTTATTAGCAACACTCCCCGGCGTCGCGGCCTTAACTTGGTTTTTTGGCCCCGGTACCCTTATCAATATTTTATTCGGCGGCTTACTGGCACTCGCTCTCGAGTATAGTGCGCTGCGTCTACGGCACCGCAACCCCAAGCGGTATTTGCAAGACTACAGCGTGCTTGTCACCTCAACACTGCTTTGTATTGCACTTCCTCCTTACGCCCCATGGTGGCTGGTTGCGACCGGCATTTTGTCGGCAGTAATTTTGGGGAAGCACGTTTTTGGTGGTCTGGGCTACAACCCCTTCAACCCCGCCATGGTTGGTTATGTGGTGCTGCTGATTTCATTTCCGCTACAAATGTCCAGCTGGCAAGCTCCCCGAGGCCTTGGCGAGATACCCGGCGTCGCTGAGTCACTGACTGCCCTGTTCGTCCCTGCCAGCTACGATGGTGTCACTATGGCGACGCCTCTCGATATTCTGCGCCAGAATAAAGGGCTGTTGCTGAGCGACCTGTACAACAACAGCCCTCAGTTTGGTCAGTGGGCGGGCGTTGGCTGGGAGTGGGTGAATATCGCCTTTTTGGCCGGCGGGGCGTGGTTGATTTATCGCGGTATTTTTACATGGCATGCCCCCATCGCCATGCTCTTCACCTTGGGACTTTGTGCTGCCATTGGTTTTGATAGCGGCAGCTCCGAAAGTGGCGGATCGCCCTTGTTTCATTGGCTCAGCGGCGCCACCATGTTTGGGGCATTTTTTATTATTACTGACCCTGTAAGCGGCGCTACATCGAATCGCGGGCGACTCGTGTTTGGGGCCCTAGTCGGAGTACTGCTGTACCTTATTAGGGTGGCAGGTAATTATCCTGATGCCGTGGCTTTTGCAGTTTTGATTCTCAATTTCGCGGCGCCGTTCATTGATCAGTACACGCAGCCGGTTACCTATGGCCATAAACCCAACAAGAGGGATGATGAGTGAAGGCCGCCGTTGCTATTTCACGTTCTGCGCTGTTTCTGGGCATTTTCGCGGCATTGGCCGCTGCTCTGATTGCCTGGACGTGGGCAACAACTAAGGCCGATATTGAGCGCTCTGTGCGCGCCGCCGAAGCTCGACAGCTGTTAGAAATTTTTCCGGCAAACACCCACAACAATAGCCTCATAGACGATCGTTTTATCATCGACGCCAATACCCCACTGCTTGAGCTGCGAGGGGCACGCAGTGGCTACACTGTACGTCAGGATGACGCAGTGGTAGGCGTCATTCTTCCCGCAACGGCCAGAGACGGGTACAGCGGGGACATTGAGCTTCTCGTGGGTGTCACCGCCGACGGCGAGATTGCCGGTGCACGAGTTGTGTCTCATAAAGAAACTCCGGGGCTGGGCGATGGCATCGACACCAAAAAGTCACCTTGGATAATGAGCTTTGACGGAACCTCTTTGGTCTCGCCTTCGCAGCCCGATTGGGGCGTCAAAAGAGACGGCGGTGCTTTTGACCAATTTACTGGCGCTACGGTGACACCTCGAGCCGTTGTAGCTGCCATTCGTCGGACACTTGAATATCAAGCGCTGCATCGAGACCGGCTATTCGAGGTAGACTCGACGCAAAATACCACCGTGGAGACTGGCCCATGACGACACCGACCTATGCCACGCTAACCCACAATGGACTCTGGAAAAATAATCCAGCCTTGGTACAGCTGCTAGGACTATGCCCCTTGCTGGCAGTTTCCGCTTCTGTTGTGAATGCTTTAGGCTTGGCCGCCGCCACCCTTTTTGTTTTAGTCAGTTCCAACCTGTGTGTATCGATAGTGCGAAATGTCGTTTCCGATACGATTCGACTTCCCGTATTTGTCATGATTATTGCGGCATCAGTAACCGCCATTGAACTGCTCATGCAGGCTTACACCTATGAGCTCTATCAAATCCTGGGCATCTTTCTGCCACTCATAACAACGAACTGCATTATTCTCGGACGGGCGGACGCCTTCGCCGCAAAGAACCCAGTATTACCCTCAATTTACGATGGTTTTATTATGGGTGTTGGCTTTGGTGCTGTTTTAGTGGTTTTGGGGGCGATTCGCGAGCTGCTGGGAACTGGGGGTCTGTTCGCTAACATGCAGCTGCTCTTTGGTGAAGGTGCCCGACAATGGCACTTCATAATCTCGGCAGATTATCCGGCGCTACTACTCGCGATTTTGCCACCAGGCGCATTCATAGTGACGGGGTTTCTCATTGCCGGTAAAAATGCCTGGGATAACGCTGCAACTCGCAGATCTGAAGCGACAAGGGCACCTATTGTTGCGGGTACAAAGCGTGTCAGAGTTACTGGGAAAATATCCTGACAAAACACCTTTAATCTGCGATTACCAACGTTCCTAAAATCTCGGTTACCGCCGCGTCATCCATACCGGCATTCTCCGCATCACAAACGTAGGTAATATAAAGCAGAACGGCCTTAGCCGACACGTACCACTCCTGAACATGGGTATCGTCATCGAGGAAGCTTCCCGTCAACCCCTTAAACTGACCGAGCTCACTGTTTTGCCAGCTGGCGACTTCCGGTGATTCCTCCTGCGTCATTGCAACGATCTCGGAGGGCGTTACTGTCCCACTGTCTTTGCATAACGTGGTGACCTCAATCTCTCCCACCTCATCAGCATCACCAATTCTAACCACATCGTCGTGGTAATCTCCCGACCATTCGGGGGGGAGTAACAAACACCAGTGATCAGTCTCTAGAATATTCATGAGTTGGACATCGCCTCAAGGTTTACAGCCATAAGAATGGCATCCTCCCTACCCTCTTGAACACGGTAATAATTGGGCCGCTGACCCACTGTTTCAAAGCCCAAGCCCTCGTACAACCCTCTGGCTGCATAGTTACTCTGACGGACCTCCAACCTACACACAGTTACGCCAACACCAACCAACTCTCCCAGTGCAAAATTTAACAGGGATCCAGCTAGCCCTGTGCGACGTTTATTTTCGGCAACGCGAATATCTATGAGCTCACCTTCCCCAGCCACATGGGAAAACCAAGCGCTGGCAACGGCCTCAGTGCCGTCCTCCCAGTACCAAGCTGTGCACGTTGCCGGTTGCGCGATCAAATCCATGAGAAAGTTTAGTGATGGACCGGCGGCGGCCTCATAAAGCGGCCTTAGCTTTTCTCTCGTTATCGCTTGTATCGGCTGCGCACCCATAAAAACACCAGTTGAATTAGGTGATGTGGCCTCTCAAGACCCCGGAGTGTGGGTCTTGAGCACCTGCCAGGCCTGTCGCTTTAGCAAGGGTTTTTCTAGCATAGACAATGTTGATGGGATGTTCAGTTGAGTCAGTGCTGGAGGTACTTGCACCCACTCACTGCAGGTGGACCCCATAAGAACCATACCCAAAGCCTGCCTTTCTCGGGCAAGCCGTCGTAACTGCCCCACAACACTTTGTTTGGCCGACTCAGCATCTTTGGGCAGATGGGCGTGATTAGCTAGAGGCCAATCAAATTGGTGGTGTTTAAGGTTGACCGAGCCCTCTGTAATGGCTCGGGCCATACCCTCGACCAACTGCAATTGCTCTCTCCGAATGAGGTTATCCTCAATTTGCTCCAGCCATAACCAAGAGCCCGCTTCCACAATAAGAAGCTGAAATGCCACCGACTCAGTCTCAGCCAAAGCAATCACACCCGCGGTCGGTTCTTTCTGGGTTTTAGCTCCATCGGAGACGCCTGCGCCCGGGGCTCGATGCTGCTTCGGCTTAGCCAACGTGTGCGCCCCTTCAGAGGTCACGGTATTCGGCTGCGCCCTGCTTGTGGCCACATCTTCTTGTACCTGCACCAAGTCAGGTCTCAGTTTGGCCTCAGGGGGTTGCTCCAGCCGCAGCGCGTGTCTAGCACCCGGAGGGTTACAGCGAGCCACTAGCGGCTGCACCTCGAGCAGCGCCAGGATGCTTCGTCGCCGTTGTTCAGCCGCCCACAAATTTTGGTGTTCGATTTCGTCCATAGCTATATTGTGGCACGTCCCTTGGTTAGACCCAACGCCAACCCCATGTTCGAAAGAAACGAATTCCCCCCGACATAAACCAGATTATGTGACGCAAACCTTTGCGGGCCGCCCCTCCTCCATGATGGATTATGCGGACGTCAGGGTCTCGAACCACCCGCCCAATGCTCGCCATACGCATGCACAGATCGTAATCTTCAAAGTACATAAAAAACTGCTCATTGAAGCCACCAACGGCCCGTAATGCATCTGATCGCGCCACCATGCAGCAGCCCGACAACAGAGGAACATCCTGCAAACCGCCTTCATGTGACAAATCTCTCAGCTCGTATGACGCCAATCGCTCGGAAAAGCACCGGGACAAGAGTGGTAGGCCCAAAGCTCTAAGTAGCAAAACCAAAACGCTCGGGTAGCGCTTGGCCAGATGTTCCTCATTCCCCAACTCGTTGGCACCCCGTGGCGCCATAATCGTGACATCAGGGTGATCTCGCAGGCTATGCATCACCTTCAAAAGGGCGTTTTCAGAAAGCTCGACATCGGGGTTCAGTATTAAGTGATAGTCACCCAACGCCTTATCTAGAACCGTATTGTGACCGGCACCGTAGCCATCATTGCTCTCACGAGCGATATATTGAAGCCGCAGGGAACTTTCGGCAGCCACTTTGCGCGAGAGCGCCTGCACCGCATCTGAGTAAACCGCTGACTGGCTCTGATCAATTAAATACAGCGGCAGATGCCCGCCCATAAATCCAGCGGCTGTACCTAAACTCGTCACCATCGCCTCAAGTTGCTGGAGCGAGCTGTGATGAAGCACCACCGCTGCGCTCAGTGAGGGTAATTGTTCATTTGTCGCGGTGGCATTTGTCATGGCCATAGAATAACAGCAGCGGTTTCTCGAGGCAGATTTAACTCACCTTTAAATTAAAAAAAACAGCTCATGATAAAATTCTCAGAAGCTAGCTAGGTCCGATTTTCAACGGGGAACCGCGCTGTTTCCTTACGCCTGCCGTGGTAAAGTTCTAACTATTACAAATGCCTCGGCACTTAAGCTCTACAGGGAGAACGTGTAATGCTCAATCGGTGGTTACGGACAACAATCCGGTTTATCAGTGTGGTCTTGGCAGGGACAGCCATCGCGGCCTGCGGCGGCGGCGGCGGCACAGGCGGCGGTGGCTTTTTAGGTAACGAGAACGTCGACCAAATTGATGCCGTTATTGCTATTGCCACGACCAATGCTGCGGGCGAGGTTGATAATCAACTTGCGCGCAACAACCCCTTAAGCGTAGAAGTGACCTTACAGCGCACCAACGGCGACCCGATAGCCAATGCCATTGTCGAACTTGGCGCCACTGTTGGCGCAGTGAGCCCTGATAATGGCTCGGCGCTCACTGATGGAGACGGTGTCGCTGTTTTTGAGCTTAATTTTGATGGTACCGAGGGTGCAGGTACCCTAACCGCCAGTTATACCGAAGCCGCGCAATCTGTCGACGTATCCTTGAGCATTCAGGCGACTGCAGGTGCACCAGCTTACCTTTTAGACCTCGCAACTACCGACCCTTCAGGCATTGCTACGCAACGCTTTTCCAGCACCGCCCCTTTAACCGTAACCGTCACGCTCTACAGTGTTGATGGGCTCATTAAGACACCGATAAGCAATGAAATTATTGCACTGGAAAGTTCAATTGGCACGGTAGACCCTTCCAATGGCTCCGCACTGACGGACGATAATGGGCAAGCAATTTTTTTGATCGAGGCCCAGACCGATCTGGGGGCCGGAATCATTACCACCACTTTTGAGCCACCAACGATTGATGCTGATACCGCCGGTGAGGTTGTTTCGCGATCACAAAATATTGAGGCCAAAGTCGCAGATTCAGCGCTTGGTGGTTTTAGCTTAAACCTAGAGATTGTCGACGCAGCAGGAAATACCGCTACTGAAATCGCTATCGGGTCACCTGTCACGGCTCGTGCAACATTGACAACGACATCGGATACAACGGCTGTTGAATCTCGGATTATCAATTTAACCAGCGATATCGCGACTATCGACCCAGCTAATGGCAGCACCCTAACAAACTCGGCTGGAGTTGCAGAATTTACTTTAAGCGCAGGGACCACTTTGGGCGCGGGCACGGTAACTGCAAGTTTCGCTACTGACGACGTTTCATTAATTGAAAATGCTGTTTTAGAGGCAGTCTCGACTGAATCAGAAACCGCCTTGACCATTGTGCTTTTGGATGCTGAGGGCAACGCCAACAACATACTGAAACAAGACAGCCCGCTTACCGTTCGCGTTTCGATCGTCGATCTTGAGGGCGTTACCCAAGACGTTGATGATGAAATTATTAATTTGACCTCGAACTTGGGAACTATAGCCCCAGCCAATGGGTCTGCGCTAACTAACAGTGGCGTGGCCGAATTTCTCTTAGAGTTCAACGGCACCGTCGGCGCTGGCACTCTGACAGCCACCTATACAACGGCCCAAGGAGATCTGCAGCTTACTGAAAATATCGAAGCTCAAACCGATGCAGATAGCCTTTATGTGCTCAGCCTGAGTCGCAGCGCTGGCTCGCTAACGCCATCTAACCCGATAACTGTTACCGTCAATTTGCGCTCGGGTTCAGCCTCAGGCCCCACCGTAGCTGGTGAACTGGTGTCCCTGACCAGCCAAATTTCCAGCCTATCTCCTAGCAATGGCTCGGTCGTTACAGATGCGTCAGGCAACGCCACTTTTACGCTGCAATACAACGGTGTTAGCGGTGCAGGTACCGTTACGGCCAGCTACACTTCGAAGGAGGGGAACAGTTTTAGAAATAGCCTTAACGTTACCGCCAGCGAGGGCACCCCCCAATATACTGTCGATATTCAGCAGGCATCGGGCACTCAGTTTGATGAGTCTGGCGTCGGCATTACCGCAAAGGTTACCGGAAGTTCGGGTGCCGTCGGTAATCTAGTGGTCGCCCTTACATCGACTGTGGGCGTTATTGAACCTAATAATGGGCTAGATCTGACCAACAGTTCAGGAATAGCTGCCTTTACTCTACTGGGTGACGGTACGACAGGCGCAGGTACCGTGACGGCCTCACTGACCGATAGCGATGGCAACACTTATACAGACAGCATTTCGGTCTACATGTTCTCCAGTGGCCCCACTGTTGCCCCCCCCAGTAAAATGGTTTTTGTCAGTGCCTCCCCAGAGACAGTAGCCCTAAAGGGATCTGGTGGCGGTACCGGCTTATCTGAACAAGCGCTGGTAACTTTTAAAGTGACGGACAGTACCGGTGCAGCGGTGCCCGGACAAACCGTCAGCTTTACACTGTCAACCGACCTTGGCGGTGTTGCACTGGATGCCGCCTCAGCGACTACCGATGCAGCTGGCAACGCGGTGGCCGTTGTGAACTCGGGTACTTTACCCACACCGGTGAGAGTAACCGCCACATTAGGGGACTTGGTCGTGTTGTCAGACACCCTCAATGTGTCCTCTGGCCTTCCGGTCGCCAGTAGATTCTCAATTTATGTGGCGGCGCAAACGAGCCCATGCACAATCACACCAACCAACCCCGGAGATTGCACCACCCTGCAGATTTCTGGCTTTGACCGATTCGGTAATCCTGT
>JAQWYY010000051.1 GCA_029253705.1 Luminiphilus sp. | reverse complement strand
GTAAACACCTGCGGATTTATCGACAGTGCCAAAGCTGAATCACTCGAAGCGATAAGCGAGGCTGTGCAGGAAAATGGCCGAGTCCTTGTCACTGGTTGCATGGGCAAAGGGGATGATGCTCAGCGCATTCAAGAACTCCATCCCAATATTCTGGGTATTTCCGGACCCGCAGCCTACGAAGAGGTGGTGGGTGCGGTACATGAGGTCATACCGATGACCCGCCAACCAGATCCTTTGAACGACTTAATTCCCGCTCAAGGAATAAAGCTGACCCCAAGGCACTATGCATATTTGAAGATTTCAGAGGGCTGCAATCACCGCTGCAAATTTTGCATTATTCCCAGCATGCGGGGTGATCTGGTGAGTCGGCCTATTGGTGACATCATGCGTGAAGCCGAGGCTTTGGTTAACGCGGGTGTCCGCGAGTTGCTGGTCATATCCCAAGACACCAGTGCCTATGGTGTTGACCTGAGGTACCGCACAGATTTTTGGGAGGGCAGGCCCCTTAAATCGGATTTGCTAACGCTTGCTAAGACTCTGGGAGAATTCGGCATCTGGGTACGCCTGCATTATGTTTACCCCTACCCCAACGTTGACGCTCTAATTCCACTAATGGCTGAGAGAAAAATCCTGCCTTACCTTGATATCCCGCTTCAGCACGGCAGCCCCACGGTACTGCAGCGCATGAAACGACCGGCTGCCGCGGAAAAAACGCTTGAGCGCATCAAGGGCTGGCGAGATGTCTGCCCAGATATCACGTTACGCTCTACTTTTATCGTCGGTTACCCGGGGGAGACGGATGCTGAGTTCCAGCAACTTCTCGATTTTATCGATGAGGCTCAGATTGATCGAGCCGGTTGTTTTCAATATTCCCCTGTCAAAGGCGCTACCGCTAATGAACTGCCCAACCCCGTATCTGAAGCCGTGAAGCAAGAGCGCTGGGATGCCTTCATGGCAAAACAACAAACCATCAGTGCAGCCAAGCTAGCCAAAAAAGTGGGCACAACACAAACGGTGCTCGTCGATGAAGTTGAGGGTGATCGTGCCGTCGGACGCAGCATGGCCGATGCACCAGAAATCGATGGCGTGGTCTATCTCACAGCACCTCCGGGTTTAAAGCCCGGTGATCTTGTTGAAGGTGAAGTGTCTGCTGCCGATGACTACGATCTATGGATGACCTAGAGAGTCCTCGGTGAACATTGTCTTATTTGAGGCCGGCGAGCTCTCACCTGAGCATACTATTACCCTCACCGGCAGGCGTTATGAGCATTTACAGTCTGTGCTGAAGTGCGCCGAGGGTGATCAGGTCAGAGTTGGTGTCATTAACGGAGGCAAAGGGATTGGAAGGGTTCTCGACGCTAACGCAGTGAGCCTAAAACTGCAGGTTAAATTCTTAGAGGATCCGTTACCCCCTCACCCCACAACTGTGGTGCTAGCACTGCCCCGCCCTAAAATGCTGCGTCGAATTCTGCGAAGTTGTGCAGAGTTCGGTGTTCAAGACCTCCACATTGTGCACAGCTACCGCGTTGAAAAAAGCTTTTGGCAAAGCCCCTTACTACAGCCACAAAAAGTCCAGCAGGCCCTGCTCACAGGTCTTGAACGAAGTGGTGACACCCGACTGCCCAGCGTCACACTGCATCGACGTTTTAAGCCTTTTATTCAAGACCACCTCGAAGAAATAGCCATTGGCAAACCCATATTTATCCTCCACCCAGGAAATTATCCCTCCATGGAGTCTGCCTTCACCGATCCACAGTTGATCATGATCGGGCCCGAGGGCGGGTTTATTCCCTACGAAGTTGATTTAGCCTGCTCAGCCGGCGCACAACCTAGAAGTTTAGGTCCGCGCATTCTGAGCGTGGATACAGCCGTTCCAGCGATATTGGGCAGGGCGCTGCGCTGACCCATTGAACGCGACCTTCGATGTAAACAGATGTGTCCAGCTCTAAAATCCAGAAAAATGGGCAGTCCGTTTTTAAACCCCTGTCCCAACAGGACAGGTGACACCAGTTCCACCCAAACCACAATAGCCCGCAGGGTTCTTGTGCAAGTATTGCTGGTGGTAATCTTCGGCGTAATAAAAACTGGGGGCATCGCAAATTTCAGTTGTAATTTCCCCAAACCCAGCGGCGGTTAGCTCCAACTGGTATTGGTCCCTTGCATGAATTGCGCTTTCACGTTGAGCTTCATCGAATACGTAAATACCACTGCGGTATTGAGTACCTAGGTCATTTCCCTGACGCATGCCTTGGGTTGGATTGTGGCCCTCCCAAAATAGCGTCAATAGCGATTGGTAATTTGTTTGCTCAGGGTCAAAGGCCACCAAAACCACTTCGTTGTGTCCGGTCTGCCCAGAGCACACTTCCTTGTAGGTGGGGTTTGGCGTCACGCCGGCGGCATAACCCACAGCGGTCGTGTAAACGCCCTGCGCCTGCCAAAACTTTTTTTCGACGCCCCAAAAACATCCCATACCGAACATGGCGCTTTGGAGGTGGCCGGGGAACGGCGGCAAAATCGGACGCCCTGTTATCGCATGACTGTTAGTCACGGGCATCGGTGTCGATCTTCCGGCCAAAGCGGTTTCTTCATTGGGTAATGCGCGTTTACGGCGAATATCGAAAAGGCTCATAAGCTCTCTGATAGATTTATGGGAGGGCCTGAGTGTAGCGAATCTCCGCTCAATGCTACAAACACAGACCCCCGCTGCCGTCGGCGAACCTCCAAAGCCTATTTCATAGAGAAGGACCCTTGCGGGGGGGCGCTGGATTGCTGTGCATCCATGAGTGCGCGCAGTTCATCGTGTCTTTTTGCAGACATAAGCGCTAACACCCGCAGCAACGGCTAATCTGAGTCAAACTCAGCGGGGTTGGACTTGACCATCGGCGCCGATCAATGTCTCATCAACACTTGGCCCCCCCACTACAGAGATGCCCTCTCATCAGCAAAGATCTCACCTCCAAAACCTATACTTCCGATGTTGCCGCCTTCGTCAGCAAGGCCAAAGCCATACGAACAATTAGCAGCCGACAATCAAGGCTGGTTTTTGCCCTTGACGCCACCGCCAGCCGAGACGCCACGTGGCAAACAGCGCGACGTCATCATCGTGAGTTGTACGACGCTACGGCCGGAGCATCCGATTTGGCTGTTCAGCTGTGCTATTACCGGGGTATTAATGAGTTTAACGCGAGCCCTTGGTTAACCTCAGGAAGAGAGCTCTGCAGTCGCATGGATGGAGTGACCTGCGAGGGCGGCCCGACGCAAATTGCGCGTCTACTCAACCATTACCTCGAAGTAGGAACCCCGGTAACTCCTGTGAGGGCTCTAATTTTCATCGGCGATGCCGTGGAGGAGCGATCCGAGGCTTTACTGAATCTGGCTGGCCAATGCCGCCTTAAAGTGCAACCGATTTTTACATTTCAAGAAGGCACTGATCCGATAGCAGCTCGAATTTTTTCCGAAATGGCCCGTATCAGCGGTGGCGCCTATGCCGCTCTTGGTGAGCAAACTTCGGTAATGCTGCAACGATTACTGGCAGCAGTTGCTCGTTACGCAACGGGAGGTCGTCAGGCGCTCACTCAATCTGGCACTGAGAGTGATAGACTGCTCCTTTCCCAGTTGCCGAAGTAAACGCAGAGCAGCTCCACTAAAACGGAAACCCCGGAACCGTGCCAAGAATCATTCTATTACTTGCCATCGTCATCGCCCTGGCACTACTTGTACGCCGAATACAGTCCATGCCGCCGCACAAGCGCCGCGGTGGCTATGTTCAATTAATACTCGGAGCAGCAGCCCTTGCTGCAATTGTCCTGACAGCAATGGGGAAAATGCACTGGGTTGGTGCCGCGCTGACTGGCTTATTGGTCGCCGCACGTCAAACGCTACCGCTATTAATACGTGCTTTTCCACTGTTGCAGCAGTGGTTACGCCAGACTCCAGCACCCACTGGCCAGCACTCGGAGGTCAAAACCGACTTACTTAAAATGACCCTTGACCACAGTAGCGGTGAGCTGCATGGAGAGGTTCTTGATGGTCCTTATACCGACTGGACCCTCGCAGAGATGAGTCGTGAGCAACTGCAGAATTTGCTCAATTACTGCCAGGAACAGGATGCAGATTCCGAGCAACTCTTGCTGAGTTACCTAGATCAGCGCTTTCCTAATGGCTGGCAGCAAGACGAAGCTAGCGATACACAACAGCAGGCCCCATCCAGCTCTATGAGTCGTAGCGAGGCTCTCGCTGTGCTGGGCTTAAGTGAAGATGCCACCCGAGACGATATTGTATCGTCCCATCGAAGTCTAATTCAAAAAATACACCCCGATCGTGGTGGAAATGACTATCTGGCCGCTAAAATTAACGAGGCCAAAGATTTTTTGATCAAAGAATCAGTCAGTTAATCAATCTCTGTAACGTCACTAATACCAAGGTATCTCATGAGCACCGTTTTTATCGTTAGTAATCACCACGGCCATTATTGGGGGCGGGGTAAGCGCTGGGTCGATGGACAGGACAGCAGCCGCGTTCTCGCACTGACCCACCGCGATGAGGCTGTTAACAGCGTTTTTGAGTTGAGTTCTAAAGACGTGCTTCTTCGTTGTGACATTCTCACATTGAACCTTGTGGACGGTAAGCTGCCCAAATTGGAAGTGTCGAGCATTCCATTACCGGACGCCGAGGATGA
>JAQWYY010000113.1 GCA_029253705.1 Luminiphilus sp. | reverse complement strand
CTGCTTGGCGATAAATGCCTCCAGCTCTGCGGGCTGAAAGTCAGTCATTGCGAGCACACCAATCAGCGTCCCCACGGGTAATTCTTCGCCCTCAGGTACTAGAATTTTCACCAAAGATCCCGCAACTCGGGCTTCAAAGCTGTTAACAATTTTATCGGTTTCAATGTCTACAAGCTCGGCTCCCGCGGCTATCTGCTCGCCTTCGCTATAGCGCCAAGCGACAATCCTGCCATGGGTCATCTCAATGCCCCATTTTGGGATTGTTACTGCTTCAAACTGCTTACTCACTCGCTAACACCTCAGCAACTTCGGTGGACTTTAGACCGAAAACCAATAAAACGTTGCCGGGCATACGACTGCCAAACTGATAACCCGAATTTACCAACAGGTGCCCGTTAGCAACAACCGGGCCGTCTGATTCAATGGACCCACCGCGACCCAGCTCTCCCGATACGGTGTCAAACTCCCCCAGAGAATTATATTTCCAGAGAACCTCACCCGAGGTTGCGTTATAGGCGCGTAAAAGACCATCGAACCCCCCTGTAAATATCAATTGATTCGAGCTCGTTGCCGCAGCAGACAGCCCTGGGTCGCAAGCTGGCTTCTTATTTTCTGGGCACTCATCCAGTGCTGGGGCGTACCAGCGAACCGTCCCTGTCAAGGGATCAAGTGCATGTAAACCCGGAAAAGCTGGGTCATTTGGAAGGCCTGGGAAATGGGTGTCTGCGATAGGGACAAACAGCGCATCTTGATTTGCCGTCATACCCCAGTGGACACCACCAGCATATCCCCCTCGACCCAACTTTTTATGCCAAACAGTTTGCCCGCCCGCATTAGGATCGAGGGCGTAGACATCACCGCTTTTTTGCCCGACAAACAGCAAATCACGTGTATCCCCCCGCCAAAGGATTGTGGCGGCACCAATGTCTAAGTCCGGACCATTCTCTTCAGGACAGTTGCCACCGCCACCAATAAAGCAGGCCATATTCCAGGCATCACCCGCCAGGAGTTGCTGGGACCAAACAATACCGCCGTCATCTAAACGCATCGCAACAACAGCATCGCTCGTCGTTACGGCCGGAGAGGTATATCCCTCACCGGTACCGACATAAAGCAGCCCGCGCTCGGCATCAATTGTCGGTGAATTCCAAACGGGCGCACCCGCGGGTGCCATCCGCTTCGCACCCGCCGGATTAGTTTCTCCAGTTTCTTTTGGTGCAGTAGGGATGACAAAACTGTTCCAAAACAAGCTGCCATCATTTGCATCTAGGGCAGCAACACTACCGCGGAATGTACAGCAGGGATAACCAGGGTCGGCCGCTGTTGCCCACTCAGAGGATGAGATGGGCACATAAAGACGCTGCTCATGATATTTAACAGATCCCGTAATCGTAGCGTCAGCATGGGTCCCTACCGATTTGTGCCAGAGAGCAGCACCAGTTCGCGCGGAAATCGCATGGACCCGCGCTTTAAAATCCCCAAAAAATAGCACCGGGGCTGATTGATTTTCCAACATCGCTACCGTGATGCCATTACGAACCTCAGCCCCGGCCTCGTACTGCCAGTGGGCACAGCCGCTGGTTAGATCCAACGCATAGACCGTACCCTTTTGAGAACCCACAAAAACCGTGTTGCCATGGACTAGTGGCTGGGAACGTGCCCGGGTGGCACCCGGGTAGGCGAAAGCCCATTTGAGCTCTAACTCACCTACCGTGTTCAGGCTAAGACCCGCTGAATCGGCATCTTGAAAGCGCTGGTTTCTAATACCACCACCCCAACCACTCCATCCCGGGTCGATCTCTGCCAGAACCGGCGTAAAATCTTTATCACACGCCCTAACCTCTTGGGTGGCCGTATCCACCGACTCGCTAAGATACCGTGCAATTTGAACTCGCTCCTCTTGCGACAAATGCGCGGCCTGCTGACGCATCACCCCCTCTGATATTGCAGTGACAATACTGGCAGTGGACATCATGTTGAAACTTATAGCGTGAGGGGCTTTAGGAACTGAACCGTTATGACAATGCAGGCAATTATTTTGGAATAAGCTAGCGCCCGACGCCGCTTCTGTGAGCGACTCACTGGCAGCTGAGCTATTTTCAATAACTCCGACGGCATAACTCACCGAAGCCATACCGCAGAGTGTCATGGCCACCAACCATCTCGTCAGAACTTTCATTGCTGGATCCCCTCTGTTAGAAAAGTTTTATCGGGTTAGTACGCCAACGCCTTCTTTGCCGCACTAACGATATCGGCAACACTTGGGACGTATTCCTTTTCCAGACAAGGTGTTGCGGGAACCGGAGTGTGGGGCGCCGTAACACGTTGTACAGGCGCATCGAGATAGTCGAACCCGAACTCAGCCACCATACCGGAAATCTCGCTCGC
>JAQWYY010000009.1 GCA_029253705.1 Luminiphilus sp. | reverse complement strand
CGGCAACTTGGCTTGCGCTGAGCGGTTTTGCGGGGATATTTTGTTGGGCGCGCTCTTCAACATGGGCGCGATAGGCTTCCAGCACGATTGTACTCCTTTGGGCGTGAGATGATTTTCGGGAGGTAGTATAGCTTGTGACCGGAAATCATGACATTCGTAAGTGATGATCCTGTGCATTCATGCAATCCATACCCTAGACTTCAGGTATGACGCGTTCTTCAACCCCAAAATCTTCAATTTCTGGCACCCCAAGAGTGAGAACACCTTGTATTGGGGTATGTTCCACTGGCATCGGCGACGCAGTTTGCCGAGGCTGTAAACGATTCAGCCATGAGGTCATTGATTGGAACGCTTATACCGAGGTGGAAAAAGCGATCGTCGACGAGCGACTGGCGAATTTTTTGAGTCTCTGCATGCAAAACAAGTTTGTGGTCACTGATCCGGGTCTACTGCGCTGGCAATTGCAAACCCAGCAGATTCGCTTCAACCCTGCCCACGACCAGTACTGTGGTTTATTTGCTTTACTGAAGGCTGGCGCGAGCCAAATTCAAGAGCCTGAAACCTTCGGGTTCTCGGTGCATCTGGCTTGGCGCGACAGTACGTTGACTGCGCTGAGGGAGTTGGTCGATCAGGAGTTTTGGTCCTTGTCTGATGCCCATCACCAGCGTTACCTTGCCACACCCGATTTATTTGAAAGTGGATGAACCCTTGACCGCATCACCAGATTTAGCACCTTTACTTGCGTTTCTGCCGTGTTCCACTCCAGAAGGCTGGATTAACGCTGCCTTAAAAGAGCAGTCGCTGCTATTAATCGATCACGCTAATTGTGAAAAAAAAGCGGCCGCAACGGCGATGAGCTTACTGCATCGACACACGGATCAGCCTGAGCTCATGAATAAAATGTCGCGCTTAGCGAGGGAGGAATTGCGCCATTTTGAGCAAGTTCTAGGGCTTATGAGGAAGCGTCACATAGCCTACAGTTTTGTGAGCGCTTCACGCTACGCCGGAAGCCTGCACGCACTTGTGAGAAAGCGAGACCCGGGTCGACTGGTTGATACGTTACTTTTGGGTGCGCTGATCGAAGCTAGATCTTGTGAGCGGTTTGCTGCCTTGGCACCTCATCTCGATGCCGAGTTGTCGAAATTTTATTTTTCATTGCTAAAAAGCGAGTCACGACACTTTTTAGACTATCTCACTTTGGCAAAGTCAATCGCCAGCAGTGATGAAGTTGAAGAGCGTTTAGGTGTGTTTCGCAGCTGCGAAAAAGAGCTGATTGAAGGCGAAGATCAAGAGCTCCGCTTTCATAGCGGAGTACCTATTGCGGCTTAGCTGGGGGCGCGAGATCGTCAAGGTGGTTGGGTCAGTAGCTGTAGTGCTCCAGGTGACAATCATTACCATCAGCCCGGATAATCCAGCTTTCGCTGCTGGACCAGTCGCCAAGCACTAGGCGATCTCCAGCGTTGGTCCTGTGGCGCTTAGGCCGATGGGTGTGGCCGTGAATCATCAGTCCTACGTCGTGCTCCATGAACGCTGCCTCAATGGCATGATCGTTAGCATCGATAATGTTGTCAGGGTCGTTTTCAGCTTTTGCTTTGCTGGCTGCGCGCAGCCCTTGAGCAAACTCACGTCGCTGGGCCAAAGGGCGCTGTAACATCTCGGCCTGCCACGCGGGGTCGTGCAGGATTGTACGCATTTTTTGATACTCAACGTCATCGGTACACAGCGTGTCGCCATGGAGAATCAGCGTGGGTTTGCCGTTGACGTCAATTACGGTGGTGTCCCCCAGCAATTCCCCGCCGATTTGTTCTGCAAATACATTGCCCAAGGCGAGGTCACGGTTGCCCCTGACAACGAACACGGCGGATCCCGAATCGCTCACGGCCCTTAATCTGGCGATGACCCTTTGGTGGAGTGGGGTGTCGTCGTCATCACCAATCCAGTATTCAAAGAAGTCACCGAGAATAAAGAGGCGTTCCATTCCCTGCTCTCGGTCGAGCAGTGCGTATAGCGCCGCCTCAATTTCCGGCGTCTCGTCGCTGAGGTGAAGGTCGCTGATAAACAGCGTGGTAGCCATGGCTCAGGCGGCGGTGACCGTAACGGATTCGATCACAATGCTGTCCTTGGGAACGTCTTGATGGCCCGACTTGTTACCAGTTTCTACTGTCCGGATTTTATCCAGCACATCATCGCCAGCGGTGACTTTGCCAAACACAGTGTAACCCCAGCCCTGCATGTTTTTACCGCTGTGATTCAGGAAGTCGTTATCTTTTACGTTTAAGAAAAACTGTGCTGTGGCTGAATGGGGATCCATTGTGCGCGCCATGGCGATGGTGCCACGATCATTTTTGAGACCATTGTCGGCTTCGTTTTCGACGGGTTCCGCAGTTTCTTTTTGCTGCATGTCGGCATCAAATCCGCCGCCCTGAATCATGAAGTTATCAATCACCCGGTGGAAAATTGTGCCATCGTAGAACCCTTCGGTCGCATAGCGAACAAAGTTTTCAACCGTTTTTGGCGCTTTCTCGGCATCAAGTTCTAGAGTGATGACGCCAAAAGTGGTTTTCATTTCAATGACTGTGTCTGACATGGTGACTCCGGGCCGGTATATCGAAGGCGCGCATGCTACACGGTTTAGATCACAGGTGCGACACGTTAGCGCTTGCTAATTTACGGCCTGTGACAGACTGGCCACAGAAAATAGCCTTGAAATTTCACGTTACTGCGCCCAAAGCCGCAAAATCTTCTGCGATATGCGCCGGGCCTTGGTATCATGCGCCGTCCATTTAGAGGCCACCCATGAGTACCGACGCCCGAAGTAACTTTCTAAAGACCCAGATTCAGTCCGATCTCGATGCAGGAGGGACTCGTCAGCTGGTAACCCGCTTTCCCCCTGAGCCCAATGGCTTCCTTCACTTGGGCCATGCGAAGTCGATCACCGTCAACTTTGAGCTTGCAAAACAGTTTGGGGGTCAATGCCACTTGCGTTTTGATGACACAAACCCCGAAAAGGAAAGTCAGATTTTTATCGACGCAATCCAAGAAGATGTGCGTTGGTTGGGTTATCAATGGAGCGGTGAGGTCCGCTACGCCTCGGCGTATTTTCAGCAACTGTATGACTGGGCGTTGTACCTTATTGACGAAGGCTTGGCTTATGTCTGTGATTTATCAGCTGATGAGGCCCGTGAGTATCGCGGTAGTTTGACTGAGGCTGGTCGAGACAGCCCTCATAGAACGCGCGATAAAGAGGTCAATCGTGACTTATTTGAGCGGATGCGAGCGGGAGAGTATCCCGATGGCAGCCGTGTCCTGCGCGCGAAAATCGATATGGCCTCGCCGAATATTAATTTAAGAGATCCCATTTTGTACCGAATTCGCAAGGCCCACCATCATCAAACCGGAGATGCTTGGCCAATTTACCCAACCTACGATTTCGCACATGGACAAGAAGACGCCATTGAAGGGGTGACGCACTCAATCTGCACGCTGGAATTTGAAGATCACCGGCCGCTTTACGATTGGTTCATCGAGCATTTGCCTGTTCCCACACGCCCCCGACAGTTTGAGTTTGCCCGACTCAACACTAGCTACACAATGACCAGCAAGCGAAAGCTCAAGCAACTGGTCGACTCCGAGGCGGTTGCGGGCTGGGACGACCCAAGAATGCCAACGCTCGCGGGTTTACGGCGGCGGGGTTATCCCCCTGCCGCAATCCGGCATTTTTGCGAGGAAGTGGGAACCTCACGCTCTGACAGTATTGTTGATGTTGCGATGCTGGAAAGTGCGGTAAGAAACCAATTAAACGTAGAGGCTCCAAGAGCCATGGCGGTTCTCAACCCGCTTCCCTTAACCATTACCAATCGAATGGAACCCGAAATTTTGACGGTAGCGAATCACCCGGGAGATGACTCTATGGGTACCAGATTTGTGCCGTTCACCTCCGAGTTATACATAGACGCCGCAGATTTCCGTGAGGAAGCCAATAAGAAATACAAGCGACTTGTGATAGGCAAACGCGTCAGGCTGCGGGGCGGTTATGTCATCGAAGCCGATCGCTGTGATCACGATAGCGCAGGGGAGGTTTCTCGCGTATACGCCCGTGTTGTGGAGGGCTCGCTTGGGGAAGATCCTCCTGATGGCATCAAAGCCAAAGGCGTTATTCACTGGGTGTCGGCGACGGAGGGTCTTAACGTTGAAATTCGCTGTTACGATCGTTTGTTCACTGACCCAAATCCCGGCAAAGCAGAGGACATGATGGCGGTGCTTAATCCCAAGTCTTTGGTTCGTCTTGAACGCGCTGTGGCTGAGCCTTCACTGGCAACGGCTGCACAGGAAGCTGCTTATCAATTTGAACGGGAGGGTTATTTTGTGGCTGATAGGTATGACCACACCCATGAAAAGCCTGTGTTCAATATGACAATAGGTCTTAGAGATACGTGGAGTGATTCTCGTGGCTGAGTTGCGTCTTACGAATACACTCACGGGCAAGAAAGAAATTTTTGAGCCTCGAGACCCCAGTAGAATAACACTCTATGTCTGTGGCCCCACGGTCTATAACCTTGCGCACATTGGTAATGCCCGTCCAGTGGTGACCTTCGATATGCTTTACCGAGTGCTACGGGCTTTGTATCCAACCGTGGTTTACGCGCGCAACATCACGGATATCGACGACAAAATTATTGCTGCCGCTCGGGAACGTGACGAAGGTATCGAGGTGGTGACCGAAGAATTCACCGACAAGTATCGGGAAGACATGGCTCAGCTAAACACCCTTTCTCCGGACCTGGAGCCTCGTGCCACAGAAAATATTGTCCCCATGCTGGACTTAATAGCGCAGCTTGTTGAGCGCGGGCACGCCTATCCGGCTGACGGTCACGTTTTATTCGACGTGACTTCCATGCCCAGTTATGGAGCGCTGAGTGGCCGCAATCTTGACGATATGCTTGCCGGAGCGAGAGTGGAGGTCGCAGACTATAAGCGAAGTCCTGGTGATTTTGTGCTTTGGAAGCCCTCGGCGCAGGGGGAGCCAGGCTGGGAGAGCCCCTGGGGTTGGGGTCGTCCAGGTTGGCACCTAGAATGCTCTGCCATGATTCGTGCGCACCTTGGTGATGCTATTGATATTCACGGGGGGGGGCGTGACCTTATTTTTCCACATCATGAAAATGAGCGAGCGCAAAGCTGTTGCGGTTATGGAAGCGACTTTGTGCGGTATTGGTTGCACAACGCCTATGTGGATATGGACGGCGAAAAAATGTCTAAATCACTGGGGAATGTCCGCACTGTTCGTGAGTTACTGACCCTTTACCCGGGGGAGGTACTGCGATTTGCTTTGCTCTCCACGCATTACAGGTCACCGCTAAATTTTTCGGGAGAGCTCTTAGATAATGCCAAAATTGCCCTTAACAGCTTTTATCAAGCGCTGAGGAATGCGGCTGATATTGAAGCTAAGGATATCTGCCCTGAGGATACGGCTGTATTCACCGCGCTGTTGGATGATCTGAATACCCCGAAAGCAATTGCTGCGCTGCACTCAACCTGTAAAGCCTTAAACAAGGCAGACGCGGAGGTGGCAGCTACTCGTAAAGGCGAGCTTTTAGCTATGGGGCGCATCATGGGGTTGCTAGGTAATGATCCAGAACAATGGTTCACCCAGTCTGCCTCCAACACCGGTCTGACATCAGAAGAAATTGAGCAGCGCCTTGCGGCTCGGATTGAGGCTAGGCTTCGTAGAGATTTTGCCGCAGCAGACGCGGTTCGTGACGAGTTGCAAGCGGCGGGAATTGAGCTTGAGGACGGCCCTGAGGGAACGACGTGGCGCCGCACCTGATCACGTCATAGTGGTATGACCTTTTTTGAGCCTGCAAGCTGCGTTTATCACAGCGTCCGGCAGCGGCTGTGTTAATCAAATAGTTTTTTGCCGCTGGAAAACGCCAGGTAGAAAATCAGGCCAAACAGCGTGACGCCTCCCGCCAGGGAGAAAACGATGACCCAAGATCCTGTGATCTCTAAAATTAAACCTGTGACAAAGACGCCAATAATGCCGGGGACTGCCCCTGCCGTATTGGTAATGCCCATTAGGGTGCCGGCATGCCGCGGCGCGACATCCATATGATTAACGGCAAATCCGCCGGTCACGAAGGCCCCCAGCGCTGAGCCCACCGTCATCGTCGTGATGGCCATCCAAACGGTATCGAGGTGCCCCACAATAAGTAAGGCGCCTGTCAGTCCACCAAAACCAACAGTCTGCATAAGCTTGCGGACTTTTCCGACAGCCATTCCATTTTTGATCAATCGATCGGCTAGATTGCCGGCGATATTGAGAAAAAAGACGGAGCCTATCGAGGGGATAATTGCGAGGAGTCCTACAGAGGCATAATCAACGCCTAGACCTTTGTTGATATACGTGGGCATCCAAGATAACAGCACAAAGAGTGACCAGTTATTGCAAAAGTGCGCCACCACAATAGCCCAGACTGGCATCGACTTTAAAAAGTGATGCCAAGGGACAGCGGGTTTTTCGGTGTCTGTTGCTGCCGCGCTGCCCTCTGCAATTAAGGCCAGTTCTTCCGCTGTAACCCCGGCATGTTCTTGGGGTGTAGAGGTGACCATCCGTTGCCAAAAAAAGAACCACACGACGCCAGTTGCGCCGAAGGAATAAAACGCCCATTGCCACCCCCATATTTGAACAATAATCGGAGTGGTTACCAAGGCGAATATGGTGCCCAGAGGTATTGCGCTGTTAATTAATCCGATGGCTCGAGAGCGTTCTGCCAAGGGAATCCACTTTGAAAAAGTACTATAAATGGCGGGGAATGTGACCGCCTCACCCATGCCCATCGCAATGCGGGTAAGAATGAGAACGGTAAATCCCAATGCGGCGGCCGGTGGAGTCAGCATGGTGAACAAAGACCAAAGAATGACACCCATACCAAGTACTGCTTTACCACCATAGCGATCCGCTAAACGCCCCCCGACGACTTGCAAAAGCACGTAGCCAATGAAAAAGGAAGACAGCACCAACCCCTGCTGCTGCATACCCCAACCGAGGTCGGCGGCCATAGGAATAATGGCGACGGAAATGTTTACACGGTCGATGTAGCAGATAAATACGGCTAGGAAAGACAGACCCACAACGTGAATACGTTTGGGCCAATGGGAAGGGGGCTGCATGGTGGATTCTCTTAGGCTTTTGACCACCTTAGGTCAATCGTGGCCATGTCGCCAGTGAGAGTTGGATCTAGTTTGATTGACTCCGGTTTTTCTTGTGTATGGCTCGACCCAAGTGAGGTTGGCAAGATCTTAGGGGAAGGGAGACCTAATTAACCTCGGCGGATGCGGCATAAGTCTCCATAAAAACACGCCGCTACCGAGAATGACATATTGGTGCGCCTGTCTTGGCTGCTGTCCTTAGACATTAGACATGACGACAGGAGAGGCGTTGTGAGAGTTGCGCGTTAGGGGGTTAGCCCAGCGCTTTTTCGCCGGAGAGGACGGTCTGCTGGATAAGCGTGTTTATGGTCATTGGGCCTACGCCACCAGGTACAGGGGTGTATGCAGCGACCCGATCCAACAGTGGGTTCAATTCGATATCGCCAACACCACCGGGGTGATAGCCAGCATCGACGACGACAGCGCCATCTTTCACCCAATCAGCTCTTATGAATTCTGGTCTTCCCACAGCACCTACGATGATATCGGCCTGGCGAATGTGATCGGCGAGATTTTGCGTGCGTGAGTGGCAAATGGTGACTGTAGCATTCGCCTGCAACAGCATCATGGCCATGGGCTTACCCAATATAGGGCTGCGACCCACGACGACAGCATGCTTGCCCTCGAGTGGTATTTCGTAATGGCCGAGCAAGCGCATAATGCCTTGAGGCGTTGCACAACCGTAGGCGTCTTCGCCCATGGCCATTCGGCCAAAGCCCAGACAGGTAACGCCATCGACATCTTTTGCCAAGTCAATCATATCGAAGGCGGCGCGTTCGTCGATTTGACTGGGAACAGGATGCTGCAACAGAATTCCGTGAACGTCGGGGTTGTTGTTAAGAACCTCTAGCTCTCGCAGTAACTCATTGGTTTTTAATGTCGACGGCAGTTCTATGGCCATGGATTCCATGCCAATGCGACGGCAGGCATTGCCTTTCATCTTTACATAGGTCGCAGAAGCGGGGTCATCCCCCACTAAGACGGTAGCCAGCACGGGAATTCGCCCCCCCGATCGCTCCTTGAGGCCTTCCACGCGAATACGGAGCGCTTCTTCAGTTAATTTTGCAACATGCTTGCCATCTAGTACGACTGCGGTCATTTTCTGCCCCATTACACGAGTGTCCAAAACGTGGGCAAGTCTCCCAGAAAAACCCCGGTAATAACAAGGATGTAAGTCGCGAATTGACCGCCTTCGGTCAAATCAGTATCCTTCGCGCCGTTGGTCATTCATCGGGACCCTTCCAGTCAGCTGGGGGTAGTGTATTCTTGATGATCGATACGACGTCGGAGTGTAGCGCAGCCTGGTAGCGCGCCTGCTTTGGGAGCAGGATGTCGGGGGTTCGAATCCCTCCTCTCCGACCATTTCTATGGTGGCTGTAGCTCAGTTGGTAGAG
>JAQWYY010000008.1 GCA_029253705.1 Luminiphilus sp. | reverse complement strand
CGGTACGGTCATAGCCGCCATTAGCCTGCCCGCCTGGGCCACTACATTTTGCATCCGAGGCTTGTCTTCTAAATTTTTCAGGCGCAGCGCTACAGGATCTATCTGCCTCGCCTCTGCGAGCTCGTCCATCATCGATTCCACGGCAAAGCTGGTGTAGGAGTGTCCCACCGAACGCCAAAAGGTAGTGGGCAATCCGTGATCCACTGATGCGTGGGAGACTCTGTAGCTGGGCAGCGAATAGGTTTCATGAAGTCCTTCGACACTAGAGGCGTCTACTGTCCAATTGTCAAAGACATAATCCATGGCGCCTACAAGGCCGTTAAGTAGGCCTGTGGGTAGGCTAGGTAGCACACCGGGTAGGGCATTCTTCATGGTTTGTGCGGTGATATTGGCCCCAGAGCGGCGGGCCTGCCACGCAGTAATACGGCCCTCATTATCTGCTGCTGCTTTTATTTTCATCATCGCCGCGGGTCTGTAGAAGCCATGTCGCAAGTCATCTTCCCGAGACCACAGCAGTTGCACGGGCTTATCAATGCTCATAGCAATCTCAGCCACTTCGACAATGTGTGACAGCGTGGCACGGCGACCAAACCCGCCGCCTAAAAACTGATTGTGTATTTTAATGTCGCCTCTGGGCAGACCTGTCAGGCGTTCCAAAACGCCTTGAGCCGCCCCAACAAATTGCACACCGGTCCACAGGTCGGCACCGGTTTCAGTGATTCGTAGGGTCGCGTTTAGCGGCTCCATGGGTGCATGAGCTAGAAACGGGGCGTAATAGTTAGTTTCCAAAACCCCGTCGGCCTCGGCAAAGGCTTTTTCTGGATCTCCCACATGGGCCGATTCAGTATCGTCGTTGGCCTCGAGCGCCGCTGATAGATCTTGTCGCACCTGCGCTGACGTCACGCTTGAAAGCGGGCTTTCTCCCCAATCAACTGCGAGCTTTTTGGCAGCCTGATTGGCCTGCCAATAGCGTTCGGCCACCACAGCAATTCCGCTAGACACCGGCACTATGTCCAGTACTCCCGAGGCTACTCTAGCGGCGCTGTCATTAAACTTCAGCGCTTTAGATCCTGCCACCGGGGGGCGAACCACGACGGCGTAGACCATGCCGGGAAGGTCGGTATCAATCCCAAAGCTTGCTGTACCAGTGGCCTTCGCCAGAGCATCGACTCTTGGAGTGTCTGCACCAATGTATTGAAAGTTAGAGGGCGCTTTTAGTGAAGTCGCGACAGGCATTTCTAGCGATGAAGCGGTGTCGACAAAATCACCGTAGGGGTAGCGTCGGTCAACGGCAACAATAAATCCGTCGTCGGTGAGCAGTTGCTCCGAGGGTATTCCAAGGTCTAGAGCGGCCGCATTGAGTAACAGTGCTCGGGTGTCGGCACCGACTTGCCTGAGAGGCTCGTAAAAAACACGAACGGCATTAGAGCCCCCGGTTCCTTGAACACGAAACTCAGGGTTGTTGTAGTCTTCGTGGGATCCTGCGGCCTTTACCAGCATGCTGGTGGGATCAACGTCAAGCTCCTCACCGATAATCGTTGCTAGACCAGTTCGGATGCCCTGTCCCATTTCATCGCTGGGACAATAAAAGGTGACTTTATTGTCGGGGGCAATTTGCAGGAACGCGTTGGGAACAAAGCCAGCGTCGGTAACCTCAATTGGGTGTGGGCCATTAAATGCGCAGCCCGGTAGGGCAACCGCGACGACAATGCCGCCCCCGACCACGCCAGAAGTTTTTAAAAAGTGTCTTCTGCTTAGGCTTTGACCGCTCATGAGTTCGCCTCCACAACGGTGGCATCATAGCTTTGAGAGCTATCTGCCACTGATACGATAGCGGCCTTAATTCTGGGATAGCAGCCACAGCGGCAAATATTGCCTGACATAGCTTGGTCTATGTCGTCACTGGATGCATCCGGTTTGTCAGCTATCAGCGCCGCTGCAGCCATAATTTGTCCGCTTTGGCAGTAGCCGCATTGCGGTACGTTATGTTTTACCCAGGCGGCTTGCAGAGGGTGCAGCGCCTCTGCACTGCCCAACCCTTCTATCGTCGTTACCCTTTTGTTCGCCGCGGCGACCACGGGGAGGACACAGGTTTTAATAGCCGTTCCGTCTAGATGCATGGTGCAGGCGCCACATAAACCCGCCCCACAGCCAAATTTAGAACCCTTGAGTTTAAAGTCATCGCGAATGACCCAAAGTAAGGGTGTATTCGGATCGCCCTTAAAGCTTACTGGGTCGCCATTGAGAGAGAAGGTAATCACTATTAAACATCCTTGTAGTATAAAGCGAAGCCAATTAGGCCCGGTGTTTGGCTGCATGTGCGCAAACGTTGCAGCCTTTAATGCGGTGTCAGAGGCGCTACCGACAAGGCTTTATCCGAGCCCCTCGAAAGACCAATGCATGTCAATCGACATGTTAAGTACTGAGCGAAGCTAAAACAACAATGACACGGCAGACTACAGTTACTGTACCCTTGAAATGTAGTAGCGCTTGGTACGTGTGGACAACAGCGGTGGTTCAATTGGAGTAGATTAGCTTGAATATGGGAATAAAAGGCCGGCGGGCTCTAATCTGCGCTGGATCGAAGGGGCTTGGTAGAGGTTGCGCTGAAGCATTAGCAGCCGAGGGTGTGCATCTGGTACTCAATGCTCGAAGTAGTGATGTCCTGGAAGCTACGGCCACAGCAATTCGGGATGCGCATGGCGTTGAAGTAGTAACGGTAGCGGCAGATGTGACGACATCGAGCGGACGGGAAAAAATTCTAGCCGTAAGCGGCGACTTGGATATTTTGATCAACAACGCTGGGGGCCCGCCACCGGGAAACTGGCGCGAGTGGGATCGCGACGCCTTTATTGCCGCCTTTGATGCCAATGCCTATGCAGCAATAGCCCTTATGCAAGCCGCTGTACCGGGAATGTGCGATCGTGGCTGGGGACGGGTCGTGAACATCACAAGTGTTTCGGTTAAGCAGCCGATAGGGGTGCTGGGGTTGTCTAATACTGCTAGGGCAGCGCTCACGGGTTTTGTTGCCGGTATCGCCAGGGACGTTGTCCATCAGGGAGTCACTATCAATAACTTATTGCCTGGTCTGCACGCCACCGATCGAACCATAGGGCTCGATACCTATGAGGCGAACATGACGGGAGAAACAAAAGAGGCTGTTGCAGCACGTCGTTGTGCGACTATCCCTGCTGGCAGGTATGGAACTTCTGCAGAGTTTGGTGCCACATGTGTCTTTATGTGTTCTGAGCATGTGGGGTTCATGGTGGGACAAAATATTTTGTTGGACGGCGGCGCCTTCAACAGTACGCTTTAATAGGTATTGCCGTGGCAAACTGTTTGCGGGTCTGGCTGCAGCAGGTCATGATATACACGGCAAATAGTACCCAGTGAATTGATAGATACTTTTAGAGGAATCGACCATGAAATTATTAAACCGTCTCGCCATTGTGGCCATCACTATTACCGTGGCTATTCCTACGGTTGCTCACATAGAAAAGGCAGAGCCGCTGCAGTCGCTTCGTCAATCTTATTTCGCGCTGGTGGGCATGACCTTTGGGCCTATGGCGGACATGGTAAAAGGAAAAATTGAGTGGAATGACGAAACTTTTCAGGCCTGGGCTAACGATTTGGCTGGTGTATCCGGGTACCAAGTAGAGCGTGGTTTCGCACCGGGTTCCGACACGGGTAAGACGCGTGCTAAACCGGAAATTTGGCTTAACAGTGAGGATTTCAATTCTAAGTTGGCTGATTTTCGACGTGAGGCCGCGAAACTGTCTGACGTGGCGGCTCAGGGTGATCGCGCGGCGACTCAAGCGCAGTTTGGCGCCACAGGTAAAACCTGCAAAGCCTGCCATGATGAATACAAAGCCAAGGATTATCTTTACTAGGGGTTAATCTCTTCCGAAAAGGGAGTACTTAGGCGGTTAGCTGAGAAAGGCGGTTCGCTGACATAAGGGGAGCTAGCGATGTCCCGTGATAGGACCGTTCTATCAATCGATGGCGGGGGTATCCGTGGGATTATCCCTGCGATGGTACTTGACCATTTAGAGACAGCGACGGGGCATCGAGCTGCCGATCTCTTTGACCTAATGGTGGGTACCTCCACGGGTGGCATTCTAGCGCTGGGATTGGCGCAACCTGACAAAGAGAAGCCGGAGAATAGCCGCTTCAGTGCTCGCGACTTGGCTGACCTCTATGCGAATCGGGGGGCACAAATTTTTGGCAAAAGTCTGTGGCGCCAGTTTCGATCGGCGATGGGAATTTTTGATGAGAGCTATTCTGCTAGCCCGCTTGAAGCAGCACTCACAGAGTATTTTGATAGCAATGTTTTGGGTGATTGCCGCTGCCCAACGATTGTTACGGCCTATGACCTCGAGGCGAGATCAACGACTTTTTTTAAAAGCTTTAAGCCCGAACATGCGCAAGTTCTGTGCAAGTCAGCGGCGAGAGCCACATCGGCCGCCCCGACCTTTTTTGAGCCCGCGCAGTTGGACGTAGCTGGGAAATCGACTTCGCTCATTGATGGTGCAGTATTCGTAAACTCTCCTGTTGTATCTGCTTATGCTGAGGCGTTGAGGTTGTTCCCGGGGGATAAGATTACGGTCATATCTCTGGGTACGGGTGAGTTTGCTCAGCCTATATCAGGGAAGCAAGCAGCAAACTGGGGCAAGATTGGCTGGATGCTGCCGGTACTCGATTGCGTATTTGATGGTATGTCAAAGGCCGCGGATTATCAGATGAGGCTGTTCTTGGGTGAGCGCTATCAACGCTTTCAAATCACCCTCGAAAACGCAACGGATGAGCTCGACGATACTACTCCTGAAAACATTAGAGCGCTTTTTGAGGCCACGTCAACCTTGATTGACCGAGAGGGTCTGCGCTTAAACAAACTTATCAGGCATCTACAGGCATTACATTCTCAAGTAGTTTGATGCTACCAAGTCGCTGCTCATTGACGAGTTTTATTTCAGCGCTGAGGTAAGTGCTTGCGGCGCAGCTGGGTTATCTCTGCCATGATGGCTACCGCAATTTCCCAAGGCGTTTTACTACCAATATCTAGGCCTACGGGGGCGTGGAGCCGCTGCAGTTGCGTCTCAGTGATTCCCAGTGCTGCAAGCCGTTCTAGCCGGGCGCGAGTTGTTCTGATTGAACCCAACGCACCGACGTACCAGGCGGGAGTTTCCAGAGCCTCGAGAAGTGCCATATCATCAATGCGGGGATCATGGGTAAGCGTGACAATGACATTTTTTGGGTCGCTGCTGCGGCGCGCAATGATGTCGTCGGGAAGGCCATGCAACAGTTCTATGTCGGGTCCTTGCCACTGAGCAATTACGTCTTCCCGCGTGTCGGTAACAATCACTTCGTAATCCATAGCTAGTGCCAACTGGGCCAAAACCTGAGCGAGTTGTCCTGCGCCTACCAGCAGCATTTGCATTTTGGGACCTAGCCCTTGCTTCAATGAATTTTGTGTCAGGCTTAGGGGGATATAATCTTCTGTTATCTCTGCGCGAGTAACGCCGGTTTTTAGGTCGGTAGTTCTGACCATAGAGTTCCGTGCTCGCAGTGCGGTGACTACGTCTATTACCCAATCTGCGCTAGCGGGGAAGAGCTGCTGCACTAAAATATGTAGCCGTCCTCCGCAGGGCAGTCCTAAGCGCTCATTTTCCTCTGCTGAAACCCCGTATTCGATGAGTTGCGGGGTCGAGGCATCAATAGCATTTGTGCGCAGTTTGTCGAGCAGGTCCTCTTCGACGCAGCCTCCCGATAGCGTGCCAATACTGTGTTCGCCGCAGCTCCCTAGCATCGAACCTACCGGCCTAGGTGATGACCCTATAGCCTTTACGATAGTGCACAAATACGGAGCGCTGCGGTTTTGAAGCCACTCAACGAGTTTTTCAAAAACTTCCTGATCTTGGCTCTGCATAGTGAGGCGATAGCTTCCTTATGTTAGACGGAGATAGTTGTCGACGTGAGTTTACTTTGTGTGTTCAACAACCTAGCGGTCAGTCCAAGCGATGATGTGGTCCTCGAGCTGCTCGGGGTCGATAGTGGTCTCACAAATGACTCGGTGTTTTACGGTGCAGGTTGCTCGGTGCACTTGCATGGGATCTGCGCTTTTTAAGTGATGCCATTCGGGTAGATCTTCACCCTCAGCAAGTAGCCGATAGGCGCAGGTCGCGGGCAGCCAATGATAGGACTCCGGGTCCGTTTGACGTAAATCTAGGCAGTCAGGAACCCGTGCTAATCGATTTTTGTAGTCGCTGCATCTGCCCGAAGAGTGATCAAGTAACTGGCAGGCAACGCTGGTGTAATAAATTTCTCCGGTGTCCTCATCCTCAAGTTTGTTGAGGCAGCATTTGCCACAGCCATCGCATAAAGATTCCCACTGTTGAGTCGAGAGCTCGTTCATAGGCGTTGTTTGCCAAAAATTGAGCGTCGTCATACTTTTGACAGGTGTGCGAGAGAGGCGGCATTTTTCTCCCAGTTTTGTCCGTCAAAGGGTGAGTCCGTAATCGATAAAACAGATGCTGGATTGAGGCAGCGCGCATGAACGCTGACGCCGTCAGGATTTGACCTCGGTATGTAAAATGATTTCACGCCGCAGGCTTTGCAAAAATAGTGCTTTGCTTGACCCGAACCAAACCGGTATTCGCTAAGGTTGTCTGTGTTCGTTAGCAGCTGAAAGCGTTGCTTGGGGACGATCAAATGTTGGTAGTTATAAATGTCGCATATGGAGCAATTGCAGGTATGCGTCTGCAAGTGAGCGGGGGCCTGTATT
>JAQWYY010000110.1 GCA_029253705.1 Luminiphilus sp. | reverse complement strand
GGTTGATCCGCTGCATCAGGATCTACCCAGACAATGGGACCTAGATCTAATCGAGCCTGCTTATCAGTTTTCCCAGGCAAACGCTTCAATAAGTCAGTGCGCCCAATCAAATCCTCGAGTCGACAAACTCCCAGCTTTGCCAGCCACTCCCTGGTTTCTCGAGCAACAAAATTAAAAAAGTTAATGACTCGTTCCGCATCGCCATTAAAGTGCTCTTCACGCAGCACCGCATTTTGTGTAGCAACACCGGTAGCGCAGTTATTGAGATGGCAGATGCGTAAATACTTACAGCCCATTGCAACCATGGGCGCTGTGCCAAAACCAAAACTCTCTGCCCCGAGGATAGCGGCTTTAACCACATCGAGACCGGTCTTCATACCACCATCGGCCTGAACTCGAATTTTACCCCGAAGGCGGTTGCCACGAAGGGTCTGGTGCACTTCAGCAAGCCCAAGCTCCCAAGGAGACCCAGCATGACGAATCGATGTCAGCGGACTCGCGGCGGTACCACCGTCATAACCAGAAATCGTAATGAGATCTGCATAGGCTTTAGCAACGCCTGCTGCAATGGTGCCCACCCCTGGCTCTGAGACCAACTTCACCGATACCAAAGCCGTAGGATTGACTTGCTTCAAATCAAAAATAAGCTGCGCTAAATCCTCGATAGAGTAAATGTCGTGGTGGGGCGGCGGGGATATCAGTGTCACCCCCGGCACCGAGTAACGCAGCCGAGCAATCAAGTCGTTGACCTTGCCACCGGGTAGCTGGCCCCCCTCACCGGGCTTTGCGCCTTGGGCAACCTTAATTTGCAGCACCTCAGCGTTCACCAAATAATGAGGGGTCACGCCAAAACGACCCGACGCAATTTGCTTGATTTTAGAAACCCGATTGGTTCCAAAGCGCGCAGGATCCTCTCCACCTTCCCCACTGTTTGAACGGGCACCCACATGGTTCATTCCCATCGCCAGCGACTCATGAGCCTCGGGAGACAGTGCGCCAAGCGACATACCAGCGGAATCAAACCGCTTCAAAATAGCCTCTATTGGCTCAACCTCTTCTACAGCGACAGACTCACCAGATAAATCGAGGTCCAACAGATCGCGGAGCGCAGCAACCGGCCGATCAGTACAATATTGGGCATAGCGTTGATAGTCAGCATAGTCGCCAGTGGCAACAGCTTGCTGCAATGTCATCACGACGTCAGGGTTAAAGGCGTGATATTCGCCGCCGTGAACGTATTTTAGTAGCCCCCCCTGATCCAGAGTCTTTCGCCGCGATCGGGCTTTTGCGGCCACTTGCCAGAGGTCGCGTTCCAGCTCGTTAAAACCCGCGCCTGCTATTCTTGAAGCAACGCCGGTGAAGCAGACATCAACAATTTCTTTGTCCAGGCCCACGGCCTCAAAAAGCTGCGCGCCGCGATAGGAGTTGACCGCAGAAATACCCATTTTGGACATAATCTTCAACAAACCCTTATTAATGCCCTTACGGTAGTTTTTATAACAGCGCGTCGGATCACCTAACAGTTCTCCCGAACGCAGCTGTCCTTCGAGAATACTGTAGGCCAAATAGGGGTACACCGCGGTGGCACCGAATCCCAGCAGGCAGGCGAAGTGATGGGAATCCCGAGCACTACCGCTCTCGATAATCAGGTTAGCATCTGCACGCAGACCCGAACGAATGAGGTGGTGGTGAACTGCGCCTGTTGCTAAAAGACTATGGATAGGGAGTCGACTCTCACCGATTTTTCGGTCCGACAAAATCAACAGCGTAGCGCCACCACGAACCGCCGTCTCGACCGTCAAGCACAGGCCTTCTACAGCAGATCTTAAATCACCATTTTCGGGATCGTAGGTCGCGTCAATATCGGCGATCTTGAGTTTCTCGTCCTCAATATTTAACAGCGTGTTGAACTTTCCTTGGGACAAAACCGGTGACGTCAGACTCACCCGGTAAGCGTGTTCCTCAATTTCGGCGAAGACATTGCCCTCGCAACCCAAATCAACCTCCAGAGACATCACAATAGATTCACGAAGTGGATCTATTGGTGGGTTGGTAACTTGGGCAAATTTTTGCCGGAAGTAGTCGTAGATCGAGCGGTCTCTAGCGGACAAAACTGCCAGCGGCGTATCGTCACCCATTGAGCCTACAGCCTCATTGCCCGACTCTGCCAGTGGCCGCAAAACCTGATCACGCTCCTCAAAGCTCACCTGAAACATTTTTTGATAAGTGTTTAATTCAGATTCAGGAATGCCCGGAGCAGATTCACCATCAAAACTTCCTTCGATATATCGCGCATTGTTTCGCAACCAGCGCTTATAAGGGTGACGTGACGCGAGCATATTATCGATATCGTCAGTATGCAGCACCTTGCCTTCAAGGGTATCAACAACCAGCATTTGTCCTGGCCCCACACGCCCCTTGGCGATGACATCGGCGGTTGAGTAACCGTGCGTGCCAATTTCTGAAGCCAGCGTTATAAAACCATCGGTAGTAGTTACCCAGCGCGCCGGTCTCAACCCGTTACGGTCCAAAAGGCAGCATGCGTAGCGTCCATCAGTGAGTACAATGCCCGCGGGACCATCCCAGGGCTCCATGTGCATGGCCTGATATTGATAAAAAGCTTTGAGGTCCGGGTCCATTCCTTCAATGTTTTGCCAGGCAGGAGGAATCAACATGCGCAGTGCCCGGGGCAATTCAACGCCCCCGGTGGTCAGCAACTCCAACATGTTATCGAGGCTCGAAGAGTCAGAGCCCACCGTATTCACCAGAGGAACAACGCTTTGAAGTTCTGGCAGCAACGGAGAGGCCAGTTTTGAGGTTCTGGCACGGGACCAACTGCGATTCCCCTCTATGGTGTTGATTTCTCCGTTGTGGGCCAACATCCTGAAGGGCTGAGCCAATTGCCAGCGAGGCAAAGTATTGGTTGAAAAGCGCTGGTGAAAAACGCAGATCGCCGTTTCCAGCCGCTCGTCATTAAGGTCTGGGTAAAAACGCGCCAGATCCGCAGGCATCACCAACCCCTTGTAGGACACCACCTGATCAGAAAGGCTACAAATGTAAAAATCCGGGTCGCCGACCATAGCAATTTCGGCCTGACGTCGCGCCATAAATAACCGTGCGGTGACCTGTGCGTGATCTAGTTTTTCTGCGTCGATGAAAACTTGTTCAATGTGTGGCAGCTGATCAAGGGCAATCTCGCCACAAACATCTGGATTCAAAGGCACCTCACGCCAGCCTATAACCGCCAGCTCGTTGCCGGCTAAAGCGTTCTCTAGCGCTGCCTTTGAGGCCTGTTGTGCCGCAGCCTCAGCCCCCATAAAAATCATTCCGACCGCATAATGTTGGCCTAGGTCCTTCGCAAAATGCGCCTTCGCTTCAGCACGCATAAAGCTATCCGGCATCTGCAGCAACAAACCACAGCCATCGCCAGTCTTACCGTCAGCCGCAATCCCGCCTCGATGAGTCATGCAAGTTAGCGACTCAATAGCCGTCTCCAACAAACGATGGCTAGGCTGGCCTTGAATATGGGCAATCAGACCAAAACCACAGTTGTCCCGGAATTCCTCAGGGCGGTAGAGGCCCTGCAGGTCGGTCGAGACTGACGCGACACCCGCAAAATCAGTAGGGGTCATAAACACTCACACTCAAATGGGTCGGAAATGTAAACCGAAAACAAGCCCGCCCGTCAGGGTCAAGGCAAAAGGCTGGGTATTTTACACATGTAGGATCGGCGGAACAATTCTGTTGTTGAAGGTTTCTACTCCATAGCCTGAGCAATTTCTTCAATTGTTACATCATCAACTAAACATGCCTCACCCAAACTCTGAAGTAATATATAGCGGATTTTGCCTCGATCGACCTTTTTATCACCCGCCATAACCTCAAGAAAACCCTCTGGCGACATCTCTGTCGGCGGTTCGACTGGCAGGTCAAAGCTCGCTAGAAATTGCTCTAGCTGGGCTACGGTTTCACCCGAAAGCTGGTCCCTGGCAGCAGAGATTTTAGCGGCCATGACCATACCGCAGGCGACTGCCTCTCCGTGTAACCAAGCGCCGTAACCCATTGTTTGCTCAATCGCATGGGCAAAGGTGTGGCCAAAATTAAGTATGGCACGCAGCCCACCTTCCCGCTCGTCCTGCGAAACAACCCCGGCCTTTATCGCACAACTCCGCTGGACAGCTTCGGCCAAAACATCATTGCTTCGACCGCGCAATGCGTCGCTGTGCTGCACTAGCCAATTAAAAAAATCGGAGTCCCAGATGCAGCCGTATTTGATCGTCTCAGCAATACCAGCTGCAAACTCACGATCAGGGAGGGTCAGCAAAGAATCCAGATCAATCAGAACCGCCTTCGGCTGATGAAAGGCACCAATCATGTTTTTGCCTAGGGGGTGGTTGACCGCTGTTTTGCCACCCACTGAAGAGTCGACCTGAGCGAGCAATGTGGTCGGCAACTGAATGAAATCGACACCCCGCAGAAAACACGCCGCGGCATAGCCGGTTAAATCGCCAATAACGCCGCCACCAAGCGCGATAAATATACTGCGGCGCTCATGATGGTCCTTCAGGGCTTGTTGCCAAATATGATCAGCACTCATAAGGTGCTTTTGATCTTCCCCGTCGGGCAAAATCACCTCTGTAACCTTTCGCGTCTTACCCAGAGCGTTGCGCACCCGTGGCAGATATAGAGGGGCCACCGTATCGTTACTCACCAAGACCACTGGAGCGTCACCTAACAACTCTGTAAAGCGCTCACCGTCAGCTAAGAGCCCGTGACCAATAATAATTGGGTAACTGCGATCAACACCGCTAGCGGGTAAATCGACCTGAAGACTGTAAATTGGATTGGACATAATCGAGTGACTCGTAAAAACCGTGCATCAAAAGTAATAATCGGAACTAATCTTTTTCTTATCGCCTCAGGATCGCGAATCCGATACCGGCCCACCCAAAGCAGAAACAATCTGTTCCGCTAACTGCCGCGCATTTCGCTTGGTAGTTGGCAGTGTAAGATCAGCTATTTCTTTGTATAAGGGCTCTCTTACGGCCATTAAATCAGTCAGTACACGCCGCTTGTCTTGCCCCGAGAGTAACGGGCGCTTCTGGTCTTTACTCGTACGCCTGACTTGCTCGCGCAGGGTGGCCTCCAAGTAGACCACAAACCCACGCTCACTCAGAACACGTCGGTTCTCATCTCTCAGAATAGCACCACCGCCCGTGGCCATTACGATGGCACTCCTCGATGAAATGTCTTCTATTGCCCTGGCTTCTCGGTCACGAAAGCCCGATTCGCCTTCGATTTCAAATATCCAATGGATGTCAGCACCGCATCGCTGTTCGATCTCGGTATCGGAATCTACAAACTCAAAATCCAAAATTTGAGCTAACGAACGCCCTACCGTGGATTTTCCTGCACCCATGGGGCCAACCAAAAATACTCGGGGGCAGGAAATCACAAATTCAGTCGAGAAGGGCCTCGGACAAAATCCGCGGCGTAATGAAGATTAGCGTTTCTGTCTTGCTCGTTTTGCTGGCAGAGTTTTTGAAGAGTGTGCCCAGGTAGGGAATATCGCCTAGAAAAGGGACTTTCCGAATTGAAGTGATTTCTTCATTTTGGAATACACCACCCAAGACCACCGTTTCACCATTGCCTACTAACACCTGTGTGGTGAGCTGCGTGGTGTTAATCGTTGGGATTAGCCCTCCTGTGCCACTGGGCACCAAATCGCCTAACGAGTCTTGATTAACCACTAAATCAAGAAGAATTCGATCATCGGGAGTAATGTTGGGAGTAACCTCCAACTTGAGTACCGCTTCTTTGAAAGAAACGGTTGTCGCTCCTGAAGCCGAACCTTCCTGATAAGGAATTTCACTACCGGATTTAATCGTCGCCAACTGTTTATCGCCCGTGATGATCTTCGGCTGACTAACGACCTCCCCCTGCCCTGAAGACTCCAAGGCTGACAGCTCAGCGGTTAGAAACAGGTCGTTGGAGGTGAACCCCACGGCAAAACCGCTGGTCGCTTGAGACACACCTAAATCGACCAGCGCAGCACCAAGTCCCTGCTGCTGCTGTTGATCACCGCCACCTTGCCCGCCCCCGTTTTGCTGCCCATTACCTTGAACAGGGTAATTCAACGTAGGCGTTACCCCTGCAACCGTATCTTGATTAAAACTGACCACTTGCTCTCGACTACCCGACGCGGAGTAAATATTGCCATTGCTGCTGTCGGTGCCGATATATCCACCGCCCCACTCGATACCCAGCTCCTCATCAAGGTTAGTTGATGCAATTACGATACGAGCCTCGATCATGACTTGGCGTATGGGAACATCGACGCGTTCGATCAGGTCCCGTATCTCCGCAAGCTTAGTAGCGGTATCAGTAACGATGATTGAATTAGTGCGCTCATCGACAACCACTGAACCTCGATCAGACACCAAGGATCCGCCCTCTTCAGACCCTGCTTCAAAGAGGTTTACCACCTCAGAAGCCTTAGCGTAACGGATACGGATGAATTCAGACTGTAAGGGTGCGAGTTCGGCAATTTGCTTGTTAGATTCAATTTCTTGTCGTTCCCGCTCAGCAATTTCAGCTGCGGGCGCCACCATCAGAACGTTTCCAATGCGACGGCTGTCTAGACCCTTGGTTCTTAGCACCAGCTCCAGTGCTTGGTCCCAAGGTACATTCTGTAATCTCAATGTAATATTGCCACTCACGGTATCCGACGCCACCAAATTCAGGTCCGTAAAGTCGGCTATTAACTGTAAAACCGCCCGCACTTCAATATCCTGAAAGTTGAGGGAAATACGCTCTCCGACATAGGTAAATTCATTCAAGCGGGCTTTTTTCTCATCCTCACTCAGGGGCTTTACACTGAGGATGTATTCTTCCCCCGTCTGGTAAGCGAGGTAATCGTAAATACCAGTGGCCTCGAGCAGTAAGCGGGTGCCTCTCTCTGTTGTGGTCACCTCGATTGAACTTACCGGTGTCGCAAAATCAGTAACATCAAAGCGACGCAAGAGTCCGTCAGGAACAGTCGTTGCAAGAAACTCAAGATTAATTTTCCCACCCTCAGAGAAAACATTGACGTCAACAGAGGGATCGCTGAGTTGCAGAATAAGGCGTCCCTCGCCTGTCTCGGCTCTACGGAACTGTAAATCAGTCAGTTGGGAGCGCGCCTCAACTACTGGGGTCATTTGGCTTTGGAGGACATCGTTTGGTGGAGTTGCTTTGGCGTAACCCCCACTGCTGTCTTGCCCTACCTGCAATATAAGCTGCTTACCACTAACAACCGCCTCATAAGGCACCAACTTCACAAGATTCAAAACCAGACGAGTTTTATCACCAGCCTCAAGAACTAGGACGCCGGTGGCGTTACCGAATGGTAAAGAAAAACGCTTCTGATCAAGACCACTTTTCGTGCCCGGAAAGTCAATAGCAATCCGAGCTGGCTCCTCGATTGTGTAAGCACTGTAATCGGCGGGAGGGACTTCGCTGAAGTCTAGACGCACCTCAAATTTACTGCCCGGCTGTGAACTGAACGTAATATCCTCAATCACAGGCTGCGCATGCGAGGGCACTGTCAATCCCAGCAATAAAACCAGCGCCAGCCCGGTTTGTAAAACACTCGATCGCTTCATTGATGAGATCTCCATTAACAGCACGCTAACACTCATGATCCCGAAAGCTCTATTACCCGAGGACGTTCGACCCACCCTTCGGCGGTGCCATCGGTAACTATTTCTATCACAGCGATAAATGTCTCACCCATATCCGTTATTCTACCGTGGTCCCTGCCCAAAAAGTTGCCCGGGCTCACTCTATGAATTCCCCCTTGAGGGTCTCGCATCAACGACCAAAAAGTGCCGCCACGCTCAAGGCGCCCAACCATTTGCAGAGAGTCCAAGGTGAATTGCTCCAAAAACTCTCTAGGCCTGTCGAAGTCGGGCATAATCGTTGAGCGCGCGCTGATACGCGTTATCTGGCGAACCTCGACGGGCCGATCAAAAGGCGCCCGCTGCCCTGTTGCCGCGTAGGCAAATGCCTCATAGGCAGTGAACGTCGGTATTGGCTCAATCACCCCTCCGGGGCGCGCCCGCTTTTCCGCCATAAAGGCATCGAGATCGGCCATGTCATTGTCGGCACAACCCCATAACAAGCTGGCCGCCATCAGTAGTGCCATGCAGCGCAATAGGAACAGGGAAGGCCTAAAATTCATCGGCCAGCCCATCTCTATAGCGGTACGTCTTAGCAACGATATTCATTTGCAGCTGATTAGTATTCGTGCCCGATGACTCAATGTTAAAGTCATGCAGCGTCACAATCCTAGGCAAACCTGCCATCCCAGAGATAAATGCCCCCAGATCGTGATACGAACCCACCGCCACAATACTAATGGGTAATTCAATATAAAATTCTCGTGGCACCTCGGGAAGCAGGTCTATCTTACTGATCGCCAGTCCATTTTGCTCACCCTTATTCGTGATGTCCTCGAGCAGACCAGGCACTTCTGTATCGCTAGGAAGTTGACTAACAAGTGCCCCAAAGCTCTCTTCCATCTCAAGCATTTGCCGCTTGTACGCTTCAAGGTTGGCCGCCTCAAAAGATAAACGCTCAAAATCCCGTCGCAGCTCTGCCTCGCTGCCACGCTCTTTGTTCAATTTTTCCTGCAGTCCGTCAACGTGGTAATAGAATCCGATGATTAGTACGGCCATTAGTAACGCTAACGCGGCCAGAACCTTGACCGGGGTAGGCCAGCTCCCCAAATTTTCAAAATCAAGGTCCGAAAAATCAAAATCTCGCAGGGATTTGAGGGTATCTTCAATAGCCATGGCTACAGCTCCTCTTCCTGCTCAGGGAGCTGCACACTAACGGTCAGCTTGAAAGTCGTGGCCTGATCTCCAAAGGAAGGTGCGGCTCTTACGCCGTCCAGATTAGGGCCCTGCAACCAATCCGATGCCTCCAATCGACGCATCAGGCTGGAAACGCGATTATTGGATTCCGCCACACCTTCGATCTCAATTTTACCATCACCTGAAATAAGGCTGGTATAAAACAGGCCGTCGGGGACAGTTCGTACCAGCTGGTCCATGATTCTGACAATAATAGGGCGGTTACCTTGAAGGTCCTGAATAATGCGCATACGCTCGAGTAATTCAGTGCGCCTACTCCGCAAATCTCGTATCTCAGCGACCTCCTCATCAAGCTCTGCAATATTTTGTCGCACGTAAGCATTGCGGCGTTCTTGGAAGCTGATTTTGCTGTCGAACATTAAATCAGCAACGAATAAAATAAGAATGGCGACCAAGACCATAAGCGCGAGGCCCGCTAAAAACTCCTTCTTGCGTTCTGCACGGAGCTCCTCACGCCAAGGCAGAAGATTAATAGTCGCCATTAATCAAAACTCCTCAGAGCCAAACCACAGGCAATCATCATTGCTGGCGCATCAGAATTCAGTGCCACCGCATTCACGCGAGGCGAAATACTCATATCCGCGAATGGATTTGCCACAATAGTGCGACAGCCCAACCGGCCAGCCACCAGCGGCTCCAAACCGTCCATCGCCGCAACGCCACCGGCAAGGATGACGCAGTCCACGCTGTTGAAATCACTGGAAGAGAAAAAGAATTGCAGTGACCGTCCCACCTGCTGCACTACGGCCTCACGGAACGGTTCAAGTACATCGATTTCGTAATCGTCAGGCAGTCCACCTTGTTTTTTAGCGAGTCCCGCTTCTTCTAAAGGTAGGCCGTATCGGCGCATAATTTCGTCAGTCAGCTGCTTACCGCCGAACAGCTGCTCCCGAGTGTAAACCGTCTCACCTTTGTGTAATACAGATAGTGTGGTCATGGTCGCACCGATATCCACAACCGCGACAGTGGCTGAATCTTCGATTTGCCATTGAACTTTGATCAACTCAAAGGCCCGCTCCATCGCATAGGCCTCAACGTCCACCACTTTAGGTACCAGATCAGCGAGCTCAATCGCCTCTACTCGAGCATCTATTGTTTCGCGACGACAGGCAGCGAGCAACACATCAACCTGATCCGAGCGACCAGCCGATATTCCCTGAACCTCAAAGTCGATGGCCACTTCATCGAGAGGATATGGAATATATTGGTCGGCCTCGAGGGTCAACTGCGTCTCCATGTCGTCGTCGTTCAAACCCAAAGGCATTGGAAGAGACTTAGTGATGACCGATGAGCCGGCAACCGCCGCACAGACCAACTTATTCTTGGACCTTGCCCGTGCGTAAAGACTACGCAGCGAATCTGCGACGGCCTGGGTGTTGTTAATATTTTTTTCTACTACCGAGTCTTGCGGCAAGGAAGCAACGGCAAAAGCCTCAACGCGAAAGCGATCCCCCGATCGACTCAGCTCAATCAGCTTAATAGTCGTTGAGCTTATATCGATGCCCAACATCTGAGACGGTTTTCGCTTTCCAAAAATGCCTAGCACTTTCTCAATCTCATCTCGCTTTGCTTCGCTACCATCCGGCCTATTATCGTCTTAACAGTGCTGATCTGAGTGTCGTTGGTATAATACTTCTTTATGATGCACCACAAGCCCGTAAAAAGGTCACTTTGACGCAGTAATTTGCGCCTTCACCTGACAAAGTACACATCCCCAAACACTTATTTTTTTACTACCTTTGATTTCGGAGCGCTGAGTTCTTGGTTTTGACCCGAACACTACTGGTTGGCTTTATTATCGCAGGTTGCGCCGCTCTTTGGTGGCTCGCTGGTTTATACCTGTATTTAAGCCCTAACTTACCTGACGCAGACACATTACGCGACGTTAAGTTGCAAACCCCCATGAAGGTAATGAGCAGTGATAACCGGCTCATTGGACAGTTTGGTGAACAGAAAAGGAGCCCGCTTCAATTCGACGAAATTCCCAGTGATTTTATAAATGCGCTGCTAGCTGCAGAAGATGACCAGTTTTTTGAACATGGCGGCGTCGACTTGCTGGGGCTAGCCAGAGCCGTATCGGAGCTCATTGCCACCGGACAAAAGCGCTCGGGGGGCAGCACGCTGACAATGCAAGTCGCCCGCAACTATGCACTCTCCCTTGAGCAGACGTTTCTTCGCAAGTTCAACGAAATTCTCTTGGCCCTTGAAGTGGAGCGAGTGTTGACCAAGGCGGAGATTTTCGAGCTGTATGTCAATCGAATATTTTTAGGGCATCGGTCTTATGGTTTTGAGGCTGCGGCTCAAACCTACTATGGAAAGTCACTGGCCGAATTGTCCTTGCCCCAGCACGCCATGCTGGCTGGAATTCCCAAAGCGCCCTCTAGAAACAACCCTTTGAGCAACCCGGAAAGAGCCAAAGTGCGGCGAGATTGGATCCTTGGCCGTATGGCCTCACTGGGAATGATTGACGCGAAAACTCGCGATAAGAGCCGCAACAGCCCGGTTGTGGCTAGCTACAGCGGCCTACGCGTAGAGGTGGAGGCCGACTATGTGGCTGAAATTGTGCGTAAAGAAATGCTTGACCGTTTTGGAAATGGCGCCTATAGCGATGGTTATGTTGTCTACACCACGGTCGATGGCAGGGCACAAATTGCTGCGCGACAGGCGCTGATTAATGGACTTAGGACCTACGATAAGCGCCATGGCTGGAGAGGGCCTGAGCGGCAGCTGCCACCCATTGAGGGCGAGAGTCAGCTTGAATTAGAGGCAAGGTGGCAGCAAGCGCTTGATGAGATGCCTATTATTGTCGATCTAGCACCTGCCATTGTTAGTGCCATTGATGCTGCCGGCGCTACGGTTCTCGACAAGTCGGGTAAACGCCAACGCCTTAGCTGGCAGGGGGATCTTGACGGTATTCGCCGCTATCGAACTGAGAATCTGACGACCCCAGCTGCTGATTCCATCGAGGATTTACTCGCTGTAGGAGATCTGATTCGCATCGAATGGGATTCGGAAAATATGATCTCACGCCTCGCTCAGGTGCCTCGCGCCCAGGCTGCTCTCGTTGCGTTAAATCCAGCTGACGGCGCTATTCGAGCGCTGGTGGGAGGCATGGGATTTGAGCTCTCTAAGTTTAATCGAGCGACTCAAGCGCGACGCCAACCAGGTTCAAATTTTAAGGCTTTTTTATACGCCGCCGCACTGGAATACGGAATAACGCCAGCCACCCTTATAAACGATGCGCCCATTGTATTGGATAACTTATCAAGCGATGAAATATGGCGACCTGAAAATGACAGTGGCCGATTTTACGGGCCCACACGCTTGCGCAACGCGCTGACCTACTCACGAAACCTCGTTTCCATTCGGGTTCTGCAACGACTGGGCCTCAACCGTTTTATTGATTACGTCGAAAACCTCGGTTTCAACACTGAGGGTATGGCGAGGAACCTGACCCTAGCGCTGGGTACTCACGCCTATACGCCCCTCGATATCGCCACTGGGTATGCCATTGTCGCCAATGGAGGGTTCCGGGTAGAGCCTTACTTAATCGAGCGTATTGCCGATGCGACGGGTAAGGTGATTTATCAGGCCGACCCCTGGGTTGTTTGCTCTAGCTGCGATGAAGAAGCCCCGGAAAGCGAAGAGGCGCTGCGGATGGAAGATATCCTCCAACCCGCGACCAAAGACATTAGAGAAGCACCACAAGTGATGGACCCTAGGGCGAGCTATTTAGTGTCCTCAATGTTGCGTGACGTCATTAAACGCGGCACGGGCAGGCGAGCTCGGGTTTTAGAGCGCGATGATATTGCAGGGAAAACTGGCACCACAAATGGCCCCCGAGATGCTTGGTTTTCCGGTTTCAACCCTGATCTAGTCACCACATCGTGGGTAGGCTTTGACGACTATAGCCTACTGGGAAAGCGTGAATTCGGCGGCACGGCAGCATTGCCTATATGGATAGATTTCATGCGCGAGGTTTTGCCCAAGGAACAAGCAATCACAGATATGCCTAGCGGCGTGGTGCGACTGAGGATAGATCGCAAAACCGGCAGGCGAGTAACAGGCACTCCCGAAGGGAGTACCTATGAGTATTTTTTTGAGGAGTTTCTTCCTGCTCAAAAGTCAGATGGAGATAAACCCGCCGGCACTGATGAACTCGATGGACTGTTTTAGATTAGGCCAATCAACGCCAGTTTCGATCGGTGCCGAAACCTACGCCACCCCAAAGCTGCTCTTCGTAGTCATCATCGATCTCACAGCGAGCAACACCTGACGCCTGTGCTGCACGTGCTACTGCAGGCGCGATGATGGGCATCAACCTAGGGTCCATGGGTTTGGGCAAAATATAGTTCGGACCGTATTCCAAATCGATCAGGCTGTAAGCGTCTAGCACTGACTCGGGCACAGGCTCTCTGGCCAATTCAGCCAAAGCATTAACCGTGGCAATTTTCATTGCTTCGTTAATGGTGGAGGCTCTGACATCTAAAGCCCCCCTGAAAATAAAAGGGAATCCCAAGACGTTATTGACCTGATTCGGAAGATCAGACCGCCCTGTTGCCATGACAATATCGCTGCGCGTTGCCATAGCGAGTTCGCGCTTAATTTCAGGGTCAGGGTTAGAGCAGGCAAAAATGATAGGCCGGGGCGCCATCGATTTAACCATATCCTGTGACACCAGGTCGGAACCAGAAAGACCGACAAAAACATCACAATCTTGCATGGCCTCCTCAAGAGTCCGCTTCTGTGTATTCACAGCAAATAGCGCTTTTTGCTCATTGAGGTTCTCTCGGCCAGCGTGGATAACGCCCTGCCGATCCAACATCAGCATGCGACCTGGATCAGCACCCATTTCAAGCAAAAGCTTCATGCAGGCAACCGCCGCGGCACCCGCGCCTAGACACACCACGTTTACGTTATCTAAGGTCTTTTGCTGAATCTCAAGGGCGTTGACTAAAGCTGCCGCTGTAACAATCGCGGTACCGTGCTGATCATCGTGAAAGATCGGAATGTCGCACAAAGCTTGTAACCGACGCTCGATCTCGAAACACTCAGGCGCCTTGATATCCTCTAAATTAATGCCACCATAGGTGCAGGCAATGGCGCTGACGGTATTGACGAAAGTATCCACGTCCTGAGTATCGACTAAAACATCGATGGCATTGATATTGGCAAAACGCTTAAAAAGTAGAGCCTTGCCTTCCATAACCGGTTTACTGGCCAAAGCTCCCAAATTCCCGAGCCCCAAAACAGCACTACCATTAGAAATAACCGCGACGCTGTTGCCCTTACCTGTATATCGGTAAGCCAGCTGTGGATCGAGAGCGATTTGACTGCAGGGCTCAGCGACTCCTGGAGAGTAAGCCATGGCTAAATGACGCATGGTATCTGCAGGTTTGGTCAGCTCAATACTAATTTTGCCGGGTATTGGCAGCGCATGGTAATCGAGGGCATCTTTCAGAAGTTGCTTTGACATAAACGTCGACCTTCAGCTCTAAAATACTGCGTAGCGGCATTCTAGACAAAAAAAACGCCGGCTTGGCCGGCGCTTATTTCCCCTAGGGGGCCTATTTCTTCAGGCTTCTGCCTGCGAAGCGCTTGTTAAAACGATCTACTCGACCACCAGTATCCAAGATTTTCTGCTTCCCGGTAAAGAAGGGATGGCATTGGCTGCAGACATCCAACAAAATGTCATCACAGACGGTAGAGCGGGTCTTAATTTCATTGCCACAGCTGCAGCGAGCGGTGATTTCCTCGTAACGTGGATGAGTGTCGGCTTTCATGAACGGATTCCTTGCATCCCCCCACTTGGAGGTGCGATAAAAAAAGAGGACGAAGGTTACCAGAAACCGACGGTTTATCAAGGCCCCACCCACAATGGGGTTCCCAGCAGTTCAACATCGAGGATTCAACTTGCCACAGCGACCAGACAACGCCCAAACCCTGTTGCGCTGTGCTGTGCCCATCCCTGTGCGTGGCTATTTGGATTATCTGCCAATCGAAGATAGTGACCGCTTCCCGGCAATCGGTAGCCGCCTACTCATTCCGCTGGGTTCGAGGCAGGTAGTCGGCATTGTTAGCGAAATTCTTGGATCTACTGCCGTCGACCCGACGAAACTGAAGCGTGCTAGCGCCTATTTAGATGAGGCCGCACTGATCAGCCCCAATGTGCTAGAGCTTTTGCGCTGGACGGCAGATTACTACCAGCATCCACCCGGTGAGACGCTGATATTAGGTCTTTCGCCTAGAGAGCGACGCGGTGAGCCCTCGGCAAGTACTCAAGAGGATGGATTTAGTCTCACGTTGCGCGGTGAGGGTCTATCGGATACGGCACTCAGTCGTGCACCGCGCCAACAGGCACTCATTGCCCAGTTACGTTCCGGACCCAAGACGCGGTCCGAGCTGCGCTCTGCTGGATTTAAACCAGAAAATTTTCGGGCACTGGTGTCCAGAGCACTGATCGAACCGGTAGCCTTAGACGCCAATAACGCCTGGATCTCAAAAACGCCCCTCAGCGCCAATAGCGAGCAGAGCTCTGCCATTGCTGCCATTACGACATCATTGGGTATATTTGGCTGTTATTTATTGGAGGGGGTCACTGGCAGCGGTAAAACCGAAGTTTACCTGCAAGCTATTGCTGCAGCCCTCGCCCGGCAAGAGCAGACTCTGGTGATCATTCCAGAGATTGGCCTAACCCCACAATTAGTACAACGCTTCAAAGAGCGCTTTGATGCCCCTATTGTCACGCTGCATTCAGGCCTTGGTAACGCAGAAAGAGATCGTAACTGGCAGGCGGCCAGAACCGGCCAAGCGGCCATTATCATTGGGACGCGCTCTGCCGTGTTTGCGCCGTTACTAACTCTGGGTTTAATCATCGTTGATGAAGAACACGACATATCGCTGAATCAGCAAGACGGTCTGCGTTATTCCGCTCGAGATGTCGCGGTTAAACGAGCCCAGCTTAGTGACTGTCCCATTGTTTTAGGCTCAGCCACTCCCAGCCTCGAGTCTATGGCGAACGCCAGCAATGGGCGCTACCGGTCACACCAGCTTACTCAACGAGCAGCAGGCGCTAATCCACCCACCAAACGACTTGTAGATATTCGCGGGTTAGCACTCCGCGCGGGCCTTTCGCCTCAGCTGGAAGCCAAAATGGCGGAGGTACTCTCCAGAGACGAACAGGTATTACTCTTTTTAAATCGCAGAGGCTTTGCCCCTACATTATTGTGTCACGACTGCGGTTGGACCGCCGAGTGTCAGAACTGCGACGCGCGACAAACGCTGCATAAAAAGCCACCGCGGGTGCAATGCCATCATTGCGGACAAAAAAATCCGCTGCCAAAGCGCTGCCCAAACTGCAACGGGCACCGGCTGGTGGCCAGTGGCTTGGGAACTGAACAAACTGAACAGGCGTTGCGAAATGACTTCCCAGAAGTCGCCGTGCATCGTGTCGATAGTGACAGCATGTCTGGGCGCGATGCCATGGCGAAATTTGCTGAAACAGTCGAGGCGGCGAGCGCCTGCATCATGCTCGGCACTCAACTACTGGCAAAAGGCCACCATTTTCCCAAGGTCACCTGTGTCGGTGTTCTCGACGCCGACTCGCTACTTATGAGCCCAGATTTCCGTGGCGAGGAGCGTTTAGCACAGTTGCTCACTCAAGTTGGAGGCAGAGCAGGCCGAGCCAAACGAGCGGGGGAGGTTTTGATCCAAACTAGGCACCCCGAACACCCGGTAATGCAAGCGGTACTTGAGCAACCCTGGAGCGTACTGTCAGCACAACTACTGTATTCTCGACAAGCTCAAAGACTACCTCCACACGGTGCTCTCGCGGCTTTACGCTGCGACAGCGCCACTCCCGACTCAGGATTAGAGTTTCTTCTGACCCTCATGACGGCTTATCAAGGATCGACAACTGACCCGTCCATTCGCCTTGTGGGCCCACTATCAGCCCCCATGGCACGACGCGCAGGGCTATACCGAAGCCATATTGTGATCGCGGGCGGCCAACGATCCAGAGTGCATGCCAGTGTAAAAAATTTGGTCGCACTGGCCTCTGAGCAACGCCCGCCCAAGGGCTTGCGCTGGTTTGTCGACATAGACCCCTCTGAACCCTTATGACCAACCACCACACCCAAAAAACCTAAGCCTCTGTCAAAAAAGTGCTGGCTCGGGGATAATTCCGTTCGTCCCAGCGTGTCAAACACGCAAAAACCGTGGAGTAACTATTATGAAGGAAGCGCTCACTTCGCTTCTGGATCAGGCCATTATTACTTTAATAGCCAAAGAACAGGTGCCAAAAGTACCAGATCTTGTTCCCCAGATTGATCACACCAAAGACGCCAGTCACGGCGATCTCGCCACCAATTTGGCGATGGTGCTTGCGAAAAAGGCAGGTATGGCACCCAGGGATCTCGCGGCTGCGATTATTGACGCGTTGCCTACCAATGAGCTCATCGCTAAAACAGAGATCGCTGGCCCGGGCTTCATTAATTTTTTTCTCAGCCAAACAAGCCATGTCGAGGTTATCCGCTCTGTTCTCACCAACGGGTCCAAATTCGGAAGCAGCAATGTGGGCGCAGGTCGCCGCGCTCAAGTTGAGTTCGTATCGGCCAATCCCACAGGACCATTGCACGTTGGTCACGGCCGCGGCGCGGCCATTGGCGACTCACTTTCACGGCTACTGGCTGCCACTGGCTGGTCTGTTCATCGGGAGTTTTACTACAATGATGCTGGGCAACAAATCGTCAACTTAGCGCGGTCAGTGCAAGCCCGAGCACAAGGTCTGACCCCCGAGGACGCAGACTGGCCTGAAGACGGTTATCGAGGCACCTACATTGCTGACCTTGCTGACGCTTACCAAAATAAAATCACCGTTTCCGCCGCAGATCGCACCATAACCGCGTTGGGTGACATCGATGACTTGGAAGCCATTCGAGACTTCGCTGTAGCTTGGTTACGTAGGGAACAAGACCTTGACCTAAAGGCTTTTGGAGTTCGTTTCGATGAATATTTTCTGGAAAGTGCCTTGTACAAGAGTGGGGAAGTTGCCAATACCGTAACGGCTCTTGAAAATGCCGGACATACCTATGAGGATGGCGGTGCGCTTTGGCTGAAGACCAGCAATTTTGGCGACGATAAAGACCGGGTAATGCGCAAAAAAAGCGGGGAATATACCTATTTTTTGCCCGACGTTGCATACCACCTCAATAAATGGGAACGAGGCTTTGAAAGGGTAATCAACGAACAAGGCGCCGACCACCACAGCACAATTACACGGGTCAGAGCAGGGCTTCAGGGCTTAGCGCGCAATATTCCCGAAGGTTGGCCCGAATACGTATTGCATCAGATGGTAACGGTCATGCGAGATGGGGCTGAGGTTAAGCTGTCCAAACGCGCCGGTAGCTACGTAACCCTGCGAGATCTTATTGAGTGGGTCGGCAAGGATGCAACTCGGTTCTTTTTAGCGGCTCGATCAGCATCATCCCAACTCACTTTTGATATCGATCTTGCACTAGCACAATCTAATGAAAACCCAGTATTTTACATTCAATACGCTCACGCCAGAGTTTGTAGCGTGAAACGTAAGGCTCTCACTGAGGGTTCCACTTGGACACCGGAAGCGGGATTGGAGCACTTAGACAAACTCACAGCTCCTGAAGAGCTTGGTCTAGCGCTGCTTTTAGCGAAGTTTCCAGAGGTTGTCGCCAATGCTGCACAACGCCTTGAACCCCACGACATCGCAAACTATTTACGTGAAGTCGCGGCAAGCTTCCACGGCCTGTACAACGCTCACAAGCTTGTCGACAGTGAACACAAGGATCAGTCACTCGCGCGAATTAGCCTTGCCGAGGCAACGCGTCAAGTCATCGCGAACGGGCTGGATTTACTAGGCGTCTCGGCGCCAGAGAGCATGTGACCTTGGCGACGCCACCACGAAAAAAAACCGCCACTAAAAAACCTGCTACCAGAGGGCCCAACGGGCGTGCCGCCAGCAGAAAGCCAGCGTCTAATAGGAGAAAGCCGGACGCAGCCAACGGCCCACCCTCATTAACTCTGGCTCACATTCAAGGGTTCGGGGTTGGCATCACCGCGGGTCTTCTTTTCGGCGTCGTTGGGTTTGCCTGGTTAACGAACCCAAACGCTCCCGTGGTAACCGAGGTTGTTGAAAATTTTCAGAGTACATCGGAGAACGACTCTCAGCCTCGCTTCGACTTTTATACGGTACTGCCCTCACAAACGCTCGATCTGACCTCTGACGTAGAACCCCCCGATTTTGAAGGTAGTGCAAGAAACGACCTTTACGTTTTACAGGCCGGCTCTTTTAGAGCCCAAAAAGATGCCGACCGACGGCGAGGTGAACTGGTTTTACTTGGCTTAGAACCTACCATTGAACAAACTGAGGGCGATAATGGAGCTTGGTATCGAGTTTACCTTGGCCCCTTTGAAAGTCGTTCTAAAATGGCTCAGGCGCGCTCTATTACGGCACAGCAATCGATTGATACTTTGCTATTACGCAGACCACGTTCGCCATAAAGGGCGAGGAGAGGAAACATGGAACAATTCCACGGCACTACCATCGTGTCGGTACGAAGAGACGGTAAAGTAGCGATTGGTGGTGACGGTCAAGTTTCCATGGGCAACACTGTCATGAAAGGTAATGCCAGAAAAGTAAGACGCCTGTACCGAGACAGTGTCATTGCTGGTTTTGCCGGAGGCACCGCCGACGCATTTACCCTCTTTGAACTTTTTGAAGCTCAGCTTGAAAAATATCAGGGCCAGTTGACACGGGCAGCCGTAGAACTCGCTAAGCTGTGGCGTTCTGAACGCGCGCTGCGCCGACTAGAAGCGCTGTTGGCCGTGGCAGACTCGGACACGTCGCTTATCATCACCGGGAACGGCGATGTTATAGAACCGGAAAATAGCCTTATCGCCATTGGCTCGGGCGGACCCTACGCCCAGGCAGCAGCTCACGCCCTAATAGAAAATACAACGCTATCAGCGGAGGACATCGTGAAAAAAAGTCTATCTATAGCGGGCGATATTTGCGTATTCACGAATCACAACCAAACCATCGAGACCTTAGACTAAATCATGTCGAATATGACTCCCCGTGAAATTGTCCACGCTCTGGACCAACACATTATTGGTCAGGCCGAGGCGAAGCGCGCTGTGGCCATTGCCCTGCGCAACCGCTGGCGTCGTCAGCAACTGGAACCTGAGCTACGCAGCGAAATCACGCCTAAAAATATATTGATGATTGGCCCCACCGGCGTGGGTAAAACTGAAATCGCACGGCGGCTAGCGAAATTGGCCAGTGCGCCCTTTGTTAAGGTTGAAGCCACCAAATTTACCGAGGTCGGCTATGTGGGGCGTGATGTAGAGTCTATGGTTCGTGACCTCGTTGAAACGTCCATCACCCTGCTGCGCGAAGAAGCACTCGTAAAGGTCCGTACACGAGCTAAAGATGCTGCCGAGGAGCGCTTGCTGGACTTACTTTTGCCGCCCGATCGTGACGACAGTAATGCAAGCACGCGGCAGCTGCTGCGCAAAAAACTCCGCGAAGGCGATCTCGATGATCGCGAAGTCGAGATTGAGATCAAGAGCCCCGCGAGCAGCGTTGATATTATGGCACCGCCCGGTATGGAGGAAATGACGCAGCAGCTCCAAGGCATGTTTGCCAACCTAAATAAAGGTGGCAAGCCTCGCAAAGCGCCAATTCAGGAGGCTCTCAAGTTATTGGAAGATGAAGAGGCCGGCAAACTCATTGACCCTGAAGATTTGAAAGCTCAAGCCGTCTCAGCAGCCGAGCAAACTGGCATCATTTTCATTGATGAAATCGACAAGGTCGCAAAACGCGGTGAAATGGGGGGTGCCGATGTCTCTCGCGAGGGGGTACAACGCGATCTCTTACCCCTTATCGAAGGCTGCTCGGTGACTACGAAACACGGCACCATAAAAACCGACCACATTTTGTTCATTGCATCGGGTGCCTTTCACCTCTCGAAACCCGCCGATCTAATCCCAGAACTGCAGGGCCGCCTACCGATTCGAGTCGAACTGGAAGCACTAACAACCAGCGATTTTCGTCGTATATTAACCGAACCCAAAGCCGCCTTGACGGCGCAGTATCAGGCTCTGCTCGCCACCGAGGGCGTTACCATTCACTTCACCGAGTCGGGCGTTGAACGGATCGCTGAAATCGCCTGGCAAGTGAATGAACGTGCGGAGAATATTGGTGCGCGACGGTTGGCCACGGCCATGGAACGACTCCTCGAGGAGATATCTTTCAGTGCCTCTGACGCGGGCGTTGGTGAGTCTGAGGTGACGATTGATCGCGACTATGTCGACAGTCAGCTCGGTGAATTGGCTAGTGACGAAGACCTGTCGCGATTTATACTATGAAACCTGATGACCTTGAACACAGCGTTGACAGAATTCACTACGCGCGAAGTCAGCGGACACTCGATCTGACCTTTAGTGACGGCCTTACGGGGTCTTTAACGGCAGAGTTTCTAAGGGTGCTTTCTCCATCTGCCGAGGTCCGGGGTCATGGCCCCGGTCAAGAAGTTCTTCAAGCAGGTAAATCAGGCGTTAAAATTACCGCCATTAACCCGGTGGGGCATTACGCTATTCAACTCGTTTTTGATGACGGCCACGACAGTGGACTGTACAGCTGGAGCTATTTGTACGATTTAACCTGTAGGCAACCCGAACTCTGGCGTGATTATATCAACCGCCTTCATGCCGCAGGTCTTGCTCGGGACGCTGACACACAGGTCCTCATGTTTCAGCCCTAATCTACCCTCCGTGGTGCTTGGCGCGGCGGAGACTCACCTCGGTTACAATGACCATATGAGCCGCGTCGGAAACTTACTATGACTGATAAAACTAACCCTCAACCTGGGGAAACCACTGACTTTGGCTTCGAGACAGTTAATAAGAGCCAAAAAGAAAGCCTGGTCCGCGGTGTCTTTGATTCTGTAGCAGGTCGCTATGACCTAATGAACGACCTAATGTCCGCGGGCATTCATCGTCTCTGGAAGCGCTTTACTATCGAACTCAGTGCCGTCCGACCGGGACAGATTGTTCTGGATATCGCAGGCGGCACCGGAGATCTCGCCGCAAAATTTTCTAGGCTGGTGGGGGATAACGGCCAGGTAATCCTCGCGGACATCAATGACTCAATGCTGAAAGTTGGTCGGGACCGACTGCTGGATTCTGGTGCCGTCGGAAATCTGCACATGGTGCAGTGTGACGCACAGATGTTGCCTTTTCCCGATGACTCAGTTGACTGCATCACTATCGCCTTCGGACTACGCAACGTCACTGATAAGGATATGGCGCTTCGCTCAATGGAGAGAATCCTGAAGCCCGGCGGCCGTTTGCTGGTGTTGGAGTTTTCAAAACCCACGAACCCGGTGCTGGAAAAAATTTACGATACCTATTCTTTTCGGATACTGCCCATGATGGGTCAGCTCATTGCTAATGATGCTGAAAGTTACCGCTATCTCGCTGAGTCCATTCGAAAGCACCCTGACCAAAACACGCTATTAGAAATGATGGAGGACGCAGGTCTTGTCAATTGTGAGTACCACAATATGACTGGCGGCATTGTCGCTGTTCACAGGGGTGTTAAGGCTTAACTGTGCAGAATCAGCATGATCCAGCCGTTATTACCGCGGCCTTAATGGCAGCAGAAGGTGCGATAAATCGTGGCTTAGAGCTAGACCCTGCGAGCGCTCGAGATTTAGCTGATCTAAGCGGCACGATATTGGCCATTGAGTGCTGGGCCCCCGCGCTGGAAGTATTTGCCGTTGTTGAACCCGAAGGGCGACTCCATCTGACAAGCTACTGCGAGCAACCATGCAGCGTTCGCGTTAGAGGAGGTCTAAGTGACTTCCTGGCACTGACAACCGCTGACGATCCAGCCGTTACGTTGATTAACAGTGATTTAGAAATTATCGGCAACAGTGCACCATTGATCGCACTGCAAACGTTAGTCGGCAACATGCAACCCGACTGGGAGGCACCCCTCGTAGAGGTGCTCGGTGACGTGGCGGGACATCAACTCGCTAATCTTCTGAGACAGGTTTTTAGCTGGGGGCAAAACAGCAGCAAAAGTTTACGACGACAGTTATCTGAGTTTATTCTCGAGGAGGGCCGGCTATCGCCGCCCGCTGCAGAGCTTGAGAATTTCTATCAGGAAATTGACTCTTTAGTGTTGAAAACGGACCGAATTGAATCGCGCTTAAAGCGCCTAGCACAACGACTGGAAAGCCAAATTCGATGATCGGGCGCGTACTGACAGTCTGGCGCGTTACAAGAAAACAGCGGCTGTACGAGCTTGCGCCCGCTCATCGGCAAACCAAAATTGGCCGCTTCTTTTTTCAACCCGGTGGTAGTGCATCGAATGAAAATCGAGGGCAAAGGTTGCGGGTAGCCCTTGAAACACTTGGGCCAATCTTTATCAAGTTTGGCCAGCTACTATCGACGCGGCGAGATTTACTACCCGATGATATTGCCGATGAGCTCGCTCAGCTGCAGGATAACGTGCCGTCTTTTTCTTCGGAAGCAGCTATTTCCTGCATCGAAATAGCCCTCGGTGGGGCCGTCGATGATTTTTTTAGCAATTTTGAGCAAGCCCCAATTGCGGCTGCATCAGTCGCTCAAGTCCACGCTGCGACACTGCCAACAGGCGAAGCGGTCGTTGTTAAAGTCCTGCGCCCCGGAATTGAGAGTCTTATTCATAAAGATCTTAAACTCATCAAAGCTCTGGCCTGGGCAATAGATAAATTTTTTAAGGATGGGCGGAGACTGAAGCCTCGCCAAGTTGCTGCAGATTACGAGCGAACAATACTCGACGAGCTAGATTTATGTCGTGAGGCCGGCAATGCCTCACAGCTTCGCAGAAATTTCTCTGACAGTGACCTGATCTACGTGCCTGAAGTTCACTGGGCTCTCACCACTGAAAAAGTCATGGTCAGTGAGCGTATTTACGGTGTCCCGGTCACCGACGTGGAAACCCTTAAGCGGCAGGGCGTGGATATGAAGGTGCTAGCTGAGCGAGGTGTTGAAATATTTTTCACTCAGGTCTTTCGCGACAGTTTTTTCCACGCCGACATGCACCCAGGTAATATTTTCGTCGATACGAAAGACCCGCTTAATCCCTCGTATTTGGCTATCGACTGCGCCATCGTGGGTCAACTCGATGAGTCTGATCTTTATTACCTCGCGCGCAACCTACTGGCAATTTTCCAACAAGATTACAGGTTAGTTGCAAAACTCCACGTTGAGTGTGGCTGGGTGGCGGCAAATACCTCGATCGCTGAATTTGAGTCAGCTATGCGCACACTTTGTGAACCGGTTTTTGAGCGCCCTCTTGCAGACATCTCTTTCGGACACATGTTAATCAATCTCTTTCGCACCGCAGGGCGATTTGAAATGTCGATTCAGCCGCAGCTGGTGCTACTGCAAAAAACCCTTCTAAATATTGAAGGGCTCGGTCGTCAGCTGTACCCCGAACTAAACCTATGGGATACCGCTAAGCCCTTTCTGGAGCGCTGGCTGGCGGATCGCTACGCACCGCAAACAGTACTGCGGCGTTTGCAAAAGGAAGCCCCTTTTTGGCTGGAAACTCTTCCCCGGTTACCTGACCTCATTATCAAAAATCTGCAGGACGTCCCACCTACGCCACCGAAAAGCTATACTTTTGATGGCAAGGCACTGGTATTGACGGTTTTAGGGCTGGGTTGTTTAACCATTGGCAGCAGCACTCTAGAAGAGCCACTCACCCTCATTGTCGGCGCCACCTTGTTGGTTCTGGCGGTTTTTTCTCGCAAGCACAACTAGCACAGTCTGGCATACTGCACTCATGACATTAGAAATTGAAACCATGACACCTCGCTGGAACTCCCAAGGCTTGATACCCGCCGTTGCTCAAGACGCCACTAGTGGTGAAGTTCTCATGCTAGCGTGGATGAACGAGGAATCTTTAGAGCTCACCTTGACTGAGGGTCGGGCGGTTTATTGGTCCCGATCACGACGCGCACTCTGGCGCAAGGGAGAGACTTCGGGCCACATTCAACAATTAGTCGATATTAAGCTTGATTGCGATGGTGATACCCTGCTGCTAAAAGTTGAACAAACCGGTGCCGCTTGTCACACGGGCCGATACAGCTGTTTTTTTTATGACTACAGTGGCGGTACTTGGGTAGCAGAGGACGATACCCCATGAGCGACGTACTAGAAGCACTGCAAAATACGCTAGAGGCCCGCAAGTCTGTTGGCACCGAAAATTCCTACGTGGCAAGTCTATATTCACAAGGGCTGAACAAAATTCTAGAAAAAGTCGGTGAAGAGGCGACCGAAACGGTACTTGCCGCCAAGGACTATGACGGCAGCGATGCTGCGCGATCGGCCGTTATCGCCGAAACAGCAGACCTCTGGTTTCACTCTTTAGTGATGCTGGCGCACCTAGACCTTCGGTATGACGAAGTTCTCGATACACTGGGCAATCGTATTGGCACTTCGGGCATTGATGAAAAAGCGACGAGAGCAAAAAAATAGCTCGCAAACACTTCGCGCGGGCAAATAAAAATAGGAGATCACATTATGGGACTAGGTGGAATTAGCATTTGGCAGTTACTAATTGTGCTGGCCATTGTTGTCATGTTATTCGGCACATCGCGCCTCAAAAATATTGGTAGCGATCTGGGAAGTGCAATCAAAGGCTTTAAAAGCAGCATCAAGGATGAAGGTGCTAAAGATCCGGTGGCCAGCGAGCGGCGAGAAGCCGAGGCAGACCCCAAAGATTCGACGCCGTCTTAAACGCTATCAGCACATTTAGGTAACAATCTCAGTGTTTGATATTGGATTTTTCGAGCTGCTGTTAATTAGCATTGTCGGGCTGTTAGTTTTTGGTCCCGAGCAATTTCTGGACGCTGTGCGCACGACACTACACTGGGTGAAGAAATTTCGCCGCAGCGTCGACGACGTGCGTCTTGAAGTGCAGCGAGAGCTTCATAACGATGAAGTTTTGAAGCAGCTGAAAAACAGCGCCACCGATCTCGAACAAGAAATTCGCGACGTTGCCGCGCCCGTAACCCAGCAAATGACCGCCTTGAAGCAGGAAGTACAGCTTGAGGCACCCACTCAAGATGATATCGAAGACACCGGACTTGCTGAGCATAAGCCGTTGGAAAACGGGGCGAACCAACCTTGAGCAAGGTATCAGAGGCCGCAGAGGCAGAACCGCAGAACGATACGATGCAGCCACTAGTGGCTCATCTGGTAGAACTACGCGACCGATTGCTAAGAGCAGTGCTCGCAATTCTTGTGGCCTTTATTGGCCTTTTTCCTTTCGCCAACGAGATTTACACCTTCGTTTCTGAACCTCTTAGAGCGTTGCTTCCAGAGGGGTCTAGTATGATTGCGACAGAAGTTGCTTCTCCGTTCCTGACCCCGTTCAAACTCACCCTCGTTGTCGCAGTCTTTGTGGCTATCCCCTATATTTTATTTCAGGTCTGGGCCTTCGTAGCTCCGGGCATGTACCGTAAAGAAAAGCGCATTGCCTTTCCCTTATTGGCGTCGAGCGTGTTGTTATTTTATGCCGGAGCCGCCTTCGCTTATTTCGTGGTTTTCCCACTCATCTTTGCTTTTTTCACCAGTGTTGGCCCCAGTGATATTACGGTGATGACCGACATCAACCGTTATCTCGACTTTGTGCTCAAACTATTTTTTGCGTTTGGTATTGCGTTTGAAATTCCGATCGCGGCCATCATCCTCATATTGACAGGGGCCACCACCCCCGAAAAACTCGCCAAAAAACGCCCTTGGATTATCGTGGGTTGTTTCGTAGCAGGCATGCTTCTCACCCCTCCCGATGTGATTTCGCAGTCATTATTGGCACTGCCTATGTGGCTACTCTTTGAACTCGGTATTATATTTGGCCGCCTCCTGCAGCGGCGATCATCCCAGTCGGGAACACCGTGACGATTAGCGTGGTACTCACTAAAATAGATTGTGTGGTCTGTCCGCAAATCTGCGCCAGCTACAACCAGACCGGGAGGTAGTGATAATGAAAATTTTCTACCAGGCGCTTCTTTTTGGGGCACTCTTAACGGGAGCTTTCAGCGCCCACGCTCAGAATCCCGTAAGTGAAGCAACTCTGCAGCAGGCTTCAGCACTATCCGTCTACCAATCAGAGCAGCAATTAGAGCAGTTAAGTAAAGAAACTAGCGAGCGAAAGCTGTCTCCAGCTGCCGCTAGAACACCACTAGACGCCATTCTAGGTTTTCGCAAATATTTACGCTCTGGCGATTTCTCTGTTGCAGCGCAATACCTCGATCTTCGTTACGTTCCCGAAGAAATTGCGGCAATCGAGCCAAAAAACCTCGCCCAAGCATTCGCCTTTGTCTGGACAAAGCAAAATGTATTAGACATCAGCGTATTAAGCGACAGTCCCCAAGGCCACCTCGATGATGACCTTCCCAGCTATCGTGACCAGGTGGGGGAGGTTCAGCTGAGCGAATCAGTGGTGCCCATTTTTCTGCAGCGCATCCCCGATAAACAAAGTGACTATGTCTGGCGTATTTCAAATGCCACGGTAGTGCTGATCCCAGACATGTGGGAAGAGCATGGCTACTCCCAATGGGCAATATGGCTATCTCAAACGTTACCCCCATTTACGCTTCTGGGCATGACCAACTGGCAGGCATTTTCAATGCTGCTTGCTCTGGGGTTATTTTGGGTTATTTCAGGTCTAATAGCGCGCCTTATGGCCTGGCTTTCCCTGCGTATCCCCAACAAATTTCCCCTGGCAATTAAGCATTTTTGGGCCCTCCCAATGCGCATAATTATTTATGTCGCACTGCTGCGAATTGCCATAGAACAGTTGGGTCTGTCGATAACAGCGCGGGTATACCTGCAAAGCTCACCTCTTGAGTATCTGGCAGTGACCGTGTTTGTTGTGGCACTGCTTTCTTTGTGGCGTGATTATAAATTTAGACAGCTTGAGAGCTCTGGTGAACTGCATTTGACCGCTTTGCTACGGCCACTTGTTTTAATGGTAAAAATTATCGTGGTCATAGTGGCGATTCTAACCTGGGCCAAAAACGCCGGATTTAACATCTCGACATTGATTGCTGGCTTGGGCGTTGGCTCACTGGCAATAGCCTTGGCGGCCCAGCGCACTATGGAGAACATCATTGGTGCGGTCACCATTTATGCTGCGCGACCTATACGCCCTGGAGATTTTTGTCGCTTTGGTGATCTTAGGGGTACGGTTGAAGAAATTGGGTTGCGTTCGGTGACGGTGAGAACCCTTGATAGAACCCGGGTTTTTATTCCCAACGCAAAATTTGCGGCCGATCAGGTAGAGAATATATCGGTGCGGGATCGCATCAGATTTCTAAAACATCTTCAATTGCAGATGCCAACGTCGGAGCAGCTTCGGGTCATTCTTGGCGAGCTACGCGAGATGTTGTCTGCACATCCCAAGGTGCAACCTGACACGATCTCAGTAAGGCTAGTGGATATCGAAGCTGCCACGGCAGTATTTAGGGTTGATGCGGGTGTTATGACTGCAGACTATCAAACGTATCTCGCCATCGCCGAAGACCTAAACCTCCGAATCATCGAAATCGTGCACGATAATGGCGCCATCTTTTCAGGTCCAGGCCAAGTCTTACAGGTTCGCGACTTTCATAAAGCGAGTGACGAAACGATGTCAGAAGTCACAGCCAAACTTGATGGCTGGCGGGCAAATGAACAGCTGCCATTCCCAGACCTGTCAGAAGAGCGAAAGGCTGAAGTCGAAGCGAGCTTGATCTATCCCCCTACCGGCTCACCCAAGCAATGAGTGATGACCCGAGTAAACCTCAGGCAGCTTCTGAGGGGGTTGGCACGGCTGGATTTACTCCGCTGCGTGGCCTTTTAGGACTTCTTTGGCGACACAAGTTGCGGCTGGTTGCTGCAAGTCTGGCCTTGATTTTTACTTCAATGTTGCAGCTGTCGCTGGGTTACGGTTTGCAGCTATTAATTGACGATGGCTTTGCTGGAGGTGACCCCGAGGGTTTACGAAAGGCGGTGATTTTTATCGTCGCCGTGGGTGCAGCAATGGCTGTAGGCGCCATGGTCCGCTTTTACCTGGTCTCCTGGCTGGGAGAACGTGTCAGTGCTGATTTGCGCAGTGCGGTGTTCTCTAACCTCGTGGGGCTTCACCCCAGCTACTTTGAGTCCAATCAGTCGGGTGAAATTATGTCCCGACTGACAACCGACACCACACTCTTACAGACACTTATTGGCTCCTCGGTAAGCCTAGCCGCGCGAAATAGTTTGTCCCTCGTGGGTGCATTAGTGCTCATGCTGATCACCAATTTAAAGCTAAGCCTCATCATTCTCGTTGGCGTTCCGCTCACCTTGCTACCTATCTTGTTTTTTGGCCGCCGAGTTCGCAACTTGTCGAA
>JAQWYY010000109.1 GCA_029253705.1 Luminiphilus sp. | reverse complement strand
TGTCTGTGTTCGTTAGCAGCTGAAAGCGTTGCTTGGGGACGATCAAATGTTGGTAGTTATAAATGTCGCATATGGAGCAATTGCAGGTATGCGTCTGCAAGTGAGCGGGGGCCTGTATTTGCCACTTAACTTTGCCGCAGTGGCAGCCTCCCTCGTGGGTGACGAGCACTGAGATGTCGCTGTTTTCAGCCATGTAAAGTTACCCTCTTTAGTTTGCGCGCTCTAACTTAGCAAAGGTACTAAACGCCAGCGCCTCAGCCAAAACCATACAAATGACTGTGGCAATAAAGGGAAGCGCGCCGTGCATAGCGCCGTAAAAATGTATGGCATCACCCAAAACCAAGCCAATCGCCCACAACATAGCGAATTTTGAGCTAAATAAAATCAGCCACGCAACGAATATCCTGCCAGTTTTTGCTTGCCAGGAATCTTTGTTTATGAAGGGCTGAGCGGCAGCGTGCTCGATCATTAAGGTGATCTGCAAGAGTAGCTGTAACAAAATTGCGGCGACCAACCCCGCAGTGAAGCTGCCAATCTGTACACGGTCCCAAAACTGGGAAAGCAGACCCAGTACGATCAAATCTGCCGTAATAGCAACGTAGTAGCGTACGTAAAGCCGTTGCCGTGCATTGGGTAATGCGGCGGAGGTGGCTGCCGCGTGGTGGTGTGCTTTCATGGGGGTCTCCGAAGCAACGAATTGCGTAGAGAGAGTCTACCCGTCTACGGTAAAGTTGTCGTCGAAACCCTTTTTTGGGTAAGTCATTCAGGAGTTTTTTATGAGTCACGTCGGTATGTTCTGCTCGAAAGCAGTTATCGTCACCTTGCTGTTGACCTTTAACAGCTTCCTCGTGGCGCAACCCGATCGCTTCTCTGAGGTGGTCATTGAGGTGACAAAGGTCACAGACTCTATTTATATGCTAACTGGGGCTGGCGGCAATCTTGCCGTCAGCGTGGGCGCCGATGGGCTGCTGTTAGTCGACGATCAGTATGCGGCCATGGCCGAGCGGATAGCGGAGACACTTGCTAACTTTTCAAGCACTTCTGAGACACACCAATCCTTAAAATACGTTATCAATACACACCATCATGGAGATCACACGGGAGGGAATGATTTTTTCGCCAAAGCCGGTGCCACCATCGTTGCGAGCGAGAGAGCGCGGGTGCGCCTGCTGGCGCGAGCCCCATCAGAGGACGCCCGTTTGCCGGTGATTACCTACCATGAAGGTGTGCATATTTATTTCAACAACGACCGACTCAAACTTGTTGCACTTCAAGGGCATACAGACGGTGATACGGCTGTCTATTTCGAAGATGCCAATGTTCTGCACGCCGGGGATTTATTTTTCAATAAACGCTTTCCATTTATTGACACTGGAAACGGCGGTGGAGTGGAAGCTTATTTGTCGAGTCAGGAAAAGTTATTGACCATGATAAACGATGATACTCAGGTTATACCGGGCCATGGCCCAATCGCTCGCCGCAGTGACCTGGTGGCGGTTCACGCAATGATTCGAACGACTCACAGGTCGGTGACTGAGGGCATTGAAGCCGGGTTGTCGCTATCAAGTATTCAGGAGAAAGGGCTTGAAGATATATATCAGTCTTTTGCTTGGGCTTTTATTAGTGAGGCCAAATGGATAGAAACGCTCTATTGGGATGTGATTGAAAGTAACGCAGTACATTAAACCTATGCGTTTAGCTTTCGCAGCCTTGCGATGAGACTTGAGGTATCCCACCGGCCTCCACCCAAATTTTGAACGTCACCATAAAATTGGTCGACTAGTGCTGTCAGGGGTAGGGAAGCTCCCGCCCTGCTAGCGGCATCAAGCACTAGACCTAAATCTTTTCGCATCCAGTCAACCGCGAAGCCAAAATCAAACTGACCTTGAATCATTGTTTGAGAGCGGTTATCCATTTGCCAGCTTTGGGCCGCGCCCTGGCTAATAGCCTCGATGACAGCTGCCGTGTCGAGCCCCGCTCGATCGGAGAAATGTAACGCTTCAGACAGCCCCTGAAGAACTCCTGCGATACAAATTTGATTAGCCATCTTAGTGAGCTGCCCTGTGCCGCATGGACCCATGAGGCGCACGCTTTTACCGTAAATAGACATCATGGGTTGGGCACTGTCAAAGGTGCTGGTCTCACCACCCGCCATAATAGTCAGCTGCCCTGACTCAGCGCCGGCTTGCCCACCTGAGACGGGAGCATCTAAAAAGCCAATGTTCTTTTTTTGACACGCTGCCTGCAACTCCCGAGCAAGATCAGCAGAGGCTGTAGTGTGATCGATCAGTATTGATCCTGGTTTGAGTGTTGCTAACACGCCTTGGTTCCCAAGGGTCACTTCACGGACGTCGTCGTCGTTACCTACACAAACAAAAACAAGGTCAGCGTTGAGTGCTGCCTCTGCCGGGGTTGGGGCAGTCTTGCCCTGATAGGTTTCATGCCAATGGGAGGCTTTGGTGGGGGACCTGTTATACACCGTGGTGGGATAACCTGCGCGTTGCAAGTGGCCCGCCATGGGGAAACCCATGGCGCCTAAACCTATAAAGGCTGCGCTTCGTTTTTGTTCTGCGGCGACGTTTTGGGGCATATCTTTGTTCATGGTTGCTCGGTCCTGTGTCAAGCGACTGTCAAGATTACTCAATAGGCATACCTTGAGTCTCATGATGAGTTAACGCAAGCTGCTACCACTCGTTAGGATTCGAAACTGCTATGAGGTTCAAATATGACC
>JAQWYY010000249.1 GCA_029253705.1 Luminiphilus sp. | reverse complement strand
CGGGTCAACTAACGCATAAACGTAGTAACCAAGTTTTGACGTCACCATTTCATTAAACACTTACAATACCCCTTCAAAATATGATTACCTAACGAGAAAACTTACGACGAAAAAAAGACCAAAGCACAATACTGTACAAACGTTATATTTTGAAAGTACGCTTGCTGCAACTCAACTAATGAGGTTGCTGATGCAATTTGATGTCCCCAGGCTTCATAAATACGAAGATCAACTGGAGCGTGATTCCTATGAAAACGCCATACTTATCATTCAACAGTTTTATGATATCGACGACATTAATACGCTCACCGAAGAACAGAAGGTAGATGTACAACACTTCGTAACTGATATGAATGAATATAGCCTGATGTGCTTCGGCTTTCGTGAAGTTCTGAACAACTGGGGTATTTAGTTTTTTCTAACCGATGTGCCAGAATTCGCCTCTGCCTTACTCGCAAGAAAAACTAGCACGCTTGGCGTCATATTCTGCTGCCTAATGACAACGGCTTAGTATGCAGGGAATTTAGCCACCCCAGTGGGCAAAGTTACAGTGGGGCATGGCGGCAGGGGCGCAACAGACGAGGCATGGCAGCAGGGGCATGGCCGAAGAGCCAGGCAATAAAAAGCCGAGGATCGCAGAGACCAGCAAGCGGGGTCTTCAGCCTCGGCTACCGCTTCTTAGCCTTCCAAGTGCCACCGTACTGATAGCTCTCGCCATGCTTTGCCTTAACCGTGGTTAAGCAGGGCTCGCATAGAAACTGCCATTCAGGGCTATCGCCATAACGGCAGCGGTACAGCACCGGTGACACCACAGAACACTGCACACACATTTTTTCACGGGTTCTCATGCTTCCTCAGCAATACTGTGTTTTATAAAATTTGCGCCATTGCACGGGATTCCAAGTACCTACAAGTCAAGGGAGGTGCCGTATTCCCCGGCTGCCCGTGCGGCCCAGTAAGCTTCATCAATGGCCCGGGTTATGGGCCCGTTGGGGTTTTCGATAAGCCGGCCCGAAACCTCACGTACAGGCAACACACCCCCGGCAGTACTGCAGGTAAACACCTCATCTGCAGCATAAAGGTCAAAGCTAGTCAGCTGCGCCTGCTTGCAGGAAACACCGAGACCCTCAGCCAGCTCCAATACTGTGGCGCGAGTAATGCCGTGCAAAATGCCACTGGCCGGCGTGAACAGCTGGCCTTTTTTCACTACAAATATATTGCTCGCCGCTGCTTCGGCAACATAGCCCTGAGTGTCTAGCCAAACAGCATCGTCATAGCCTGCCTCCAGTGACTCCAACCGAATCAGCTGGGAATTAAGGCGATCGAGGCACTTAAATCGGGGGTCTAGAGTATCGGGACTAAAACCCCGACTGGCACTAATCATCAGTCGGATGCCCTCCTGACGCTTGGTGTCATCGGCTAGAAAAATATAAGGGGCCGCCCAAATCATTTCCGTGGGCACGATTTCCCGAGGGTCGGCGACCACACCGTCGGGCACGCCCCGAGTCAAAATAAAACGAATGCTGGCATCGGCTAATTGATTGCGCCGGGTGGTTTCAATAATGGCCTCGCGCCATTGCTCCCGGGTCAGGCGCGTTTCCAACCGTGCTGCCCTTACCGAATCGAAGAAACGATCGAGGTGTTCTTCCAGCTTAAAAATCACCCCTTGCCAGGCAGAGACAACATCGAAAATACCGTCACCCAACAGAAACCCCTGATCCAACGGTGAAATCCGCGCTGCAGATAACGGCAGGTATTCTCCATTCATGTACAAGGTGGGTTCGGTAGCGGTAGCTGGGGACGTCGTCATGATGATCACCTCACAATAATTGAAAGGGCGCCGAACCAGTTAAACGTTGCGCAACCGATCCCGCAGTTCGTTCTTACGAATCTTACCCGTAGTGGTTTTGGGCAGTGGTCCAAACACCACTTTCTTGGGGCGCTTAAATCCCGCCAGCAAAGCCCGCGCATGATCGAGCAGCTCTTGCTCGGTGGCCGTGCTGCCCTCGGCAAGCTCTACGAAAGCACAGGGTGTCTCGCCCCACTTCTCGTCG
>JAQWYY010000246.1 GCA_029253705.1 Luminiphilus sp. | reverse complement strand
TTGAAACAAGCCTGACCGAACAGCGCAGCCTGCTGATCACCGGCAATTCCCGCAATCGGTATGCCATCAGGTAAATCCCGCAAACCTTTGGTGTGGCCTAATATCGCACTCGAGGGCACAACCTCTGGGAGCGCGTGCTTAGGCACGCCGAAGAGCTGAAGTAAGTCCTCATCCCAGACCTGGGTCTCAAGATTGAGGAGTGATGTTCTGGACGCATTAGATACGTCAGTAGCATGGATCGCTCCACCACTGAGTCGCCATAATAAAAAAGCATCAACGGTGCCCAAAGCGACCTTGCCTTGGCTTAACCGACGACCTATGCCCGGTGTGTTGTCCAGCAACCACCGGAACTTGCTCGCTGAAAAATAAGGATCCAGAACCAGACCTGTTTTACTGCGCACCGCAGATTCATGACCACCTTTTTTTAAATCCTCGCAAAAATCTGTAGTACGGCGACATTGCCAGACAACCGCATTATTCAGAGGGTTGCCTGTGTCACGATCCCACGCTAAGGCCGTCTCCCGCTGATTGGTAATACCGATTGCCACAATTTTTGAGGGCTTCGCCAAGCCTTTACGAAGAACCCCTCGAATACCTTTTAACACTGATGACCAGATGGCTTCAGGTTCATGCTCGACCCATCCAGGTTTAGCATAGATTTGGGGGAACTCGTGGTTCACACTGCCCAAAAGCCGGCCGTCAGCTGACATCACGGCGACAGTTGTGCCTGTTGTCCCTTGATCAACTGCCAAAATTACCTCTGTCATCACCAATTTCTCCCAGTGAACATTCCTGCTCGACTACCGCTCTTGTTATAACTAAACGACAAAAAAAGAGCGCCCTAAAGCGCTCTGTAGGTACTTACACTGCGAAGACTAAGCCGCGCTGTAGCCTTCAATGGCTTTGATTTCTAGATAATCTGTGAAACCGTGGGATCCCCACTCACGTCCATTACCTGACTGTTTAAAGCCGCCAAAGGGCACGTCCATGCCACCAGAAGCACCATTTAAGTGAATGTTACCCGCACGAATCTTTGCGGCCACTTGCCGCGCATGATCAATATCCTCACCCTGAACGTAACCAGCAAGACCATACGGCGTGTCGTTAGCAATCCTAATGGCCTCTTCCTCAGAGTCGTAGGGGATCATGGTCAGAACAGGGCCAAAAATCTCTTCCCTAGCCACTGTCATATCATTATTGACCTCAGAGAACACGGTAGGACGAACGTAATAACCGCGGTCAATGCCATCAGGTAAGCCCGCGCCACCACAGACGACCTTCGCCCCCTCTTCGATGCCCTTGTTAATTAGGCCTTGAATTTTATCCCACTGCACTTTCGAGACAACCGGACCCATCGTGGTTTTCTCATCGGCGGTATCACCGATGTTGACCATAGTTTCAGTCACTTTCGCAGCGATAGCCTCCGCTGCAGCGAGCTTGTCTCGAGGGACGAGCATACGCGATGGCGCGTTACAGGACTGGCCCGTATTGTTGTACATATGCAAAACGCCGCGGGTCACTGCGGCCTCAAGATCGGCATCTTCAAGAATAATATTCGGAGACTTTCCACCCAGTTCCTGAGTCACGCGCTTGACCGTTGGTGCTGCATTCTGAGCAACCAGCGATCCAGCCCGGGTAGAGCCAGTGAAGGACATCATGTCAACGTCGGGGTGAACAGATAGTGCAGTTCCTACGGTAGGGCCGTCACCATTTACCAAGTTGAAAACCCCCGCTGGAACACCTGCTTCATGAAGGATCTCAGCGTAAATATAAGAAGAAAGCGGGGCTATTTCACTGGGCTTCAGAATCATAGTACAGCCGACAGCGATGGCCGGAGCCACCTTACAGCTCACCTGATTCAGGGGCCAATTCCACGGTGTAATCAAACCGCAAACACCAATCGGCTCTTTTACAACACGGTGTTCACCGAGGTCTTCAGTGAAGGCATAAGTTTTAAGTACCTTCGCTGCTTCTGCAATATGACCCAACCCTGCAAAAGCCTGTGCCGTAGAGGCAAGCTTAATCGGCGCGCCCATTTCTAAGCGGATCGCTTCAGCAATATCGCCTAAACGACGCTGATAGATCTCACATATGCGCTCGAGCAAAGCCACCCGTTCCTCAATGGATGTCTGGCTAAACGTCTCAAATGCCGCCTTAGCAGCTGCAACGGCCTTATCGACATCGCTTTCATTACCGAGGGAAATGGTCGCGCAAACCTCTTCGGTAGCGGGATCAAAAACCTCAAAATCACTGGGTGCAGATGGCGCAACCCACTCACCGTTAATGTAGAACTGCTTGTACTCTCTCATGGGATCACCTCAGTTAAATAACTTAGTCATAATAAAAACGTAAACTCGCGAAGCGAG
>JAQWYY010000225.1 GCA_029253705.1 Luminiphilus sp. | reverse complement strand
AGCAATACAGGGCGTCAGAAACTGAAACTGTCCCGGCAATGGAAACACTGATGGTCTGGCTATCAGAAAACATGCCTGCCGACGACGGTCGAGTAGCGCTAGTTCATGGTGATTATCGGCTGGATAACGTTATGTTTCATCCTACTGAACCCAAAATCATCGCGGTCCTCGATTGGGAGCTCAGTACTTTGGGCAACCCTATCGCTGACCTCGCCTATCAGGTAATGGCCTGGCAGCTACCCCGCGATGCCGGAATCACCGGTTTAGCCGGTATAGATCGCAATTCCCTGAGTATTCCAGAGGACAGCAGCTATGTCAGACGATACTGCGAGCGAACCGGACGTGATGAAATTCAACATTGGAATTTTTATTTGGCGTTTTGCTTTTTCCGCCTCGCAGCGATTGTTCAAGGGGTTAAAAAGCGCGCCCTTGACGGTACTGCTTCAAGCGCTGAAGCGGAGAGCCGTGGCAATCTTGTGCACCCCCTTGCCGAACTGGGCATTTCATACATCAAGGACTAAATAGAAGCGCGTCAGTGCGTCACTCTCTGACTTTTTTGCGCCGCGGCTGTGGCTACCCCAGCTTTGCTTGATGACTGACGGCCTCGCCGAGACTTGATTTTTGCCGCTGTTTTATCGGGCACGTTACCAAGCTTGGCACGCTGAGCACGCGTCGGAGCTGGTCTGCGGCGAGAGGACCGAGGTCGCCTTACCGCCAGAGGATCTGGCCGCAAATCACCATATTCAAAACGGTAAAGAATGTCTTCTAAAGTCCGAGATATTTGAGTGCAACGGCGAATAGCCTCGACCTTTTCATAGCAAGCATGCTCGCCATGACGAGTCAGCCGAACCAGTTCCTCCTCATTGAGATGAGAGAGCAAACGCAACGGATTCGCAAGACGGAAGCTGGGCATAATGTTGATGTCCCCGGTGTACTCCTGATCCATAAGTGCGTGTAAGCCGTGGAGCATCATGTTGAAACGAGGCCAGTTATCACCGCGCTTTTGTGCCAAGCCGCGATAAAAATTAAGAAATTCTCGTCCAACGCCTACACCTAGTGAACCCGCAGCCTTAGACAGAGCTCCGCGGTCTTCGTCTTTGGAGATAAACGCTGTTGCTATGGGGTTTACCATGCTCACAATATGGTGGTTAGTGCCAAAAAGACGGGATAAGCGTTTGGCCGGCAAGTCATCGGCGACGGAGCCGTCGATCCAACGTCGACCCGGCAAATACGGTTGAGGCTCACCATGCACATTACGAGCCATGAGCATGACCGCAGGGAATACACCGGGAACTGCGCAAGATGCCATAACTGCCGACCGAATATAGACGTTGGGCGACGTCACCGCGTTGAGGAGTCGTGAACGCTGGTGCGGCTCAGCAGGTGCTATTGTAATGCTCACTTGCCTTCCGGTCTTCGCGTAAGCCTCCTCGAAGGTCGCGTTAGGAATAAGGCCCTCAATCAGATGTTCCAAGTCATCCAAAGAAATGTTGGGGCCACCGGTCAATAACTTCCGTAGGAACCCGGCCTCCTCTTTTGCTTTTGCGCCACTTTGCAATATAGCCAGCTTTTCGAGATCGGCCACTTCATCATCGGTGTGGCAGGCCAAAACACCCGCAACTAGGGCTCCCGCGCTGGAACCCGAAATAACTCTAGGCAAGAGACCCTGCTCCAGTAGGACATTTACAACGCCTAAATGTAGAAAACCTAGGGCACCGCCACCACTGAGCATTAACGCAGAGCGGCCGAAGCAAATATTAGCCCGGTAAAAAAAGTCCATTTTTTGTTGAGCAGGAATAATACTGTCGTCAAGTTCGGCTAACAGCTTCAAAGACTCATCGATTTCGTCAATGTAATCCTCGATCAGACGCTTCGTTCCCGACTTAGCCATACGATAAAGCACGCCTTTACCCATGCCACCCATGTTGCCATGAATGCCTTCATTGAGGGCGTAAAGCAGTCCTTGATGATCTGAGCGGGCGCGCAGATTTCTCAACCGATCAAGGCGTAAGCGAATTTGCGCGTAGTCGTAAAGGTCGGTGTGTTCAACGTGACGCCAATCGGTCATACCCGCTATATCGTCGTGATCACGAGCCGCTGTCAACCAATCTGCGTAGCTGTCAGACTTGGCCATGTCCCGCACCAATGTCTTGAGTTTTCGTTTATTCCGCACCGTTACCTCGTACCACTGTGAGATCAACTACCAGCTTATTACTGTTAGGCGCTCGGGTATACTCACTGCGTCGAGAAATGCGTGAAAAATCTTACCCGGATTCACCAAAAAACCCAATTACTCCATATTTATCAATAGATTATCTGGTTACCTGCAAGACGCTTCTTAAGCTGAAGGGAACGGGATAAAAGCGGCTTCTTGCCATCAGACCTCAGGTCTCAGACCATGATTCACTCATTTCGGTTTCGATACGCATCCATCAAGTGGCGCTTGTAAAGCTTACCGTTATCCATTCTAGGAAGCTGCTCCATAAAATCTAAGCTGCGCGGAATTTTTATGTGGGACAAACGCTCTTTCAGCCATTCCACAAGCTCCAACGCTGTCTCATCAGTGGCATCGACCCAATTGGCGGGCTGGACAACCGCTTGAACGGTTTCACCAAACTCATCACAAGGCACGCCGAAAACCGCCACGTCTGCGACTTTTTCGTGATTGATTAATAAGTTTTCAATTTCCGCAGGATAAATATTGACGCCACCAGAGATAATGGTGAAGTTCTTGCGATCGGTGAGATACAAATAACCCTCATCGTCCAGGTACCCCATATCACCCACAGAGGTCCAGCCGTCTTTGTTATAGGCCTCAGCTGTTTTCCCCGGCTCGTTATGATATTCAAATTTATTAGCTATATCGGAGAACCAAATCCCTCCGACCTCTCCAGCCGGCAATTCGTTACCCTCCTCGTCTAACACATGAGGAACGCCAAACAAGGGACGACCCACTGAGCCTTTGTGTTTTAGCCAATCGTTGGAGTCAATCAAGGTGAAACCAGCACCCTCGCTCGACGAATAATATTCAAGAATCACAGGTCCCCACCAATCGATCATTTGCTCTTTAACGTCAATCGGGCATGGCGCCGCGGCATGAATTGCTACTTGCATTGAACTGGTGTCGAACTGAGTCCGCTGAGCTTCGGGGAGCTTAAGCATTCGAACAAACATAATAGGTACCCATTGACTATGGGTAACCCGGTGTTCTTGTATAAGTTCCAGTGCGCGTAGCGCATCGAACTTCTCCATGATGATTGAAGTACCACCGGTATCCAGAACTACCATGTTGTAGTGCAATGGTGCGGCATGATAAAGCGGCGCTGGTGACAAATAGGTGGTTTCCGAGCCAAACCCAAAAGCGGCACCAAGTGACAGGGTCAACGGTAGGGGCTCATCAAAAATTTCGGTGTACGGTTTGTTATAAACCCCCTTAGGCTTGCCCGTTGTACCCGATGAATACAGCATCGTCGTGCCCATGGCTTGATCTTCAATAGGCGATACCGGCAGCGCATCGACGGTTTCCTCCCAGGATAAAAAGCCATTCTCGATACCACCGATCATGTAAAAGTGCCGTAGCGCCTCAGCACTCCCAACCATGTGAACCGCCACGGCGGTTAACGAATGCGAAGCAACGAATAGTTTCGCGCCACAATTTTGTAAAATATAGGCAGTCTCATCTTCTTTGAGGTGGGTGCTAATGGGCGTAAAAATAATGCCGGCGCGCATCGCTCCGGTCGTAATCTCAAGGAACTGGCGGCAATTTTCCACCATAATTGCCACGTGATCACCCGACTTAAGTCCGCAGAGCCGGAATAAGTGAGCCACCTGATTGCTTCTAGCCTCTAGTTCTCCGTAGGTGACCATCTCCCCCGAGTTAGCCATAATAAAAGCGGGCTTGTGGGGGGTTTGGGCTGCTGTAATCGATATGTGGGGCATCAGGTCTCTCGCAGTGGTATGTTTCGCTTACTATACAAGAGCTCGCAGCGAGTTAAAGCAAAGGAGATCACTTTGTCGGTGGGTAACCCGTTCAAGTCTATGGCACCTAAACAGCTGCGCCGGGCAGCGCGTCAGGGCGGGCTTAATGAAACCACAAGTGGTTTGGCTCCCGGCTTCGTCCAGTGCAACCTAGTCATTATTCCCAAGCACTACGCCGGTGACTTCGCCGACTTTTGCCGGCGCAATCCAAGACCTTGCCCACTGCTTGCTGTAAGCCCTACCCCGGGCGACTTCAGCCTACCTGAGCTTGGTTTAGATATAGACGTGCGCACTGATGTACCTCGCTATCGACGCTGGGAAAATGGCGCTTTAATCAATGAGCCGACCGACCTTCTGGATCATTGGCGTCCTGACCACGTGGCTTTTGCACTGGGATGCTCATTTTCTTTCGAAGAGGCACTGCTTGCCGACGGCCTCGAAATTCGAAACATTTCTGAGGGGGTAAATGTGCCCATGTTTCGAACCAATCAACCCTGCACATCAGCCGGCCCGTTCGTCGGTAATCTTGTTGTTAGCATGCGTCCCATGAAACCCAAGGACGCCATAAGAGCCATTCAAATTTGCACGCGATTTCCTGCTGTTCATGGCGCTCCAGTACATTTTGGTGACCCTCGCCAAATAGGCATCACCAATCTTCAGGAACCAGATTTTGGTGACAGAGTTACCATCAGAGACGATGAAGTGCCTGTGTTTTGGGCGTGTGGGGTGACGCCCCAGGTAGCACTTGAAAATGCCGAAATCCCCCTAGCATTCACTCACGCCCCAGGCTATATGCTAGTTTCCGATAAACCCAACTCAGGACTCGCAATACTGTGAAAGCCGTTAAGAGGGTGGTCAGTCGCACCCGAAAAAAAAGGTCTCGTCAATTAGACATAAAACTCAACTGTGATCTGGGCGAGGGGTTCGGCGCCTACAGCATGGGGTGTGACGAGGAAATTATGCCCCTTATTGACTGCGCAAACGTTGCCTGCGGCTACCACGGTGGTGACCCTTCTATAATGCGCAAGACGGTCCTTCTTGCCAAACGTCACAAAGTCGAAATCGGCGCTCACGTCGCTTATCCAGACTTACAAGGTTTTGGCCGCCGCTCGATGGACCTGCGAGGCCAAGAGCTTATCGACTGTATTCAGTATCAAATATCTGCGCTCGACGGCATGGCCCGCACGAATGGTGCTCGCGTTACCTACGTAAAACCCCATGGAGCGCTTTATAACGATATGAGCACTGATACAGGACTTCAAAGAACAGTGATGCAGGCTATTGCATCGTGGTACCGACCCCTTGAGTTGGTCATTCTCGCCACACCGAAGGATAAAAAATCAGTTGAAATTGCATTTGACTATGGACTGAGTTTGCGCTTCGAAGCCTTTGCAGACAGGGGCTATACCCGTTCGGGTTATCTCGTCCCGCGTAACAAGCCTGACGCAATGCTAGGCCTCACCGCCGCGGTTGCTCAGGCGAAAGCAATCGCATCTGGCACATTGCAGAGCACTAAAGGCAACAAACTCAGCATCATGCCAGACACACTCTGCGTCCACGGTGATACGCCACAGGCGCTAGAGATGCTGAAGGCCATTCACTTAGCGCTACAAGCACCCGCAGACTAACCTATGCACTTAAGCTACGCCGGCCTCAACGGTATACGTTTAAGCCTTGACGGCGTACCTAGCCCTACCCTTACCGCTGATCTTCTTGAGCTGCGTGATCGCCTAACAGGCACATACCCCACAGGTATCACAGACTGCGTAATGGGTTACCGAACCCTTACCCTTTTTTTTGATCTCGCAGAACTCCCCAGAGAGACCTTACTGGCAGCGATTCGCAACTTGGACGGCGTCACGGTTACTCCAAAAAACCGGGGGAGGATAGTTGAATTACCCGTCTGGTACGCAGAAGAGTCGGGGCATGATTTGTTAAGTGTTGCCGAATATTGTGGCCGGACAGTTGAAGAGGTCATCGATTTACATTCGAGGGGCATCTACAACGCCTACGCAACGGGGTTTGCCCCAGGATTCTGCTACCTAGGCGACACCCCGGAGGTGTTGGAAATACCGCGCTTGCGAACGCCCCGAAGAACTGTGCCTGCGGGCAGTGTTGCTATCGCAGACCGACAAACAGCCGTTTATCCCTCAGCATCCCCTGGAGGGTGGCGTCTTCTGGGCCTATGCCCTACCCCTCTCTTTAATCTAGACCTGTCGCCGCCCGGGTTAATAGCCGTGGGAGACGCAGTCACTTTCAAACCCATCTCGCGCGATGAGTTTTTCGATCTGGGTGGTACGGTAATATGACTGGGCTCAGCGTAATCGACGTGGGCCTTCACGCCACTATCCAAGACCTTGGTCGTGTTGGCTACCTTGGCTACGGAATTACTGCCGGAGGCTCAGTTGATGCATTTGCACTCCGGTGTGCAAATCGACTCGTTGGCAACACAGACAACCATGCCGGCATAGAGGTGGTATTGGGTGGGATTACCCTCATGGCCTCCTGCAATCTGCAGCTGGCCTTATCCGGCGCTCCCGTGACACTGCATATCGACGGAGAACAATACTTAATGAATACGCGGGTGTCTGTGGCAGCCGGATCAACCGTTACTGTTGGAAGGGCCATAAAGGGTGCTTACAGCTATTTGGCCTTTAAGGGAGGTGTGTCCACGCCCCTCGTTTTGGGAAGCCGCAGCACTGTTATCCGCGAGGGTCTTGGGGGGCTCAATGGAAAAGCCCTTGCGGTGGGAGACCTTTTACCCGTAACACCCTGCGCCCAACTGCCGACCACCCCGACTCAACAACGGCATGAGCTATGTCAGTTGCCAAATAAAACCAGTGCGCAAGCTGATATTCTGCGGCTTCGATTTTTGCCAGGGCTTCACTATGACGACGTCACTCAAGACTGTAGAGAAAATCTTTGTGCGCAAAACTTCAGGGTTTCTGGATCAGCGAACCGCATGGCTATTCCTTTAAACGGCAGCCCTGTGAATACCGGCATGACAAAACTTTGGTCAGAGGCCACTTGCCTTGGTTCAATTCAAATTCCTCCAGACGGGCAGCCCTTAGTGCTTATGAATGATCGCCAGACAATGGGTGGTTATCCTCAGGTTGGCGTCATAATTCCTCCTGACAGGGTGCGACTCAGCCAGGCCAGAGCAGGACAGCGGGTGCGACTTGAGGCATTAAGCACAGCCCAAGCCGAGCAAATAGTTTGGTTGCATGAACATTATGAAGAAACGCACCTTAAGGCACTCGACAGCCTTGGATGCTTCGCCCCTTGAGCTCAACAACAGACATTAGCCGCCGGCTTGAGGCTGCTCTAGTTGCGCGAAATCCCAGAGGAATGCGCTTCGTTCACGAGGTGTTGCAGCCCGCTTACCTCTTGCGCGCTGCACAGCAAGTTATTGCGGCCGAGGGTAATATTGTCATTTGCACGGGTTTTCCAGTCGCTGGGACCTTTGAGACCGACGGCCCCCCTGGGGCATTTGCGCTCTATCATTTTCTGGAAAGCCTTGGTCGCAAGCCCTGGTTGCTTAGTGGTGATGCGATTATCCGTGCGCTTGGAGAGTCGATACGAACATGGCCTCTCAAGAGCTTTGACTACGAAGGTGCCCATGCGGAGGCTCAAGGGCTTCTACTTGATCTAGCTCCCTCACTCATCATTGTCATTGAGCGACCCGGCGCCGCGACCGATGGCCGCTTTTATAATATCGCTGGCAAAGACATCACCGAGCAGTGCCGCCCCGTTGAGCCTTTGCTGGAACTCGCGACGTGTCCCGTCATCGCCATTGGTGATGGGGGGAATGAAGCCGGTATGGGTCGTGCTGGAAAGATACTAGACACCCTCGATATAAAGCCCGCTCGCATCAGTTGCGACGAGCTGATTGTTGCAGATGTGTCAAATTGGGGGGCCTATGGGTTAATAGCCATGGCTGAGACGCTTTGTGAGCGCCCGGTGTTGGATTGGCTAGACAGCGATGCTCTCCTGCAGCGCTGCGTAGACTTAGGGGCAGTCGATGGCGTCAGTCACCAAGCTACCAACACCGAAGACGGCTTTGACGCTGCCGTGGGTGAAGCCCTTATTGAAGAGATCAAGCTAATCACTAGTGGAGGTATTAAAACGTGACAATTGCCTACCTGAACGGTGCGTTTATGCCTTTAGAGCAAGCACGTATTTCGCCCATGGATCGCGGATTTTTATTTGGCGACGGCATTTACGAGGTCATACCATGGTACAGCGGTCGCCCCGTGGGCTTTCAGCGACACATGCAACGTTTTGCTCAGGGCTTGGCAGCGATTAGCCTTGAAAACCCAATGGCCACAGACGCATGGCACACGCTTTTTACTGAGTTAACCAGCAAGAATGAGGGGGAGCACCAAGGCATTTATTTGCAGGTTACTCGCGGCACCACCCCTGTTCGAAATCACCGTTTTCCTACCGACTGCCAACCCACGGTTTTTGCCTATACTTTTGCAGTAAATGCGCCTTCTAATGGCGACCCCGAGCGCGCCACTTGCTACCGGGTAGCTACCGCCACCGACCGTCGATGGAGACGCTGTGATATCAAATCTGTTGCCCTGTTGGGAAACGTGCTGCATATGATGGAAGGAGTTGAGGCTGGCGCCGATGAAACTCTTCTTTTTAACGAGGATGGAGAGCTCACTGAAGCCGCTGCATGTAACGTCTTTATCGTGCAAAATAATACTGTGGCCACCCCACCATTGGATATTGAAAAACTACCCGGGGTAACACGAAACATGTTGGTCGACATTCTGCGCAGTGAAGGCTGGAACGTTGAAGAGCGCACGGTGAGCCGTATTGAGGTTATGGCCGCCGACGAAGTTTGGCTGACAAGCTCAACAAAAGAAGTGGCTCCAGTTATTGCCATTGACGGTCGAAGCGTCAACGATGGCAAGCCTGGGAAAGCATGGATAGCGGCCCAATCGCTGTTCGCACGCCATCGTTTCAGCGCCTGAGGGGCAACGTGCCAAGACCAACAACAATAGCTATTGATCTCGATGCACTTTCGCTTAACGCAGCCGCAACTGGCAGCCTTGCGGGTAACAGTCGAATCCTCGCCTCGGTAAAAGCCAACGCCTACGGTCACGGAATGATTCGATGTAGCCAAAAGTTGAGCGAGATTGTTGACGGCTTCGCGGTCGCCTTTTGTGAGGAAGCTGTCGCGCTTCGGGAAGCGGGAATCGACCTCCCAATGCTGCTCTTGGAAGGACCCTTTGATCGATGCGATGTTGATGCAATACACGAGCATGGCCTAATGATGACGTTACACAGTCATCATCAAATCGATCTTCTTGAGCAAAGTTGCCATCCCCTCACCGCGCCAATATGGATTAAAATCGACAGTGGCATGCACCGGCTGGGATTTTGTCCAGCAGAGGCCCCTCAAATTGAAAAGCGCCTGCGGGAGTTGGGGGCACAGTCAATCACTCTTATCAGCCACTACGCCGATGGCGAACACCCCCACTCAGCATTAACTCAAGAACAGCAGAAAGTTTGGCAACGATTGAAAAATACAACGCTGTCTCAGACGAGCATGGCCAATTCGGCAGGTGTTATAAACGGCTTGGACACCAGGTCAAATTGGGTGCGCCCGGGCATTATGCTTTACGGCGCAGCGCATGTTGCCACAGAAACTCCGATATCCCTTGAACCCGTAATGTCGTTCAATTCAGAGGTCATGGCCCTTCGTGAAATTACAGCGGGTGAATCTGTGGGTTACGGCGGCCGCTGGCGAGCAACACGGGACAGCCTGATTGCAACGATACCTGCAGGTTATGGCGATGGCTATCCACGGACCGCTATTGATGGGACACCGGTATGGCTGCAAGGTAGACGTTTTCCTTTAGTTGGTAGAGTTTCAATGGATATGATTACCGTCGACGTTACTGATTTTTCCGATTGCCAAGTCGGAGCTCCGGTCGAGCTATGGGGCAAGCATCTTGCCGTTAATGAGGTCGCCGAGTATGCGGCCACAATTGGCTATGAACTTCTCACGCGAATGACGGGAAGAGCCCCTATGAACTTTGTTCCTTAACGTGTTGACGCAGGTCACGTCGAATACGGTGTTTTCAATCAAGCCCAGAAAATCAGGGGCTCAGAGCGATCTCCGTGGGTAACAATACCGAGTCAGACACCACCGGCATTGATAGCGAAGAACCCCTCCCCGAGGGTAGCCTTCTCGCCGCACTCGACCTTGGCAGCAACTCTTTTCATCTTTTGATTGGGCGACTTGAACACGGTGAGATCAAGCCTGTGCATAGCCAAGCGGAAAAGGTGCAGCTTGGTGCCGGCCTTAAGGGTCGGAGGCTTTCATCCGCGGCTATTGAACGCGGCCTCGGATGTTTAAAACAGTTTGCGCAATTGCTGCAGAGTATCGAGCCCTCGCGAATCAGGGTAGTCGGCACTCACGCTTTGCGGCGCGCACGCAATCGTCGGGAATTTACCATCCCGGCTGAGCAAATTCTTGGGGTGCCAGTGGACGTGGTCTACGGACGTGAAGAAGCACGTCTTGTTTACTTGGGCGTTGCCCATGCTCTGGCTGATGACAGCAGAAGCCGCCTTGTTGTGGATATTGGTGGCGGCAGCACAGAATTTATAATCGGTCGACGTTTTAAACCCGCTCGCCTGGAAAGCCTGCAACTGGGCTGTGTTAGCTATGCCCAAACCTACTTTAGCAAGGGGAAAATTAGCAAGCGCCGGTTTAGCAATGCTTTTCAGCAAGCACTGATCGAAGTATCTCATATTAGCAGCCACTACAATGTCGAGCACTGGTCTGAGGCTGTCGGTTCCTCTGGCACATTGCAGGCTATAGAGACGATTATAAAACTCAATGGTTGGAGCGATGACGGTATTGATAAAAAATCTCTTGAACGGCTTCGAAAATCGCTGATGAAATACAAGCATGCCGATGACATTCCCTGGGAGGGCCTGAATGACAAACGACGGTCTGTTATTGCGGCAGGTGTCGCCATAGCGCTAGCCATTTTTACTGGTTTAAATATTGAGAAAATGCGCACGTCAAAGGGTGCGCTTAGGGAGGGAGTCGTTTACGACTTGGTAGGTAGGCTACGCCATGAGGACGTTCGTGAACGCTCCATCACCGCGATTCTCGCACGCTACAAGGCCGACATGACTGCGTCTGACAGCGTGTCAGCCATAGTCAAACGGTTAGCTATGTTAGTGAGAGATCACTGGCAGCTACACGACCGTGATGTCGAACTACTGGTCTGGGCTGCAAGATGCCACGCTATCGGTGTGGCGATTTCTCAAAAACACTACCATCGTCATTCGGCCTATCTGGTCAAAAATTCTGATCTCGCAGGATTTTCTCAGGGTGAGCAAGAAATCATGGCCGCGCTGGTATACGGTCAACGTGGCAAGTTACGCCAAAGCGAGCTGAGCTCAATGCGCCAAAAGCATGGTGAGACTATTGCAAAACTGTTGGCGATCATGCGTATCGCCGTCGTTTTAAAATGGGCAGAAGGCATAAGAGATGCCAAGATCACCGCTACGGCTGCAACGCTGAATCTCTGCTTTCCTAAGGAATGGCAGGAAAGGCACCCGCTAACAACGAAAGAGCTTACAGTTGTCAGCAACGCCACCAGAAAATTAGGCGTGCAACTGCGACTGACCTAATAACGGGCACGCCTAGGGGAGATTAACGACAAGGAAAGATCTCAGCGTGGCTTCATGACTTCACTAAACGGCTAGCCGTACCTTTAGCGCTGCCGTGCAAAAGCGCCCACCGCAACCTGGAACATGGTCTGCCAATAAAAAGCGCATTAAAAATGACAAATCTAGGCAGAAGGCCTGACGAGCGGAACAAGGAGTGCAAGTGTTTGCCGGGCTGAATTTAACAACGTCTAGAGCGGCACCATCTGTGTGCCCAGTGCCGGGGCTCCAAAGGGCCAACAGCCTGAGTATGTCAAAGCGCTGCGGCGCTCACACGAGATTCACGCGGCTAGCGATAGAGGCTGTTGCCGCTGAGTGATTCGGAGAGTCAGTCTCTTGTGCCAGCCACAGGTGGCGACAGTGAGGTTTTCTTGAGCGGAGTTGGATCTGGCTGGGGCGTCTCGGAACAATCGGGAGACCTGAATAAGGAAGAAGACCATCGCCTTGAGCCTTAAGGCGATGGTCAGTATTGCTAAATTGCCGCTTCTAATTCTGGCAAAGCTTGGAACAGATCTGCCACCAAACCATAGTCTGCCACTTGAAAGATAGGCGCATCCTCATCTTTGTTGATGGCAACAATAACTTTGCTGTCTTTCATACCCGCCAAGTGCTGGATGGCACCTGAGATACCAACGGCGATGTAAAGGTCTGGCGCGACAATCTTGCCGGTTTGTCCCACCTGGTAGTCGTTGGGAACAAACCCCGCGTCTACAGCTGCCCTAGAAGCACCGATCGCGGCGCCTAGCTTGTCCGCAATGCCCTCGAGCAGTTGGAAATTATCGCCGTTTTGCATGCCTCGCCCACCTGAGATTACCACTGAAGCGGCTGTTAATTCCGGCCGATCTGACACGGCAACCTCTTCACCAATAAAACTCGAAAGCCCCGCATCATGTGCCGCAGCTAACGCCTCAACTGTTGCCGAGCCTCCCTCTGCGGGAACGCCGTCAAAGGCAGTGGTTCGGACTGTAATGACCTTTTTAGCGTCGGATGACTGTACCGTCGCGATCACGTTGCCTGCATAAATGGGACGCTTGAATGTGTCAGGACTATCGACAGCAATGATGTCAGAGATCTGCGCGACATCTAACAGCGCAGCCACGCGTGGCATCGTATTCTTGCCGCCGGTTGTCGCCGGCGCAACAACGTTGTCGTACGATGCAGCGACATCAGCGATAAGCAAGGCCACGTTTTCAGCCAACTGATTTGCGTATACCGAATTGTCAGCACACAGTACTTTGCCAACGCCGGGAATAGCGGCTGCAGCATCAGCCGCAGCCCCGCAATCTGCCCCTGCCACCAAAATGTCGATGTCCCCGCCAATAGCTTGAGCGGCCGCAACCGCATTGTGCGTTGCAGGTTTAAGTGTGCTGTTGTCGTGTTCGGCAATAACCAACGTATTCATGAGATCACCTTTGCTTCGTTCTTGAGTTTATCGACCAGTTGAGCCACGTCCTCAACCTTTATCCCAGCTGCGCGCTCAGGAGGCGGAGCAACACCGAGTTGCGTGACATGTGATTTGACCTCAACGCCAAGCTCACCGGGGTTTGTGACGTCTAAGGGCTTCTTCTTAGCCTTCATAATGTTGGGCAGTGACGCGTATCTTGGTTCGTTCAACCGAAGGTCTGTGGTCACAATCGCAGGCAATGACAACTTGAGGGTCTGAAGGCCACCATCCACCTCTCGGATGACCTGTAAGCTATCGCCATCAACCTTAATTTCTGATGCGAAAGTCCCCTGCCCCATATTGGCGAGTGCACCCAGCATCTGTCCTGTCTGGTTGTTATCACCATCGATAGACTGCTTACCCAAAATGACCAGCTGCGGCTGCTCTTTATCGACAACCCCTTTCAAAAGCTTCGCAATTTCGAGAGGCTCTGGACGCCCTTCAACTTCGACATGAATACCGCGGTCAGCACCGAGTGCGAGTGCGGTGCGGATTTGCTCTTGGCTGGACTTTTCGCCCACAGAAACCACCACAACCTCAGAAACAGTTCCCGCCTCTTTCAGGCGAACTGCTTCTTCGACAGCGATTTCACAAAAGGGATTAATGGCCATTTTGACATTGTTAAGTTCAACATCACTGCCATCGGCTTTGGCACGTACCTTGACGTTATAATCAACCACGCGCTTAACAGCGACCAGTGCTTTCAT
>JAQWYY010000214.1 GCA_029253705.1 Luminiphilus sp. | reverse complement strand
ACCTGGGAAGAAACCGATTTAGGGTGGTTTCACGAAGAAACCGGCATGGCGGTTAACCCTTGGTCGAATCGATTCAGGGATGTGCCCCTAGACGACAAAACAAAAAATGATTTGATTTGGATGGAGCTTTATCGCCAGCCCCAAGAGCGCGAAGATTGGGCTCAGTGGCTCGATTCGATGACCTATAAAGAGTTCATGAAGAACGAGATGGGCATCGACAATGAGTTTGTTGACGAGTATCTCAATCCATTTGCCGCAGCAATGGGATGTGGTTTGGGTACCGATGTTATTTCGGCCTATCAGGCGTTCAATTTTATTCAGCCGGGTGTGAATCAGTACGGCCGACAATTTGGGATTGGCGATCCGACAGACTATGTGCATCTAGCGAGCTTTCCTGGTGGCAACACCGGTATTTTACGTCACCTGGTGCACCGCATTATTCCCGACGTCTTCGGCGACGCAGAGTCTTTGACCGAGATTATTTCGAACCCGGTTAACTTCGCGGCGCTTGATGGAGCCGAGCAGGCGGTGAAAATGAGACTGAGTTCTCTGGTGGTTAATGTTCATCATGAGGGACCTGCGGAATCAGCCGAGAAAGTTCAGATTACTTATCTCAACGACGAGAAGATGCATCGGGTGACGGCAGACCGTGTTGTGATGGCGGGTCAGCAACACCTGAATAAGCGCGTGGTGACTGACTTACCCGAATCGTATCGAGCGGCTATGGACGAGTTTAAGCACTCGCCCATGTTGACGGTCAACGTGGCGCTTCGTAACTGGAAGTTTATGGATAACATGGGCGTTGCGTCGGTGCGATGGTTTGGCGACAACATGGGCGGGTGGTTTACCAGCCTTCGTAAGCAAATGATCCTTGATGGCGAAGAGCCCATGCCCTTAGACCCCGAAAAACCCACGGTTTTGACGCTCTATAATTCATTTTGCACCCCGGGATTGCCTTTGCATGAACAAACTGTTGCGGCCCGCATGCAGCTGTTCTCACTCAGCTATGCCGATGTGGAGAATGAAATACGCAGCCAGTTCACAAAAATGTTTGGTCCCGGTGGCTTTGATGCCGATCGGGATATTGCCGGTATCACACTAAACCGACAGGGACACGCCTATATTGTTACGCCTCCAGGTTTCTTCTTCGGCAAGGATGGCAATCCACCGCCGAGTGATGTCATTCGCCAACCTCACGGCCGCATTGCCTTTGCACACTCGGAGCTTATGGGTTACCAGATGTGGGAAGGAGCCGCCCACGAGGGTGAGCGTGCCGCTAAGCAAATGCTTGAGATCTAAATGGCAGACAGCTCAGCCTTCAACTAATAATTTCCACAACTTGGATTTTCAATATGGCCCACTTAAATCCGCTCAATTCGTCTGATATTGAAGACGCCGATCTCCAAAGCATGCTCAAGCGGTACCTCGACATTCGCAAGTTTATTCCCAACAGCGTTTTGACCATGGCACGAAGGCCGTCAATTGCAAAAGCCTTCGCCCAGCTTAACCAAGCGATTCTCTATGAGGGTACCG
>JAQWYY010000104.1 GCA_029253705.1 Luminiphilus sp. | reverse complement strand
GCAGCTTTTTATGGCGGAATCGACAGCGCGGCGGTAACAAAGCGTAACCGCGAAAAGACGCCACTCATGTCAAACGTAAGCGAGAAAATGGCGGTCGAGTTGGCCTGCCAGGTTGTTTTAGAGGATTTCGCTCGGCCGCAGGCAGAAAGAAGGGTCTTTACTGGAGTTGAAAAGACGACAGATCCTATGAGTCGAGGTGGCGGAACTTATTTTTTGGAGCACAGCAATCCGAAAATCAAAAACGGGTTCTCACGTCAGGTTTATGAGTGGAGTATTGACTTTGACGCAGGAGATGGACCTGTAGCTATCAAAATAGAAGATCAAACCAACCCAGGGTGTGTACAAGACGAAGAAAATAGCACGGAAGACGAGTGGCGGGGATGGTGTAGAAATGTTGGGGTGTCCAGCGTTGGTGTTTATAAATCTGGCCGCTTAGTTGAATCTCTAAGCGCCGATGAGTTTGAGAACAGTGATGCCTTCGTGCCCCAAATGTACACCGATAATGAGACCGGAGAAACGCGGCGATCGGGATGGTTCGAAGCTATTGATGGCGGCAAGACAAGCTTTTACCCCTGGAGTGGATGGGGCTTTACCCTGAATTTTGATTTGAGTAAGGGTGATTACGAGCTTAAAGTTGAGCTGGTATCTAAGGTAGACGATGGCTTTCCGAATTCAGAACTGCTCACGGCGGTGGTTGATGTTAGGTCCATTACCTTTGATGCCTCGAGTGTTAGTGCCCGTGCAGTAGGTGACCAGCTTGATGCTCTTTACCTGCGGGCCACGGGCAATGTTCCCAGTAATACGCTTAAAAATAGCCTACTTGACGCTTTTGTCGGTTATGCAAGCACTACAGTTACTGAAAATGGCAACTGGTTTAACGGTCATTGCGCTGAGCACCAGATTTGGGATAACTCGATAACGAACGAAGACAGGAGCCGCATTAAGAGCGATTCCGCGGGCACTTTGCGGGCATGGACCTTAATGGTGCACGCCTTAATGAATAGCTATTCTTACTTACACGATTGAGCGAGCAATGAGACATGCCTAGTCGTCATACGATGTCTAAAAACCGAAGACGCTTCATAAAGTCGATGGCACTTGGGGCCGGTGCGTTAGCGAGTACCAGCGGTTTCCGCGTTATGGCCTCTGGATTAGCGCCCTATTCAGGTAAGTTGTTGGTGACCCTGCAACTTAGCGGCGGTGCTGATGTTACCCAGTTGTGTGACCCCAAAGTTAACACCCCGGGCGAATTAAAAATTAATAATTGGGCTGATGCTGCAGATCCTGGCGAGGCCGGTAATATTCGGTTTGCCCCGGTGGGTGATAATTTTAATTTTTTTAACCGTTTTGGTTCAGACATGGTGGTGGTCAATGGAGTTGACGCCCAGACAAATTCCCACGAAACCGGTCGTTTGTTCAATTGGACCGGCAGCAACGCCGAAGGGCGGCCCTCTCTGACGGCGTTACACGCGGCAGCCAATGCGCCAGAGCAACCCTTAGCCTATTCGGTATTTGGTGGGGGCACCTCGCGAACCGCGGACATTATTTCCTATAATGGCTTTGGTGACATTACACGTCTGCACGAGCTTGTGCAGCCTATGGGAATGCCGGGGGATCCAAGTACTTTACTGCGTCCCGATGTGGAGACCGCAGAGACTCAGCGCCTAATGCGCGAGTCTGTGACGTCGCTTTTTGCATCAACAAAGCTGACCCCTCGCCAGCGCCTCAGTATTACTCGGTATCAACAGGCTTTGGCCGGTAAGGAAGGGCTAGCCCGATTGGCAGAAAACTTACCGTCTCCTGATGAATTTGAGGAGGGGCTCACAATCACGGTTGGTCCAAATACTTTTTGGAATACCTTGAAATCGCAGATGCAGAGCGCACTGCTGGTTTTTCAGTCAGGCTTGGGGTCGAGTGCAGATCTTGTTTTGAATGGATTTGATTCTCATGAAAACCACGATGACATCCATGATGCCCTATACAACTATTTGGCGAATGCCATTTATTACTTCTGGGACTACGCGGAGCAACTGGGGCTCGCTGACCGTATTTTGTTGGTGGTGGGTTCAGATTTCGGGCGCACCAATATGTACAACGAAGGTAACGGCAAGGACCATTGGCCCATAGGCTCTTACATGCTTATGGAGCAGGGCGCGCGCTGGGGTAATCGCGTGGTCGGAGCTAGTGACGAACTGCACTTTGCTCGCGGCATTAACCCAAGCTCCCTGAAGGTATCTGATACCGGAACTATTTTGACTCCAGCCCACGTTCACCGAGCGGTACAAAAATACTTAGGTATTGACGATTTCGCCGCAGAGAATGGTATTGCTTTGCCGGCTGTCGAAGATATAGCCTTGTTTTCCTCGAGCAAGCAGACGCGGGTATAAATCAAGGCCTGCCATTGCCTGCACTCTTTGGTCTTTTGGCATTAGCAAAATGTCACCGCCACTCGCGCCACGTTTTCGGTGCGATTAGCCATTGACCTTGCGGGCCTTGGCACGCTCTCAGAGCATTATCGGCAGAATAACCACTGGCTATGCTCGCGACCACGGCAACTCTGAAGGTAAACTGTACGCCTCTCAGCTTCGGATTTCGTAATGACCGATTTCAAAATTGCCCCCTCAATACTTTCCGCAGACTTTGCTCGCCTTGGGGAAGAGGTCGACGCGGTCTTGGCCGCCGGCGCTGACATTGTTCACTTCGATGTCATGGACAATCATTACGTGCCCAACCTGACGATTGGCCCCATGGTGTGTCAGGCGTTACGCAAGCACGGCGTGTTAGCCCCCATCGACGTTCATCTCATGGTGCAGCCGGTCGATAATCTCATTGGTATGTTTGCCGACGCTGGAGCTACCTACATCACTTTCCATCCTGACGCCTCTACCCATGTTGACCGCTCATTACAGCTCATTCGTGGAACAGGCTGTAAATCGGGTTTGGTGTTCAATCCCGCCGCCTCGCTGGAGCCACTCAAATACGTCATGGATAAAGTCGATATGATTTTATTAATGTCGGTAAATCCGGGTTTTGGGGGACAAAAATTTATACCTGCCACCCTCGACAAACTCCGTGAAGTGCGCGCGCTCATCGATGCCAGTGGGCTGGATATTCGCCTTGAGGTCGACGGTGGGGTAGGGCCGGCTAATATCGCAGAAGTTGCCGCTGCGGGTGCAGATACCTTTGTTGCCGGTTCCGCTATATTCAATCAACCCGACTACCGCGTGGTAATCGATGAAATGAGGCGCGAACTCGCCAGCGTTCATTCATAATGGATCAGCAGACTTTTGATGCCCTTATTGCCGAGGGCTACAACCGTATACCAGTCAGTCGCACTATCTTGGCCGATATGGAGACACCACTGTCGGCTTACCACAAATTTGCTGCTGGGCCCTTTTCGTTTCTTTTTGAGTCGGTACAAGGCGGTGAGAAATGGGG
>JAQWYY010000096.1 GCA_029253705.1 Luminiphilus sp. | reverse complement strand
GGGCACCTCCGCGCCTACGATGGCGAAACCGGTGAGGTTATCTGGGACTACGATACTAAGCAGGATTTAGACACCGTCAACGGCGTTGCCGCATCGGGCGGTGGCATGAGTGGTGCAGGCGTTGCCGTTGCCCAGGGTCACGTTGTGGTCAACTCGGGTTATGGACTCTACTTTCATGAACCAGGAAACGCCCTATTGGTTTTTGCTGTAGACAGCAGCCCAAAATTGACCGCAAAAAGTGACTGACAAACAAAGAAGTTCAAATCAATGAGCGCTAAAAGCCAATAGCTTTTTTTGCCCAGCAGAGAGCTGATCGACTAGGTTTCGGTGCATTGCTAGCGAAACTTTTTGATCTGTGATTTGAGCCATCGCACCTATCATAGCGGTACGGCTTAAGGCTGCAATGAAGCCATGGGGGTTAAGAGCGTGGCAGTAAAGCTGGTGTGAAAAAGCCGGCAAATGCCGGCTTTTTTTTGTGCTCTAAAACGCCGAATTCTAACCTTTCAATCGAGGCAGGACCTTCTCAGCGATATAGTTCAAACGGCGATTTCCTGACTCTACGCTTTCTCCAGGAAACTGAGCCCAAAAGTGAATATCTGAGATCATAGGATACGTTTCAATCATAGCTGAGAGTTTTTCGACGGCCATATCGGCGTCCCAAAGTTCATACAGCCCGTTATCAATCGCAGACCTCGCATCGGGGAACAAAGGCGTCTGATCTGGTGGCCCAAAAGCGCCCCAACGGATGTATTCGTTTGACTGATAAAGCACGTGCTCTCCCACATTAGCAGCCTCAGCCTCAGGATCTTCAGCGATTATCGCCCAGCACCCTAAGATAATATTGCCCTCTTCCGGGGACTTACCATTATTTTTAAGTGCTTCTACATACACATCCATACCAATCCCACCGGTGCAGAGGAAGCCATCGGCAATTCGTGCCGCTCGATCAATGGCCGGGGGCGCCATGCCGCCGAGCAAAATCTTAGGGGCCCGTTTAGGGGTTGGTGTTATGCAGAGATCCCCCACACTAAAGCGTTTGCCTTCAAAATTTACCGGCTCACCAGACCAGGCGCGACGTAAAATTTCGATGCCCTCCTCCACGAGGCTTGGGCGATGTGAAATCTTGCGGCCAAACTGTTCAAACTCAAGCTGTCGGTAACCAATACCTACGCCAAGATCAAAACGTCCTCCTGTCATGAGCGAGAGCGTTGCAGCATCTTCAGCGATACGAACTGGGTCAGCGATGGGCAACAACATCAGATTGGTGCCCAGCTTCATGTGCTTGGTTCTTGCGCCAATCGCCGCGTGAATCATCAGTGGTGATGGCGTGTAGCCGTCGTCGCAAAAATGGTGCTCTGTCAGCCATACCGAATCGAAGCCCATATCCTCTGCGGCAACTATCTGATCCAGCCGCTCCTGATAAAACACCTCAAAATCGATTTGCCAAGGCTTGGGATTACGAAAGTCGTACCACAACCCGAAATCTACTTGATTAGTCATTAAAACTCCCTGATCTAATTAGCTTCAACGAAGCGAATCAAGTTTTCTAGATAGGCCTCACGCTCTTCGATGAATGGCGCGTGACCACTTTCTGGAAACTCGACTCCCTCAGCCTTCGGATGATTCTCTGCGACCCAACGGGATATTTCCGGAGCAACAAAACCATCTTGCCCGCAGATATACGACAGAATGGGTATATCCAGTTCAGCCATAATGTCGCGTTGATCGAGATGAGCCAGCTCACCCAAAGTCGCCGACGCGCGGGCGGCTGAATCAATAAAAGTGTCCCCCATCCAAGTGAGTAAGGCATCTGAGACTGGCTTGGCAGTGACCGCATGGGCTAGCCCTGCCAAGAACGTCACTCGATCCGCATTCATTGCCTGAACAATTCCCGCCACATCTTCAGCATTACCGCCTAACGCCAAGTCGGGCTTTTGCGTATAAATCGGGCTGGCACCCGCTGTTAGAATTAACGCCGCACAACGCGCCCCCAAAGAATGGGCCGCTCGTGTTGCTACAGCTCCTCCCAAAGACCAGCCATTTAGGTAAACCGTTTTGAGTGCCAGTGAATCGACAAGAGAAACAACATCGCTCGCAATTGCATCGATACTCAAATCTGCAAAATCATGGTCGGAACGCCCGCAACCACGATGATCGACAGTGATAATCCGAAGGCCTGCGTCCAAGAGAGGAATCAGTACGCCATCCCATGTTCGACCACTCATGCCCCAGCCATGGATCAGTATGAGTGCCTTATCGCCTGAGCCCAGATCTTCAAAGTAGATGGATTTGTCTCCATCGACGTTTAGTCGTGCCATGTTTAGTGCCTCGCGTTGATTACGTAAAAGGTCAGCATTTGTTCGAGATAGGCGAAGAATGCATCTAGATCAAGCGCATCTGCCGCAACGACCCATTGATAAATAGCGCCAAACATCATCGAGCAGTAAATCCCCGCCAATTGTTGACAATTAATATCCGCGCTGAAGTCGCCAGCCTCAACCCCTTGCTCCAGCCATTTAGAAACGTCACGTCGATAAATTTTGTGGTGGTGAGCAAGACTGGCGCGAATATCAGAAGCCTCTCCAAGGGACTCATACCATAAAATGTACATAGCCCTCAGGTAACCAGATTCCGCTCGAAAAATATCCCGCTGCGCATGAATGGCACAGCGCAGCGCATCTAATCCGGATTTATCCTTAATGTAATCTGCAATATGCTGCTTCCAGATATCATCAAACTTATCGAACAACTCCATCCACAGACCGTCTTTGGAGCCAAAGCGATAACTCGCCAAACCTCGACTGTAGCCAGCGTGTTCTCCAATGTCCTTGAGCGTAGTCTTTGCGGTGCCGCGCTCATTAATGAGCTCGATCGCTGCCTCAAACATTTTCTTATCAGACTGGGCACTGCGCTCTGCCTGTTTGTTAATAGCACCTGACTGATCATTGGACGTGGTTTTTACAACACTTTTACTCATGGACACGCTGTCCTTTCTTTTTTGTGGTTAGTGCATTTATTCACGACAAACCTCAATGGGTAACTGACCGTCACCATAATCTAAGCGGAGTTGCTTCTTATCCAACTTGCCCACACTAGTTTTGGGTAACTCAGAGACAAAAGACCAGCATTCAGGCACCCAAAACCTTGCCACTTTGTCTTGCAGGGCCACTCTGATTTGGGCGGCAGAGGTGGGTTGTTCATCCGCGCAAACAACAATCGCCAGCGGCCGCTCCTGCCAACGCTCGTCGGCAATGCCAATAACCGCTACTTCGGCAACTCCTTGAGTTTGTAATATGGCATCCTCAAGATCAACCGAGGAAATCCATTCACCTCCCGACTTAATGACATCCTTCATGCGATCAGTCAGTTGCACGTAGCCCTGCCTGTCAATGTGTCCCACGTCCCCGGTTCTTAGCCAACCATCTGCAGTAAATGCGTCGCTTTCTATATCAAGATAGCTTCCCGTCACCCAGGCACCCTGCAACTGCAGTTCTCCCACCGTTTGCCCATCCTCGGGTAAAAGGGAATCAGCCTCGTCAACGACTCGCACACTCACTCCGGGGACCGGCCGCCCACTCTTCATCCGCCACTGCGTTTCTGGCGTGTCGGCCAAGTCTTTTGGCGGGTGTGACAGCACACACATGGGGCTTGTCTCGGTCATTCCCCAACCTTGAATGACAGGGACACCCCAACGGTCACGCGCGCCTTCAATCATAGACGATGGCACAGCAGATCCACCGCATACCAAAGCTCTGAAAGTGCCCATCTGCTCTTGGGTCAGAGCCTCATCGCGCAAGAGGTCGCCTAATATCGTAGGCACCATCGCCGTTAATGTCGGTTGCGACGCTAAAATCATTGTTTTTAAATGTTCAAGCTGAGTGTGAGGTCCAGGCATGACCATATCAGCACCCGACATCCAACCACTGTAGGGAAAGCCCCAAGCATTAGCGTGAAACATGGCGGGTAGCATCAGGATGGTATCTCGCTCCTGTACTCCGAAACTGTCTACCGATCGCGAAGCCAAAGCATGCAGGTAGGTGGTCTTATGACTGTAAACAACGCCCTTCGGGTTACCCGTAGTGCCACTGGTGTAACAAATCCCTGCCGCCTGCAGCTCTGGAATATCCGGCCAGTCGTGATGCTTTGGCTGGTGCTCAAGCAGACTTTCGAGGCTGATAACTCGATTATCCTCGAGACCACCTTGAGGATTCGCTACGATGATGTGTTGTACCGCAGGAATTTGACTGAGAACCGGGCGAAACTGGGCCTCCAATCGGCCATCGACAAAAACACAGCGATCCTGCGCGTGGTTAATAATATAAGCAATTTGATCCGCAGCAAGCCGGCAATTGAGCGTGTGCATGACCGCGCCCATGCTAGGAGCGGCAAGGTAAACTCCCAGGTGCGTCACACCGTTCCAAAGAAAAGTGCCGACTCGATCACCGCTGCCGACGCCCAACGCCGCCAACCCATTCGCCATTCGACCCGCCAGTGATTCGATCTGCTGGTAGGACCACCAATGGAGGTCCTCGCCGTCATAGTCGGCAACACGGCTGCTAGAAAAATGACGAGCCCCAAATTTAAATAAAGTGGCCACCCCAAGAGGCGTATGCATCATCGTGCTCAGCATGCCGGGCTCATTGACGGTCATAGGTTGGGCTACCAGTTTCCGGCCGCGGCCTGTTCGGCCTCGGTTAATAACGCAGGAACATCGTGCTCGAGTCCGGCAGCGTAGGGGGTGCTAACTTTACCCTCCACGTAAAGACCATAAGCACCTTCAATGATTGCAGCAAGTCGCCAAGCTGCAAGCGCAATGTAGTACCCCATGGCATCGGTGGAACGACCTGTCTCGCTAGACCAAACCGCCGCCAGATGCCTTCGGTCGACAACCCCTGAACATCTAGAGATCCCTTGCAAATGAGAAAATGCAGGGTGGGCACAGGCGCGCTTGTCACCCCAAAACAACAGTGCCAGCGCGACGTCCATTGCCGGGTCACCAACAGTGGCGAGCTCCCAATCAATAATGGCCTTAATCTCCGGCGTTTCTGAGCTCACCAAAGTGTTGTCGAGATGGTAATCGCCGTGAATCAGCGCAGGGCGCTCTGTCTCAGGCCTATTATCCTGCAGCCATGCACCCAGTTCGAACAGCAGTGGAAGTTCTCTGACCGTGTTTTCTTTGCGAACAGCTAACCAGCGCTCTAACTGCCGACTGACAAAATCATCAGGGCGCCCTAAGGTAGAGAGTGCCTCATTAGGCCAGGCAATGCTGTGCACGTCAGCCAGCTGTCGCATCATATCCTCGCCCAGCGCATTGGCCGCTCCCACAGGATCCCAACCGGCGTTCGGGAGTGTTGTGGTCACCGAGCTCCCATCGATCCATTCTTGAACTAAAAAAGACCGCCCCATCACCTCAAGATCATCACACCAGGCAATCAGCTGAGGAGCCTTGACGACGCCTTCCACAAGTTTCAGCACTTTGGACTCGCGCTCAATTCCCCTGGCAGAATTGGGCGAGATAGCCTCGTCTGGGGTTGTCCTGACAACGCATGATTGTTCGGCACTGGAAAAGTGCCAAGTCAAATTTGAGTTGCCACCGCTCAAGGGCCCTAAAAACCGAACATCAGACCAGTGGAGATTTTCTTGAAGCCAGCGACAAACGGCATCCTGAGGCGCGCTACTCATGGACTGACGACCCCAAAACTGCACATGAGCCCGCCGTCGACGGGGACCGTGGCTCCTGTCATGTAGCGGCTTTGGCTGACCCAATAGACAACGTCAGCAACCTCTTTGTCTTGACCAAGTCGGCCCATAGGAATTTTTGCTTTCATATTATCCATGGCGGCATCAGTCAGTCCGGAGGTCATATCAGTCAAGACAAGGCCCGGTATCACAAGATTGACCGTGATGCCCTGCTTGGCCATCTCAATGGCCAGCGCATTGGTCATTCCCGATAGGCCGGCCTTCGACGACGCATAAGCCACATCCCCAGGAAATCCCCGAAAGCCTACGACAGCACCGATATTTATAATGCTAGCCCCCGCCGCCATATGCGGCTTTGCTGCCCTAATCATATTCAGAGCACCAGTGAGGTTGACGTTGAGAACGGTCTGCCAATCCTCAGGGCTCAGCCGCTCAACCTTACCGCCCCGATGGACCCCAGCGTTGTTGACCACAACATCAATGCGTCCAAAGGCTGCGATGGCCTTCTCAACCACTTGTTGGACTGCGGCAACATCGCTCACGTCGGCTTGAATCCCTATAACACCCACGCCCAACCGGTCAGCAGCGCTGACAGCTTCTTCGCCCCTAGCCACAATAACCACACGGCACCCTTGCTCCTTTGCTCGAGCCGCAATTGCAGCGCCAATACCCCGAGACGCACCAGTGACCAGCCATACCGGTTGATTGCTAGGGTCACCGCTCATTATTTTCTCCAATTCCGACGCCATAGTGTTTTCGGGTTATTATTGGGTTAAACTTGTTCGGAACAAGTTACAGCTAGCCAATCGTTTTAACAACCCCATAAGTGCAGCAAATTCTTCGTCGGAGCGTGCGAATCCTTCTAAGAACAGTACTCATGAACCGGCAGCACATTGCTTGTTTGCGTTAAGCAAGTCTACACTGATCATCACACAACAAGGGCTCGACCGCACCTCTAAAGCACAGACATCTGTCTGCGTTATTGAGCGCAGCAAATCGGGCATGGCACGATGGATTGAGGAGAGCACCCATGACGTGGTCGTTTGAAACAGACGCAGACTTCCAAGAGTCACTCGACTGGATTGACACTTTTACTAAGGAAGAAATTGAGCCCCTCGATTTGGTATTCCGCGAACCGGGAGACCCCTGGGACCCCAACTCACCTGCAGCCGCGGCAATGGCACCACTACGGGAAATTGTTAAGAGCAAACGACTTTGGGCATGCCACCTTGAACCTGAGTTGGGTGGACAAGGCTATGGTCAAGTTGCCTTAGGGCTTATGAACGAAATTTTGGGAAGAAGCCGCTTCGGGCCCAGTGTTTTTGGTTGCCAAGCGCCCGATTCGGGGAATGCCGAGATATTGGCCAAATTTGGGACAGAGGATCAAAAGGAAAGGTTTCTCAAACCGCTGCTTAACGCTGACATAGCCTCATGCTACTCGATGACCGAACCCCAAGCAGGCGCCGACCCCGGAGAGTTCCTTTGCACCGCCACCCGAGATGGCGATGAATGGGTTATCAACGGTGAAAAGTGGTTTGCCTCTCATGCACGCTTTAGTGCCTTTTTGCTGGTCATGGTTGTTACTAATCCTGATGTGCCAATTCACAAAGGCGCGTCAATTTTTCTAGTTGAGCAAGGCACACCGGGGATGGATATCATCCGCAACTCGGCTGTGGGACCCTATGTAGAACAAGGCGACGGTGTTCATGCTTATATTGAGTTCAAAAACTGTCGTGTACCGGCTAGTAATCTGCTGGGCGAAGAAGGTGACGGTTTCTTGGTTGCCCAGACTCGTCTCGGCGGTGGTCGCGTACACCACGCTATGCGCAGCGTGGGAGTAATCCGCAAAGCTATCGACATGATGTGTGAACGCGCCCTAAGCCGTAAAACAAAGGGTGAGCTCCTTGCCGACAAGCAGATGACCCAAGAAAAAATTGCTGACGCCTATACCATCATGATGCAGTATCGACTGCACGTTCTGTACACGGCCTGGCTGATCGATAAGCACAAAGAATATAACCGCGAAGTTCGCAAGGAAATTGCTGCTATTAAAGCCGCAACACCTAAAGTGCTCCTAGAAGTGGTTTCTCGCGCTATGCATCTACATGGCAGTTTAGGCAGTTCTGACGAAACACCCCTAGCACACATGTGGGCCAATATCCCTGAACTAGGCGTCGTTGACGGACCAACGGAAGTTCACAAAATAGCCGTCGCCAAGGGAGTCCTGCGCGATTACGCCCCCTACGAAGACCTGTTCCCCTCGTATCACACGCCCACGCAACGCGCCCGAGCGTTAGAAAAGTATGGCCACTATTTAGAGAGCTAAAGTAAGTCTGTTGGAAGCTGCAGCGTAATTCGATGTTCCCCGGGGCATCGAGCCTGCAGCTTCCAAGTTACTGAAAAAGAAAACAGCAGCGCATTGGAATATCCAGATCCCATGTCAGCAATAAGAGTCAATACTATGAAGCTGTGCACACTCATCGCGTTTATCTTGGCAGTGCCGACGGCAGTTCAGGCTTCCTCCACCGCGAAAGTGTTGTACGAACAACACTGCGGCTCCTGCCACAGTAGTAGTTTGCGTGGGTCTGCCCATGGCGCAGCCTTGGCAGGAAAACCCTTCCTCGATAAATGGCGCGAACAAGATGCTCAGGCGCTTCTCAACCTGAGTATGACCAGCATGCCCCCAGGGGAATCACACACGCTGTCCCAAGAGGAACATGTCTCACTGGTTCAATACATCATTGAGCACAATACCCCCTCGCTAAAGGACTCCTATTTATTGGCCAGTGCATCAGCCCTCCAAGCCGACAAGGACGATGCAGAATCGGCAGCCGTGGAATTTTCTGGGGCCGATGCCGTTATGGACATGGCGCGAAATGCGGGTCAATTTAAACCAAGAACGGTGAAAGACTTTCTCCCAGTCACTACTGCTGATATCAATTCCCCCCCGGACGCAGACTGGCTTAACTGGCGCCGCACACCGGATGGTCATGGGCACAGCCCACTGCAAAGTATTAACCGATCCAATGTTCAACGACTGGGTCTAAGCTGGTCGATCGCCATGCATCGAGGCAGCAATCAGGGCACACCACTGGTGAGGAACGGCATTATGTTCCTTACCCACCCCAACAACAAAATACAGGCAATCAACGCTGCCTCGGGCGATCTTATTTGGGAATATCAATATAATTTCCCCAAAGGTTCTAGGCTGCTTGGTGGGCCGACGCGCAACATAGCGATTTTTGAAGACCGCTTATTTCTTGCGACCTATGACGCCGCCGTGGTGGCTATTGATGCACGTACTGGTCAGCAGTTGTGGCGCAGCCAAAAAGCCGATTATCGCGAAGCCTTTACCCACAGTGCTGGACCCATCATCGCCGATGGCATCGTGGTCAGCGGCATTAATGGGTGTGAGCTGTTCACCACAGATGGTTGTTTTATCACAGGACACGACCCTGCAACCGGCGAGGAGTTGTGGCGCACCTCTACCCTAGCCCTGCCCGGCTCTCCTGAGTTTGAGAGCTGGGGAAACATTGCGGCGGACCGGCGAGGCGGGGGTGATATGTGGATTGCAGGCTCCTACGATGCCGAACTTAAGCGCGTTATATTGGGCACCTCCCAGCCAAAACCTTGGGCGGCGGTGAGTCGAGGAATGTCTACCGGTGATGCCGCGCTTTACACCAACTCCACTTTAGCTGTCGATCCCAAGACCGGCGAGATTGCATGGTATTTCCAGCACATTCCTGGGGAGACCATCGATATGGAGGTTGGATTTGAGCGAATCTTGGCCACCAGCGATGGTGTACCTGTGGTCATGACCGTTGGTAAAGACGGCATTCTGTGGAAGCTGAATCGTCAAACGGGCGAGTACATCGATCTTATGGAGACCATGAAACAAAATATTTTTACCGTGAACCGTGAGGCAGGAGTCCTAACTTATCGCGAAGATATTGTTGCGGCAGATATCGGAGATACCTTCACTGCCTGCCCAGGTATTTACGGCGGCCACAACTGGCAGTCAGCAACCTTTGACGAGACTGCGCAGCTGCTTTTTCTGCCGGTTCATCAGCTCTGTTCCGACATGACACCGCGTGCAGTAGATCTAGGGCCCGGTGGCGGGGGTTATGGCGCTGATGTTGCCACCTACCCCATGCCCGGTAAGGAAGACGCGGTTGGCAAACTCATTGCAGTTGACGTGGTGAACATGAAACCAGTGTGGGAGGTCGAACAGGCCGCCCTGTTCTTGAGCGGTGCCTTAACAACCGATGGCGGTCTGCTCTTTATCGGCGATCTCGATCGGCGGTTTAAAGCGTTGGACACTCAGACAGGCGAAACCCT
>JAQWYY010000147.1 GCA_029253705.1 Luminiphilus sp. | reverse complement strand
GGCTGCGAGGTGAGCTCGACAACCCCCGACCACTAATACCTGCTGGCTGGAAGCCGACACCTGAGACCCAAGAGGTCATTGATACCTTTCTTGTAATCGCCGAAACCCCGCAATCGGCTTTGGGCAGTTATGTTATCTCTATGGCCGCTGAGGCCTCTGATGTGCTGGCGGTGCAGGTGTTATTAAAGGCCACGGGCTGTACTACTAATATGCTCGTCGCGCCACTGTTTGAAACGCTTGACGATCTAGAAAGTGCGCCTCGAGTTGTTGAAGAGCTGCTATCAGACAATGCCTATCGCGATCGCTGCGACCATCAAATTATGGTGATGATTGGCTACTCCGATAGTGCCAAGGACGCCGGCATGTTGGCCGCAGGCTGGGCCCAATACCGCGCTCAAGAATCCTTACTGAGCGTCTGCAAAAAGTTCGCTGTTAAATTGCAATTATTCCACGGGCGCGGGGGTAGCATTGGCCGCGGCGGCGCTCCCGCTCACGATGCGCTGTTATCGCAGCCTCCCGGATCACTTGAAAATGGACTTCGAGTCACCGAGCAAGGCGAGATGATACGGACCAAACTGGGGCTCACCCCCCTTGCCGTGAATACTTTAGGCCGCTATGCCAGCGCGATTTTACAAGCAAATTTAACACCACCCCCGGAACCTGCCGGCGAGTGGCGCGTCCTTATGAATCGGTTGGCACAACATTCCTGCGAGGACTATCGTCGTTGGGTGCGGGATGAGCCAAACTTTGTGCCTTATTTCCGACAGGCAACACCGGAGCAGGAACTTGCCAGCTTGCCCCTGGGGTCTCGACCCACGCGCCGTCGGTCTGATGGCGGCATCGCCAGCTTACGCGCTATACCTTGGATATTTGCCTGGTCTCAAAACCGGTTAATGCTGCCCGCCTGGCTGGGTGCGGGCTCTGCGCTTGCGAGGGCAGCTGCAGATGGACACGAGGTAGTTCTCAAAAGTATGGTTAGAGAGTGGCCTTTTTTTGGTGCTCGACTGTCTATGTTGGAGATGGTGTTCGCGAAATCGGATCTCACCATTGCCGAGCTTTACGACCACTTACTGGTTAACCCAGAGCTAGCCGATTTGGGTGCGGCGTTGCGTCAGCAGCTCAGCAACGATAGGGCCGCGCTGTTAGCAATACTGGAGACAGGCTCAGAGCTTGAGGGGGACAACTGGGGACGCGAATCAATTAACCTGAGAGATATCTACACCGCACCTCTAAATTTATTGCAGGCTGAACTATTGCGGCGACAACGAGCCAATCCCGAGGAGGCTACAGAGCGGGCGCTAATGGTGACTATTGCCGGCGTTGCGGCTGGTATGCGCAATACCGGATAGTGCCCTGGCGCTCTCCTCCCTAACTCCCAACACTTTTGATCACATCTTTGTGGAATTCGAGCCCGTCAACGTGAGGCATTAAAGGTTATTTTTCACGGCAGTCGCCAAAAATCTGATCTGAGGTACCGTTATACGCCACTTGCCAAGAACACTTAAGCCAAGACAGTTCTTGGTCACAGTTCGCCGTGATGGCGTTGATAGACCTTCGTGGGAAACGACCAAAAGACTGCTACCCCCAACAATATACCCCTGCGCACAGTACGGGAGGATTAGCATGGCAGCTTCACTACAATCTGGCCTAAGCCCCCATGTGCAAAAGCCATTAATCCACTCCGGTTAGCCTATCCAACTCCAGTGTGGTTTTATTCCTATGCAGACCTAGTGTCCTCCGCGGCACAAACAACCAATATGTAAGCGAACTTACCGAGCACTGCGTTACGACAGGCATTTTTGCCAATAGGAGTAAATTCCATGAGCGCAACCCCCATCCAACTAACACCAGACCCGCTGGCCCCTTTTCGTATCTCACCGGGCTTTAACGTCAACGGCGTACTATTTCTTTCCGGCCATGCTGCCATCAGTGAAACTGGTGAACTGGTGGGCATAGGTGACTTCGATGCACAAGCAGAGGCCACCTTTCAATCTCTAGAGCGGACGCTGCAAGCAGGAGGCTCGAATTTATCTAAGGTGGTCAAGGTCACCATTTATCTGACGGACATGAGCTATTTTGAACGTATCGTTGCGCTGAGACAGCAATGGTTCTCTGCCCCGTATCCCGCGGATACCATTGTCGAGGTAAAAGCACTAGCCTTGCCGGAGCTCATGATCGAAATAGAAGCTATTGCGACCACCGATTAGGCTGTGCGGTGCAAACTGCCCATGGGTGAAACATAGCAACATAAGCCAAATCAATAATGGCTGAGATCTATAAAAACTGAATAGTGACCGGAGGTATCATGTGGAAATTTACAGGCAAAACGCGGCCCGAGTTCGCTCTTGTACCTCGAGACGGCCAAGAGTCAGTCTGGGACTACCCACGTCCTCCAGCACTTGTCCCTAGTAATGATCAGGTCGATGTCGCGTTCAATGATCTTAAACTCGCAAGCAGCCGTCGCACATTGCGGGTGTTAGAGACCGCTCACCCCCCCACCTACTATATTCCCGAGGACGATGTTAACTGGGAGTTTTTGGCTGCGATCGCCAGAAGTAGCTTCTGCGAATGGAAAGGAACAGCAAATTACTTTTCGATACAGGGTCATAGTGAGCAGGGTGCGATCGCCTGGCAATATCGCTCACCCGTCGCGAGCTTCGCGCAGCTCGATGGTCATGTTTCCTTTTACCCCAGCTTAGCTGACTGCAGCGTCAATGGTGAAAGAGTGATACCACAGCCAGGCATATTTTATGGCGGCTGGATCACCAGTCGGGTCGTTGGCCCATTTAAGGGCGAACCTGAAACAGGGCATTGGTAACGCTACTCGCTGGTTGCCCCAGTAAAATTGCTTAGGCTAACCTAAGCTTCTTATTTAGTTCGCTATTGGCTCATTGACCCGTCAACTGGTTGGGGTTTAGGCCAGAGCACAAACCACGTGGCAGACTAGACGCTCATCAGGAGTAAGAATCAATGTTAAAAGGCAATGCGTTGAGAAACAAAAAGTCTAAAACTCAGCAGTGCAATACCCCAACCCAAGGAGCCGCCAAAAGACGGCAGTGGGCCACCTGTTGGGCAGTTCTAGTCGGCTTTATTATTTTGCCAATCCAAGCTAGTTTTGCCGCATCACCCCTAGACCGCCTTGCGACAGCTGTTCGCTTTCAGACGGTGAGCTCTCAGGACACTTCAAAAATTGACTACCGCGCCTTCGCAGAACTTAACGAATTTCTAGCAAGCACTTATCCCAAGACCTTCGAACAACTCGATGTGGAATACATCAACACCTACAGCATCTTGTTACGCTGGGCCGGTAGTGATCCGAGCCAAAACCCCGTTTTATTTACCGCTCACACCGATGTCGTGCCCATTGAGGCTGGGACAGAAGACGGCTGGCAGCATCCGCCATTCGCTGGCGTCATCGAAAATAATAATCTATACGGTCGCGGCACTTTAGATGACAAGCAAGGCGTGCTCAGCCTTTTAGAGGCTACTGAAACTCTTCTGGAAGAGGGTTATCAGCCTCGCAGGACTCTAGTCTTCGGTTTTGGTCACGACGAGGAAATTGGAGGTGGGAATGGTGCAGCTGCGCTTGCCGAGCGCATGCGCGAACTTAACCTCACCTTTGACTGGATGGTCGACGAAGGCGGCTTTGTTGTGCGTGACACCCCTTTGCTACCTGGGCGAGATCTCGCAATGATTAATGTGGCCGAAAAAGGTTATGTCACGCTGACACTTACAACACAGGCACCCGGAGGTCACTCCTCGAGCCCAGCCAAGACAGGCGCCATAGGAACCCTCGCTAGGGCACTTGATCGCATCGAGAGCAACCCTTTCGAGCCGAAGCTAGTTGAGCCTATGCGCAGTGCTCTCGCTATAATGGCC
>JAQWYY010000091.1 GCA_029253705.1 Luminiphilus sp. | reverse complement strand
ATCGCTTTGCGGTGTTGCCCAATCAAAATCTGAATTATGCCTACCATTTTGATTCGTCACGTTACGCTAAGTTCCTTAGAAAAATCGCAGAGGAACACGGTGCTGTTCGCATTGAGGGTAAAATTGAAGCGGTGCAGCAGCACGAGAAAACCGGTTTTATTACGGGGCTTCGCCTTGAGAGTGGTCAGCAAATTGAGGGCGATTTTTTTGTAGATTGCACGGGCTTCCGAGGGCTTTTAATAGAACAAACGCTGCATGCAGGTTATGACGATTGGCAGCATTGGTTGCCCTGTGACCGAGCCCTGGCAGTGCAAACAGAGAACGTTCAGCCACCGATTCCTTACACGCGCTCAATCGCTCATGAAGCCGGATGGCAGTGGCGGATTCCACTGCAGCACCGCACTGGGAATGGCTTGGTATATTGCAGTAAATTTTGGTCTCAAGATGAGGCTGAGGCAAAGTTGCGAGGAAATCTCGAGGGCGAGATGGTCACTGAGCCCCGCCCGATTAAGTTTCAGACAGGAACACGGCGGCGGCATTGGGTGAAGAACTGTGTGGCTGTGGGGTTGTCTAGCGGATTCATGGAGCCTTTGGAATCGACTAGCATTCACCTTATCCAACGCAGTATTGTGCGGTTTATGCAGATGTTCCCCTCAGATGGGGTTCGCCAGCCCGACATTGATGAATTCAACAGTCAGATGAAGTTCGAGATAGAAAATATCCGTGACTTCATTATTCTTCACTATCACGTCACCAATCGCACCGATACGCCTTTCTGGCGTCATTGCCGCACCATGGAAATTCCGGAGTCACTGCAGCATCGCATTGATTTGTTCAAGGAAACAGGGCGGGTTTTCAAAGTCCCAACAGAGTTATTTGGGGAGAACTCCTGGACTCAGGTCATGCTGGGTCAGGGCCTCAGCCCGGAGCAGTACCATCCCATTGTCAACATGATGGATGAACAGGAATTACGTGACTTTCTGGGGGGAATCCACGGCTCGGTCGAGCGATTGGTAAGTCAGTTGCCGGAACACCAGAGGTTTATCGATCATTACTGCCGAGAGGCTTGAATTTATTCCCTTTGGGCCTACCTTTTTACCCTCTCATCGCATCTTGCTAGAACAAGCAGACGGCCCGCAATAGCCTCTGTAGGGCCTTATCTGGTTACAGACAAGGCCTAAAACCAATTACTAGGAAGATATGGATCATGAGACGTTTATCCGCCCTGGCGATATTAACTCTGAGTATTTCGTCCGCGGTACTGTTGCCTGGGTGTTCAAACGATCAGTCGCCGTTATCGGTCGACAGTGAGGCCGAACAAGCGGCAAAAGCACTGCTGGAAACGCTTTCTTTGGAGCAGAAGATCGGCCAAATGATTCAAGGAGAAATTGCCCACGTTACTCCTGATGATCTCCGAAAATACGGTTTAGGCAGCGTTCTTAATGGTGGCGGATCTTTTCCTGGTGGCGATAAAGAAGCGTCTATCGATGACTGGCTGGCCCTCGCAGATGACTATTATCAGGCCTCCATCGATACGAGTCAGGGCAGCGCAGGGATTCCCGTCATCTGGGGCACTGATGCTGTTCATGGGCACAACAATGTTATTGGAGCTACGCTGTTTCCCCACAACATTGGTTTGGGGGCTGCTGGGGACCCCGAGTTGGTGGCGGCGATAAGCGGTGCTACCGCGAGGGAAGTTAAAGCCACTGGTATTGACTGGATTTTTGCGCCTACTGTGGCTGTTGCACGAGATTATCGTTGGGGGCGAACCTACGAATCTTATAGTTCTGATCCTCAGGTGGTGGCCTCTTATGCAGGTGGCATGGTGGAGGCGATGCAGGCCGAGGGTATTGTGGCCACGACCAAACATTTTGTCGGTGACGGAGGAACTTTTTCTGGCGTTGATCGGGGCGATACTCGGTTACCCCTTGACGTACTTATTGACGAGCATGGAGCGGGCTACAAGCCAGCTATTGCTGCGGGAGTACAAACTGTCATGGCGTCTTTTAATAGTTGGAACGGCGAGAAGGTGCACGGCCATAAACAGCTGTTAACCGATGTGCTGCGCGGTGACCTTGGGTTTGACGGATTCGTTGTGAGCGATTGGAACGGCATTGGCGAGGTTGAGGGCTGCGCTGATGATGACTGTCCGCAAGCGATTAATGCCGGTATTGATATGGTCATGGTGCCAGAGGATTGGCTCTCTACCTTGGAGAACCTAGTAGCCCAGGTTCAGTCAGGCGCCATTTCAGAAACAAGAATCGACGAAGCTGTACTGCGCATTTTAAAGATAAAGTTCGAGTCAGGCCTCATGCAGCGTGGCCTGCCATCGGAGGAAGGACGTCCGCTGCGGTCACAGGTAGGTAGTCAAGAGCACCGTGATTTAGCGCGGGACGCTGTACGTAAGTCACTGGTGCTCCTCAAAAACGACAGCCAAATACTGCCACTCGATCCCGCCGGAAACTACTTAGTGGTGGGCAAGGGTGCGGATAACATTGGCATGCAATCGGGTGGCTGGACGATCAGCTGGCAGGGCACTGGCAATACCAATGCAGACTTCCCAACGGGTACCTCGCTGCTCGACGGCTTCATTGAGCAAGTCGCCAAGGCTGGTGGCAAGGTCTACCATAACGAACCGGTGCCAGAGGGTATTGAGGTTGACGCGGTTATTGCTGTTTTTGGTGAGACACCTTACGCAGAAACCCAGGGCGATATCTCTTCGTTAGCATGGCAGCAACCCAATTTTGAGGACCTTGCGCTGCTTAACCAGTATCGAGATTTGCCCATTGTTTCGGTCTTTCTATCGGGTAGACCGCTTTGGGTGAATCGCGAGATCAATGCGTCCACTGCCTTTGTTGCTGCTTGGTTGCCCGGTAGTGAGGGCGCAGGGGTTGCTGATGTTTTATTCAGAAATTCAGACGGCTCGGTGCAGCACGAATTTTTAGGCCGCCTTCCTATGGCCTGGCCGAGCGCCGATATCAATGGCAGCGATAGAGATCTGGCCGTTGTTGATGCCGTATTCCCCCGAGGATATGGTCTGACTTCGGACGTGGCTCAACAAGTTGCGTTGCTTAATGAGGAGCCTAGGGGCAAGCCGCTCTCTCTTGATCATCCCGTGTTTGCCGGTGGAGCACGAGGTCAATGGCGGTTGTACTTGGGCAACAGGCTGGATTGGGCGATTGCAAGCGGCCCCAGAGGCGGAACCACAAAAGATAATCAGTTGTCAGTGTCTGTCATAGACCGCCGTATGCAGGAAGATGCTAGGCGAGTGGAGTGGTTGGGTGATGGCAAACGTTCCAGTCAGGTTTACTTTCGCGCAGACGTTCCTATAAATATTGAGGACATGAGTGCAACCGGTGGGGCGGTTGTCATGGATATTCGTTTGATTCAAAAGCCCGTTGAGCAGGTGAAAATGCGAATGGACTGCACCTGGCCCTGCAACGGCGAGCTAGATGTCACACAACACCTGCGAAGCTTAGAGACAGAGGTTTGGCATCGGCTAGCTATCCCACTGGCTTGCTTTGAAGAGGCGGGTACTGATATGGGTGCTGTGGATGTACCTTTTTTGATGAGTACAACGGGCGTCTTCGTCATGGATCTGGCAGAGGTAACTCTGGTTGAAGAAGTGTCTGACGCGAATGTGTTGAACTGCCCCACTCAAGAAGTGGCCAGTCTTAAGTAGAGCGGACGTTAAGCTATGTTGTCATCACTCGATATCACCATTGTTGCAATCTACGCCATCGCTTTGTTTGGTTTGGCCCAGTGGGTCTCTCGTGAAAAACCCGGGCACCAGAAGGACGCCTCAGATTACTTTCTCGCAGGTAAGGCCTTACCCTGGTGGGCAATAGGCGCATCGCTTATTGCGGCTAACATTTCTGCGGAACAGATCATCGGTATGTCAGGATCTGGCTATGCCATCGGCCTGGCGATTGCATCTTATGAATGGATGGCCGCCATCACACTGATTCTCGTCGGTAAATTTTTGCTGCCGGTATTTTTGAAAACCGGCATCTACACCATGCCCCAATTTCTTGAGCAGCGTTACGACCACCGTGTCAGAACCGTGATGGCAAGCTTTTGGCTGGGCGTCTATGTTTTCGTAAACTTAACTTCTATTTTGTGGCTGGGAGCCTTGGCGATTAACACCGTGGCAGGTGTCGATCTGACATTGGGTCTAGTGTTATTAGGGCTCTTTGCGGTGTCGTATTCGCTGTACGGGGGCCTCAAAGCCGTTGCACTCACCGATATCGTGCAAGTGGTGCTCTTGGTGGCAGGTGGCCTCATGATCGCGGCGATTCTTTTGGAGAAAGTGTCGGGCGGCACCGGAGTGGTTCAGGGATTCGTGATGCTGATGGATACCGTTCCAGACCGCTTCGATATGATACTGGCTAAAGATCACCCGCATTACATGAGCTTGCCTGGGCTCTCGGTTTTGATCGGCGGTATGTGGGTGATGAACGTCTCTTATTGGGGCTTCAATCAATATATTATTCAGAGAGCTCTTGCAGCGAAGAGTGTGAGCGAGGCTCAGAAAGGCATTGCTTTTGCGGCCTTTCTGAAGTTGTTGATGCCTCTCATTGTTGTTCTGCCTGGAATCGCCATGTTTGCACTGAACGCTGACTTGGCGACTCCTGATCAGGCTTATCCCTCCGCCATGGCACTGTTGCCCACGGGCATTAAAGGGTTGGTCTTTGCTGCGCTGCTTGCGGCCATCGTGTCTTCACTAGCCTCCATGTGTAACAGTATTTCAACGATTTTCACTGTTGATCTCCTGCCGTCGATGGTCTCTGAATCGTGGCTAGAACGTAACCGTGTCTTCAGTGGTCGCGCGACGGCTCTGGTGGCTATGGCCATTGCAATGGCCGCTGCACAGCCATTGCTGGGGAATTTTGATCAGGCTTTTCAGTATATTCAGGAGTTCACTGGATTCTTTACGCCGGGCATTGTTGCGATCTTTTTGTTAGGCATGTTCTGGGGCAAAACGACAGCGACCGGTGCTCTACTGGCGGCGGTCGGTTCGGCGGTTTTGTCTTTGGCAATGAAGCTTCTGTTGCCCATGCTGCCATTCATCGATCGAGTGGGAATAGTCTTCTTGTTGTGTGTCGGTATCGCAGTGGTTTGGTCTTTGGCACGGCCCCAGCCTCAACCCGGCTATATTGAGCCCTCCGGCGTGAGCTTTTCAACTTCAAACGGCTTCAATGCCGCGGCGATTGTTGTGACCTGCATTCTGGCATTTTTCTATATCACTTGGTGGTAATATCTTGAGTCGCTTGGTAACACATCTTGTTTGCTTTGTTGCAGCGTTAGCACTGTGTCAGAGTATTTCTGCTGAAAATGAGCAATGTGCGCCGACGCTTATCGAAAATTTTGACGGTGACCTAAATTCAGCCCTGTGGCGTGTTGTCGAAGGCGACGGATGCAACATCGGTTTATGCGGTTGGGGCAACAGTGAACTTCAGCATTATGCAAAGGACGCTGTTCGGGTTGTCGACGGGGCGCTGTCGATTACGGTCGCAGAAAATGATGGTCGCATTACGTCTGGCAAGTTGGTCAGCGAGGGCCAATTTAGCCAACAGTATGGTCGGTTTGAAGCACGCATTAGCCTACCCCGTGGACGGGGGCTTTGGCCGGCGTTCTGGATGATGCCTCAGAGCGCTAGCCCATGGCCCCTCGCTGGGGAAATTGACATTATGGAATGGACCGGTAACGAGCCTAATCGTCTTATCGGCGCGGCGCATTTTGGGCCTCTGCCCCC
>JAQWYY010000076.1 GCA_029253705.1 Luminiphilus sp. | reverse complement strand
ATAAATGCGGGAAGACACCCTATTTCTTCTCCCAATAAAAACTACGTACAAGAAGGTCACTGCCGATATGAAGCACTTACTTTCATCGCATGATTGGAGCCATCCAGTACCCATTGCCTACGGACCGGGACGCCTTACTGAGATTGCAGAACACTGTGTCGCTCTTGGCATAAGCAAGCCCTTGATCGTTACTGATAAAGGCTCTGCGGCACTACCCTTTATTAAACGTACGCAGCTGCTTCTAGAAGATCAGGGAATCGCATCGAGTGTATTTTCTCAAATCTCCCCTAATCCCCGTGATCATGAGGTCAAAAGCGCTAAAGCCATGTTTCGTGGGGGCAGTCATGACGGTGTTATCGCCATGGGTGGTGGAAGCGGCATGGATGGCGGAAAAGCCACCTGCCTGACTGCCAATAACGAAGTAGACCTGTGGAATTTTAACTACGATAGGCCAGTGCCCGATGTCGGGACTCAGACAGCCTTTCCACCGCTCATTTGCATCCCCACCACATCGGGCACCGGCGCGGAAACCGAAAGCACGGCAATGATCACCGATACCCAACAAGGCATGAAACTGTGTGTTTGGCATCCAACCCTTAAGCCATCCCTCGCATTATTAGACCCTGAACTGACCTTAGCGCTGCCGGCGCATCTAACCGCATGGACCGGGATCGACGCCCTGATTCACGCCATTGAGGCCTATTGCGTACCAGGCTTTCATCCTCAATGTGATGGTACGGCATTGGAGGCTATTAAGCTTATTACACGTTGGCTGCCCATTGCCGTGGCTGATCCGGGTAACCTTGAAGCCCGCGGTGGCATGCAAGTTGGGTCCTGCTTAGGGGGTATAGCTTTTCTGAAGGGCTTGGGCCTTGTTCACGCGATAAGCCACATGGTGGGCGCAGACTATGATACTCATCATGGACTGACTAATGCGGTTGTCCTACCTGCTGTCATGCGTTTCAACGCGCCCGCACTTGAAGAAAAACTAGCTCCAATGGCGGCCGCCCTTGAACTAAAAAGCGACGGGTTCGAGAGCTTTTATCAAGCCCTATGCACCTTGCTGGATGCCCTAGAGATACCTCGATCCCTTGCAGACCTCGATGTTCCACTCTCCGCAGTCCCGGTGTTGGCCAAGAAAGCCCATCTCGATGCCGCCGCCTCAACCAATGCACGTCCAGCCTCTGTTTCCGATATTGAAGCTGTTTTGGAGGAGGCCATTACTCATGGCCGATAAGCCCCCCAAACCCCGATTAATCGTGGGGACCTATTGATGGATAGCTTCGGTCTGACCATGATTCTGAGTGTCTTGGTATATCTTGGTACCGGCTGGTACGCCGGACGCAAAGTGCGGCACCTCGATGATTATTTCGTGGCTGGTCGCAATGCCCCAACGCTACTTATCTTGGGCACGTTGATCGCCAGCTTTATGAGCACCAACGGATTTATCGGTGAGGCAGGTATGTCTTATCGGGGGCACGGACCCCTGATTATCATCATGACCGCCGTCAATTGTCTGGGCTATGTCGTGGGGGCCTTATTCTTTGGTCGCTATCTGCGTCGAAGCCAAGCACTAACAGTCCCTGCTTTTTTTGGCGCCCGCTTTCAGAGTCAGCGCATTCAATCATTAGCGGGTCTTTCGATTGTGGTAGGACTAAGCGGCTACCTGCTCGCCGTTACTTGGGGCGTTGCCATGGTCGTCACGCAACTGACCGACCTGTCCGAACCCATCGCCATTATTCTTGTATGGGCCAGTTACACGTTGTTCACGCTTTACTCTGGATCCAAGGGTGTCATTTTGACAGATACCCTTATGTTCATCTTGTTTACCTCAGTGGCTGTCGTCGCACTTTCCTATCTGGTTAGTGCGAACGGTGGTTGGTTTGCCAGTATCGAGGCCCTTGCAGTTTTTGAGGCAAAACCCGACCTGATTGCCTGGCATGGTGTCGTAGGGCCTGGAACGAGCTGGGAGACCCCGGGAAAGGCGCTTCTTTGGGCGCTAATTTTAGGGGTTGCATGGGGCTTCGTGGTTGCCGTCAGCCCTTGGCAATCCAGTCGCTATTTAATGGCAAGAAACGAGCATGTCGTAATTCGTTCCGCCTGTGGTGCCGCAATTACTATGTTGCTGCTATATCTAGTCACCACTTTTTGCGCGACCATTGTCAATCTAAGCAACCCCAACATAGATCCCACGGAAAGCGTGATCATTTGGGCTGCCATGAATGAGGTACCTACCATTGTTGGCGCCCTGCTGGTGTGTGGCATTTTGGCAGCGGGACTTTCGTCGGCATCCACTTTTTTATCTCTGGTGGGTTTCAGCGTGAGCAACGACATTCTTAAGTTACCAAGTAACAACGAACTACAGCTGCGTGTCACTCGGTTGACCATGCTGATAATTGGCCTAATCGTTATAACCCTAGCCTTGGCATTACCCAGTAACATCTTTTGGATAACCTACTTTGCGGGTCCCCTCTTCGCCTCGTCATGGGGTGCTGTTGCGTTCATGAGTATTTGGAGCTCAAAGATCACCGAAGCCGGCGCCTTTTGGGGCATGGCAATAGGGTTTTTAGTCAACGTCGTGATGAATCTATTGTCATTGAACGATATCGTCGACTGGCCCGTTATTTTTGATCCAATATTAGTGGGCGCCTGTGCTAGCTTTCTGACGGTGGTCACCGTATCGCGGCTTGGCAGGGTTAGCCCAAGAGAAGCCGATTACCGAAAAGCTCTGCATAAACTCCCCGCAGATGAGCATGAAAGCGGCGAAATTAGAACAACGCTCATATGGCCAGCCGTCATGATTTTGGTAGGCGTCGCTATCATGAGTATGCTTTATGTGTTCTATGCGAAACCATACGCACAGGCCCAAAACGGGACCTCACTAGAACAGCTAACCGTTGCGACGGGTGAGGTCGTTCTGGCGCTCAGTTATGGCCTACCGCTGATCATCGCCGGCCTTCTTGTTTGGAAATCTGTTAAAACCTTTTATCGGAAAGACGGGTAGTCGGTTAGGCCATTAAAGGTATTTCAATCACCATTGCAGGGGTCTGACACTACAATGAGGCCCAAGTATCTATGGTCGCACCGGGCAAAGACCCGCTATCAAACGAAAGCAACGACACCCACCGATACCGCTAAGACTCCGTGCTGGGCCCATCGCTGTTGGGCAGGTGAATATCCATTTGAGGAAAAGGAATTGATAAACCCTGAGCGTCAAATTCAAGCTTAACTTTTTCGGTGGTATCCCACAGCACAGGCCAATAATCGGCGTTATTCACCCAAGGTCGGACAATGAAATTTACCGAGGAATCGGCCAGTTCCGATACCGCTATTACCGGTTCAGGTTCAGATAACACCCGTTCATCGGCCAGTATAATAGAGCGCAGCAATGCCTTGGCTGCACGCAGGTCATCACCATAATCAACTCCAAAAACCATGTCGACGCGGCGAGTACTGCGCGCCGAGTAGTTGGTAATGATGCCTCCATAGATAGCACCATTGGGAATGATCAGCTCGCGATTATCGCCAGTGCGCAATACCGAGCTGAAAATACCGATGTTTTCAACGACGCCCGCAACACCTGCCAACTCAACGAAATCTCCAGCTTTGAAAGGACGAAAGACAATCAACATGACTCCTGCCGCAAAATTTTGCAGAGAATTTTGTAGTGCCAAACCTACGGCAAGGCCGGCCGCACCTAACAAGGCGATCAATGAGGTGGTATCGATTCCCAGCTGGTTAAGCGCTGCAATCGCGACAAATAGCAATAAGATGGTCTTGGTGATGGACGTGACAAAACTAATGAGAATATCGTCCATTCTCGACCGTTGAAGCAGTTTTACGACAACATTGGTTAGCGTGTTAGCCAGCCATTTTCCGACAATAAAAATGACAAGCGCGAGCGCAATATTAACCGCGTAAGGGACTAGGTAGGTATCCGCCATAGCCGTAATATCAAGTTCGTTTAACATCGCAATGCCCTCGCTTTTATCGTCCATTTAAGTGGGCAAGGCCTCTACGTGTTCAGCCTGCCAAGTGGGCAGCAGTGATTCCGCCGTCTCTAGATGCTTGCTTCTGAGTAGGGCCAGCAGTGGCGGACAGCTTTTCACTCGCCTCTGCGGCCCTAGTTTTCAATTAAATCATGAGGAGGTTGTGCTGCACACGAAGCCGCACTAAACCCTGACCAAGGTACAAATCTTGTTTCCTGACGGATCTCGCAGGTAAGCCAAGTACAGCGGACCCATACCACCCTCACGAACCCCTGGAGGCTCTTCACAAGTCACCCCGCCATTTGCCAAACCTGCGGCATGCCATGCATCAGCAGCCTCTGTGGTTGCCGCCGCAAAGCCTATTGTTGAGCCATTGCCGTGGCCTGCGGGATTACCGTCGATGGGCTGACTTAGCGCAAAAATACCTGTGTCCGTCATGTAAAAGACGCGACCTTTTTCGTCTATAACACCGGGACCGTATCCCAAGGCGCCCAATGTTGCGTCGTAAAATGCCTTTGACGCTTCGATATCATTGGCGCCGACCATAATGTGGCTAAACATAACGCTATCCTTCTGGTTAACTGTTGAGTGTGTTTTCACTCGGCAAGGTTACTAACTGCTGAGTGCGAGTATGATCCTAAATCCTGCGTTTGACTGTGTCACACTCTTTATTTTAGAAACACCATAACCCCATTACTGCGCCTCTCTAAACTCTGACTCAAATAACTTCAAAACTCGTCGGTACTGATCCAACCAGCTTTCAGGATGAACGTAACCGTGGGGCTCAAGTGGGTACGACGCCAATTCCCAATGCTCTTTCTCAAGCTCTATGAGCCGCTGAACAAGACGCACCGAATCTTTGTAGAACACATTGTCATCTAACATACCGTGGCTAATGAGTAGCGCTCCCTCGTAACCTTCAACGAACTCTATGGGAGAGCTCCGATAATGGGCTTCAGGGTCGACTGCAGGCGTGTTGAGAATATTTGCCGTGTAGGCGTCATTGTAGTGGCGCCAATCGGTGACAGGGCGCAGAGCCGCTCCAGCAGAAAATATCTCTGGAGCCTTAAACAGAGCCATAAAGGCCATAAATCCGCCATAAGACCCGCCATAGAGGCCAACCCGATCGGGGTCACCTCCATGCTTTTCGACCAACCATTGCACGCCGTCTATGAGGTCTTCGAGTTCTGGCGTACCCATTTGACGATAAATCGCCGTTCGCCAATCACGCCCATAACCACGGCTGGCCCGATAGTCCATATCCAATACGTGGTAGCCACGTTCAGTCAGCAAGTTGTTAAACATTTGCTCCCGAAAATAGTAGGGGAATTTGTGGTGCGTATTTTGGGTATAACCCGCACCGTGAACGAACATCACAATGGGACGCAACCCCTCGAAATCCCCCTGAGCGGGGTAGAATTTTGACCAAATGGGGCTTTCAACTCCATGTCGAGATGGGATTGCAACAAACTCGGGTTTCTGCCAATCAATAGCTGCATAAGCATGCCCAACCGTGTCCGTCCTTAAATTGAGGTCTCCACTCACCAAATCCACAACGACCGCTTGCGTCGGTCGATAGGTCTGGGAAAAAAGCACCAACGCCTGCGTACCCGCAGGATGCAGCGAAAAGCTTTCTACACCCTTGAGCTCCGTCAAACGAACCATTTTTTGAGAAGCAGCATCCAGGCGATATACGTCGTACTCGGTAGGATGGGCGCGGTTGCTCAACACCAGCGCCGACTCCCCATCGGGTAACCAAGCAACATCGGTGACCTCAAACTCTCCCTGACTGTGTTGCACCACCCCGCCGTCCCCTTGAGTGGCGTAGAGATGGCTATACCCAGAGGCTTCCGATAGCCACCAAATTTGATCGCCGCCAGGAATCCAGCCAACATCGTTAAAGTGCCAGTTAATCCAAGCGGGATCGTGCAGGTGCTCGATCAAATCCAGCTCCCGGGTTTCTGCCGTCAGTCGTAATGTCCAGCGATCTTTATTGTCGATAGCGTGCACCTGCACCACCGCATCAGCACCCTGATCGTGCCAAATGAGACGTTCGAAACTGACCGGACGTGGATTGTTAGCATCGTGAACAGGCATATTTTGGGCACGCTTCAAGTCCGCCAAGGGATCTATATCAATGCCCGGAAGCTCAGCCATGCTCAACTCATAGCGCTGGCGGTTGTGCATGTCTAATAGCCACAATGCCTGGGATTTTGGAGACTCTCGGCCCACCAAGTGGCGCACGTCTTCGACATCAACGTACCCCGACCGGGTCACATAATGGGGCATTTTATCGGCCTTGTTATTACCCGCTGTCGCAGCGGTCACTGATACCAATAACCAACGTCCATTGGGCGAAAGTGCGCTATCAACCAACTGATTATCGGCACCCAAATACCAAGGGGTCACCCCTGATGTCATGGCCTGCTCTTGCTCAACGTTAGCGTCAAACTGCGCTTGTTGTGCAAGCCGCTCACGCTCAAGAGTGGCAAAAAGCCTCAGCTGCTCTTGGGCTAGACCATCCTCAGAAATGGCGTGGGGGGCCTCTTTAAATACTAAGGGCGTTAAAGCCCCGACACCGCCACTAGTCAGATCGACCCGCCACCACCGTTGGTCGGCCTGAAAAAATACTGCGTCGCCTGCGGGTGAAAATTGAGGCCGACTCGCAGGTGCAGTTCCAGCAAATAAAGCGTGGTGGGTCTTTTTATTGAGATCGCGCAAGACTAGAGCGCCAGCATGAATACTAACGGCTAAGCCACTGGCCAAATGAACTCTGGGGTTTGGGCCATCGCTTTGGGCTAACTGCGACGCGGAAGCAACCACAGTTTCACCAGCACCTGTCATAGCAAAGGTATCTTTTAGGGTACTGCCCGCGCGTTTGGCTCGATATAAAAAGCCGCCGCCGTCTAGCTGCCACCAGGCTGCCTCTACCGGCGCACCAATCCAATCAGGATCCGCCATAATCGTTTTGAGGTCGGTAGCGCTAACCAGTGCGCCCGAGCTCAGCACAAAAGCGGTTACAAGCCTGACAACTGAACGCTGATAGTTAATGAGCTTCATAATTGTGTTCTCTTTCAAAAAAAATTGTATGGCAGCAATTAAAAAACTAGGTCAGTTTCATTCTGCCACGGGACTTCGTCAAACTCGATTTATCGCCGATATCGAACCAGCCATTACTCGACTCAACGGTTTGCGCGCGTCTAACCTAATACTGCGCGCTCGCTTTTTCCTTCGACCCATTCAATTTGCAAGTGCGTCTGCGTCTTAACCCTCTAGAAATGGCGACCAAACGGCTTTTCAGCAACCTTACCTTTACGCTACTGGTTTGGAGCGGGTACCAATCAATGGCGCTGCGGTCATTAAGGATAACGAGCCCACAAATACCTACCCTTGGTCGCGTGATCACAGATCTAGGCTAGATGAAATTGGAATGAATGTCTGAATCACCACCCGCAAGACCCTAGGTCGGTTACAATTTGAGCATCTTTTTTAAACAGCCTCAGCATGAATCGCGACAGCCCCCTTAAAAAGCCATCCCCGCAAGCTTGGATCGACTGCGCACTCAGTGATTTTGATGCCTTTCTTCTCGACCACGCTGCCGCCGAAAAAAAGGCATCGGGCATGGCGTTATCGATGGTATCCCACTACCCGAACCGGCCCCGGCTGGTGCTCGCCATGGCTGAACTTGCTGTCGAGGAGATGGTCCATTTTCGCGAGGTTATAAAAATTATTCAGTCTCGGGGCCTAACCCTGGGTTCAGATGTAAAAGACCCCTACGTCAACAGTATTAGGAGCTTATTGCGACAAAACTCCGAACTTTATCTTCTAGATCGACTGCTAACCGCCGGCGTTATTGAAGCCCGCGGAGCAGAGCGCTTTGGTTTAATTGCCAAGGCACTACCAGAAGGAGAATTGAAGACCTTCTACCGTTCCATAACACGATCTGAAGACCGACACTTTGAACTCTTCCTAGATCTCGCCTCTGAATATTTTTCTGCTGACGTTATAGGGTCCCGCTGGCAAGAGATTCTGACTTTCGAAAGTCAGGTGGTTGCCGAGCTGCCGATTCGTGCCGCACTGCATTGAGCGCGAGCGCCGACACAGTCATCGAAAAGTACCTATCGCTCTATGCTTTGCTGCCCGCATTACCGAGGTTAGTCCAGCGCTGGAATCACGTCATGGTGGTGCCCTGCTTCAAGGAGCAACCTGAATCTTTTATGCGCATACCAACACCGCCCATGGGGCAGTCCCTGCTAGTCATTGGCGTTCTGAACCGGCCTGAAACAGATTCAGATCTCAATGCAAATGCCTCACTCCGACACTACGTAACAAGGAACGCGCTCAGCGCACCACTTCCCGGATGCACACTGTGCACCCTTAAGCCCGCCATTACTCTATTTATGATCGACCTCGAGCACATTGAGGGAGCAACCCCCAAATCGGAGGGTGTAGGCAGAGCGAGGCGGGTGGGCTGCGATCTGGCCCTTTGGCTTATGAAGCAGGGGCATATCGAGTCCGAGTGGATTTATTCATCTGACGCCGATGCTCAATGGCCTTCACACTACCTCAGCCAGTCTTGGCCTAGTGACGCAGCAGCCATCTCCCTTCCTTTTCAACATGTCATCGACGGCGAAGCGCCACTCGATCAAGCGACGTTAGTTTATGAGCTCTGGCTGCATCATTATATTTTGGGCCTGGAGTTCTCCGCATCACCCTATGCCTTTCACACGTTAGGTAGCAGCTGTGGCTTCAACGCCCGCTGCTATGCAGCGGTCCGTGGCATGCCTTTACGCGCTGGGGCAGAGGATTTTTACCTGCTCAACAAACTCGCGAAAATAGGACGAGTCTTTAGACCCGCTGGCCCGCCGGTGCTTATTCAAGCCCGTGCCTCCGACAGAGTGCCTTTTGGCACTGGCCCAGCAGTTGCCCGCTTGATGGCATCAGGAGAGCCGCAGTCGACGCCATTTTTTTACCCCCAAAACAACTTCAATGCGCTAAAGCGCATTCTTGAATGCTTTCCGAAGTGGCTTAACAGTCAGGAGCCCGACATCTACCAAAGTTTATCGCAGCATTTACCCGAGGGCATTGCTGGCGCAGCGACAGCGCAATTGCTGAAACTGGGGCTACCAGAGGCGATTAAACACGTACGGCGGAACAGTCGAGATGCCCAACAACGTGCGCGTCAGCTTCATACTTGGTTTGACGGATTCAAAACTCTTAAGTTTCTCAATAGTTTGCGAGATTCTACTGGCGGGCATCAAACTTTACTGCAAATTTCGGACAAAGCTTCCCAGCCCCTGACAACAAAGACTTTATGTTCAAAGCGAAGTGCCATCGTTACCCAGTGGGGCTGGGAACTTGAGCAGGACGAAGCGTGACACTTTAGTGGCGCTTTTTAGTGGCGCTTTAGTGACACAACAAACGTCTAAACGGCGATAAACTCCGCTACAATGA
>JAQWYY010000058.1 GCA_029253705.1 Luminiphilus sp. | reverse complement strand
GGGGGTAAACGCGACACCCATTCCTCAGCAATATAGACGTGACAGGTGGCACAAGACGCACAACCACCGCAGGCCGCTTCCACCCCTTGGTCATTTTCAAAGAGCAATTGCATCAATGTAGCTTGCCCCGCGCTTTGTTCCAGCGTGCTGGTTACACCATCGCGCGAAATGACCGTGATTTGCGGTAAATCAGACATGGTAAAAACATCTCCTAACTATTAAGCACCAGTGGCAAAGTCATTATCATAACCCTGCAGGCCTCACCCATTTGTTGCATACAAAAGGAGTGAAAACGCTATTCAAGGCAGCGCGCAATCTTTATTAATCAGTGGCACAATGCCACTGTTCGTGAACACAAACAATCTTGTTTGTTTGCTTCAAACAGATTGCGATACCCTTGTAACACCATCCCACTGCGTCGGGCAGCTAAAAGCAGACGCTGATGCGATGATAATAATAGATTTAGGCGCGACAGGAGCTCCATGTCCCAGGACACATATCGAAACACGACGCTAGCAAGGGCAGCCCAAAAATTGTCTCAGGATTGCCCTGACGACATTGCTATTTACTTTGATGATGGCTCTAGCATCACCTACGGCGAAGCATGGGCGTCCGGTGCAGCCCTCGCCTCAGCTTTACTTGCCCGAACAATCAATCCGGGCGATACGGTGAGCTTTCAGCTTCCCAACAGCCGATTTTCCGTCATTGTCATGCTAGCCGCGGCCATTGGCGGATTCGTCATAAACCCCATTGTGCCTATTTATCGCAATAAAGAGGTGGGTTACATCCTGCGCCATGCGAAAACTCGCGCTCTTTTTATTCCTGCTGAATTACGTGGCTTCAATTACGTAGCCATGACTGAGCAGCTTATGGAGGACTGCCCCGACCTGCGTCAGGTGATTTATTTAGGTGAATCACAAGATTTACCCGACAACTTTGAAACATTCAATCAGGTACTCGGGTCAGGCAAAAATCAGCTCATAGATCCCGTTCAAGCCGATCCAGATGAGACCAAAATACTGCTCTACACGTCTGGAACAACGGGCAACCCCAAACAGGTACGCCACAGTCACAACACGCTTACCGCCGCCCTCGATAATGGGGTTGAAGGCTGGCAGCTAACAGACAAAGACCTCATGCTGATGCCCTCTCCAGTGACTCATATCACGGGATACGTTAATGGTATGGAAATGCCCTTTTTGACCGGCATTAAAACGCTGCTTATGTCGCAGTGGGATGTCACTGAAGCCATCAAACTAATAGAAAATTACGGCGCCACCGCTTGCGTTAGCGCGACTCCATTTCTTAAAGAGCTCGTGGACACCTGTCAGCAACAAGGCAAGACCTTACCGGGCTTTCGTCTGTTTGCCTGCGGTGGCGCTTCAGTTCCTTCAGCCCTGATTCATTCTGCTTGGGACACGCTTGATAATTGCCGGGCCGTGCGAGTTTATGGCTCAACCGAGGTTCCTTTAGTTACAGTGGGTTTCCTAGAGGCTGAGCAACGGAGTCTGGCCGCCGAAACTGACGGCCGAGTTGCCAACTATGACGTAATAATTGTTGATGATCAGGGCAACGAATTGGGCCTCGATACCGATGGGGAGATTCTAGCCAAGGGCCCCGCGATGATGCTGGGATACAGCGACAAGGAGCAAAATCGCGAAGCTTTTACGCCATCGGGCTATTTTCGAACGGGCGATATCGGTCGCTTGATGGCATCAGGAGCTCTGGTTATCTCTGATCGAAAGAAAGATATTATTATTCGGGGAGGGGAAAATATTGCTGCCAGAGAAATTGAAGAGGCCCTGCTTTTGTCCGACGCGATCGTAGAAGTAGCGATAGTTGCGGTACCTCATAGCCGTTTGGGCGAAGGTTTGGGCGCGTGTATTGTTCCCGCAGTAGG
>JAQWYY010000041.1 GCA_029253705.1 Luminiphilus sp. | reverse complement strand
AGAATTTCCTGATAACCCGTCATGGCAGTATTAAAAACCACCTCACCGGTCGTCTGGCCCTCTGCACCCACAGAAGCACCGCGAAAAATCGTGCCATCTTCTAGTGCGAGGATAGCGGTGTTTGACACATTCATCTCCCAGTCAGCAAGGCCCGCACGGCTGTCAAAATGAGTCACCCGAGTACCGATAATGGCACTGGGTGTGACGCGTATTGGCAATGGCTTGAATAACGCTGGGTCAACATACTCGCTCAGAGCAAAGACCCCGCCGGCTGGGACGTTAGTCTATTTGAACACCCTTGCTCTGTCCACGAACAAGCGGAAAACATTGTGTTCGGCGTCACTTCCTCTAGGATGCCCCATGCCGACACAGAGACCCTCATGACCAGCGATAGCATACATACCGATGAAGAGCAGCGTTTAAGCCCCTTACAACTGGGTCTACTCACGATTGGGCTGCTTACAACGGCTGTTGGTCAGTCCTTTATTTTTGCGATCCTCCCTCCCCTAGGACGTGAAGTGAACCTAACGGTCCTGCAAATAAACACCATAATTGCGTCATCAGCTTTAGTTTTCAGCGCTGCAGCAACAGTTTGGGGTCGCATGTGCGACAGAATCGGGCGCAAACCGGTCATTCTTATTGGCTTAACCGGCTATGCCGTCGGTAATTTTGTCTTCGCCATGATTTTCGATGCGGCCATGCGCGGTTGGCTCGCTGGACCTCTGCTGTTTGGACTGATTTTGTTGGGGCGTTGCTCTCAGGCCGTGGTTATGTCAGGCACTAACCCCGGAGCTGCCGCCTATGCGGCAGACTTCAGTTCACGGGAACACCGGACCAAAGCTCTGGCGCGTCTGGGCACAGCTAGCAGTTTAGGGATGATTATTGGTCCCATTGTAGCCGGGGCGTTGGCTGGATTTGGCCTTCTTTTCCCGCTGTATACGGCAAGCGGCTTGGCCGCACTGGCCGCCATCGTCATTGCCCTTAAGTTACCCCCAGGAAAAATCAAAGAGGCCAAGTCTCGAACGACCAAAAGGCTGCGTTTTATAGACCCTAGGCTGCGTCTTTATTTGCTGTGCTCCTTTGGCGGCTTCACCGGTTTCGCTGGACTACAACAAACCCTGGGTTTTCGCCTTCAAGATATGTTGACCCTAAGCGGCACCGAAACCGCACAGTACACCGGGTTCGCCCTTATGGTCGCTGCACTGTTTTCCTTCGCCATGCAGCTCTTTGTCGCCTCACGGTTCCAAGGCAGACCGATCACACTCATACGTGCCGGCGTAGCCCTGCTACTGCTGGGAGCTTTAGTTATCGCTATCCCCGGTTCTTTCATTCTGGTCTTAGTCGGCATGGCATCTTTGGGGGCAGGTCTAGGTCTCGCTGTTCCAGCGATTGCCGCGTCGGCCTCTCTGGCTGTGTCTCATGAAGAGCAAGGTGCAGCAGCAGGCCTAGTAACCGCCTGCCCAGCGGCAGGGTTCGTTTCGGGACCCTTGATCTGCGGTTTTTTGTACGAGATTGACCCTACATTTTCTGCTTTAGGGGCAGCCACAATTTTAACCATGGTGGTGATCACCGCAGCGCGTATGCACGGCAATAGATAAGCAATCGGGTACGGGGCCAAGGACAGGCCGAAGAAAGATCAAAACGTGTTGCTACAGCAACGTCTCGAGGGCTTGAAGAATACCGGAAGGTATGCCGGCGGATTTTCCCGACGCCTGATCAACAAAAGCATGAGTGAAACGCCCAACAGCTCGAGTCGTATTTTCTGCTGCTGAAAATACGCCCAACTCCCAAGCCACCGACTTAGTTCCCAAGCGTTCTATTCGCAGGCCCAACTCGAGAACTTCCGGATAGCTTACTGGCGCAAAATAATCACAAGAAGACGCCACGACGTAGCCCACCACAGGATCATGACCGGGGCGCATTCCCCCACGCTCGATCAAAAATCGATTAACGACGGTGTCGAACCACGCGTAATACACCACGTTGTTGGCATGACCATAAATGTCGTTGTCAGCCCATCGGGTTGGCACGTCGTAGAACAGGGCGTAGCGAGCTCTCTGAGCGGGTTGAGGGTGGGCCATATCAACCCGACCACGCTTTTTCGTAGAGCTGGAGCGCGTTGGCTTGAGTGACCTCCACTGGATTGTTCACTAACAACCGCTGTTGCAACATTGCATCGGCAGCGAGCATCGGCAAGTCATCTGCCGCAACCCCCGCAGCTTCAAGGGTTGCAGGCAGGCCTGACGCCCCTATCAGTTCGTCACACCAAGCCATTAACCCAGCAGCATTAGGCGCCACACCTCCGGGCAACTCTGCCGCTAACTCGCCGTAGTCCTTCTCCACCATTGGCGCGTTGAAGGCCAACACAGCAGGGAGCATGAGGGAGTTACTTAATCCGTGAGGAATATGATAGTGCCCACCCAGTGGGTAAGCGAGGGCATGCACTGCCGCGACGGGTGCGTTGGCGAAGGCCTGACCCGCAAACATGGATCCCAGCAACATGGCCTCACGAGCGGCAAGGTCTTCAGGCTGTGTCAAGACCGTATTGATATTGTGCGATAGCAAGCGCAGGGCTCTCAAGGCA
>JAQWYY010000031.1 GCA_029253705.1 Luminiphilus sp. | reverse complement strand
AGAAAAGTGCCGACCTTCCGCTGAAAGCACAATGACCCGTGCCGAAGCATCTCTAGACAGCGCATTCACCGCTTCGGGCAGCTCGCTCCAGAACGACGGAATCATTGAGTTAGCCTTATCAGGGCGATTAAAGCGAATGTGCGCAATACCCTCGGCAACAGTTAAATCAAAACACTCGTAACTCATGACTTTTCTCTCCATTGTGAGGCGCGTCGCGGCGTTAGGGACCAGATTCTCGCACAGTCCCTCACAGAACACTGCAACGTGTTTAACGCCCCTAACGGTTCCCACACTTAAGCGTGAAGCCCACTGCGTAATCTATGCCAAAGAGCTCAAATAATCTCTGCTATTTTTTTTATCGGCTCTTGGCTTCTCTATACTTAAAAGGCACAAACCGCTTAGTAAGCTTACGCCAATCGATCACGATGCGAAAAATGGGGGAAACTACATGGAAATCGTTCAAAGCCTCCCCGAGGACATTCCTGCCATTTTGTCACTCTACGACGCCGCAACCGCGCTTCAAGCGGAGAAAGCCATGTCCCAATGGCCAAAAATTGATAGACGACTGGTAGAAAAGGAGATTGCCGAAAGGCGGCAGTGGAAAATAGTTGAAGGCAACCAAATAGTCTGCGTGTGGGCGGTTACCTTTGAAGATCCAAAGATTTGGGGCGAGCGCAGCGATCAACCGTCAGTGTTCATCCACCGCATTGCCAACCATCCGCAATTTAGAGGACGGGGGCTTGTTGGGGTGATTGTCGACTGGGCCAAAGATCGATACTCCAGGGGCCCCATAAAGTTCCTACGCCTCGATACCGTGGGCTACAACGAGGCCCTTATTCGGGTCTACACCTCTCACGGTTTTAAAGTGCTAGACCCGGTTGAACTTGAGGACACAACGGGGCTCCCCGCACACTACAAAGAGGACAAAGTGTACTTGTTTGAAATGGCGTTGGAATCGGAGCGTTAGACCTGCACGTAGAATAAATGTCAGCAATGCTGAACAATGCAAAGCCTTACCACTATGACACGCTGAGAGCGCAATGACCGGCGCTGTCGCATATCCCAATAGTGCATTCACCGCATCGGGAAGCTCCGTTCAGAAAGAGGGAATCATGGAGTTCGCTTTCTCAGGGCGATTGAAGCGAATATGCGCGATGCCCTCGGCAACAGTGAGATCAAAACATTCGTAACTCATGATTTTTTTCCTCAGTGTGGTTCGCGTCATTAGCCAAAGCGGCACCGGCGCATTAGCCATTTTAGCGGCTACGATGCCAAGCTCCGCTATGGGAAGCAGGTTACAACAGCCCATCGTAAGCGTCATCAGTATTGGGCCATACCGGCATCTTCTTCAGCCCAACTAGTGCAGTCGACTGCGTAATCAACGTTCAAACCCTCGACGTCGCAACAATACCCACGCAATGCTCGCCAACGGTATTGCAACTGGGAATCGTGTTGGCAACCCCTTAGCGAATCGTTCTAAGCGCCCACCTCCACTCTTACTCGACTCGATCAACTGAACTACTGCGCTATTGCTTCGCAATCACCGCAATAGCAATATGACCGACCTGAGCAAACGCTCTGGCTGGCGATCTTGGAGCGTCATTGATCGAGCTAAGCTTTTAACTTACCGGCGAAGTTGACAAGCAGCCGTCAAACGAAACACTACTCGAACCTTGGGGGAACCTAGGCGCGTGAAAAAGACTCAACACCGCGACAACGCACTGCCCAAATGGTTGATTGTAGTGACGCACTTAAGCTTCATGGGTGCGCCCGGTGTCTGCGCCAATGAGAGTCTTGATGCGGACTTTGGCGGCTTTTTCTTCGGTGATCTCTACCACGTCCCCAGCCACCACACTGACCAGGGCGACGGCGCCTCGGGGACGGTCCTGCGGCGACTGCTGCTGACCGCAGATACCAAATT
>JAQWYY010000021.1 GCA_029253705.1 Luminiphilus sp. | reverse complement strand
GCCGTATAAGTTAAGGTTCATTCCGATCTCACCGGTGCCACCGAGGGGTAGAAACCAGGTTCCGTTGTCTGGAGGGGTCATTGCTACCAGGCATACCCCACGCGGAAACTGTATTTCTGATCAACTTCCTCTTCTAGCGAGCCGTCATAGTCGACTGAGATTTCAGCGGCTGCCTGGAAACCAAAGACCAGCGGAAAGGCGAGACCTGCCGTTGTTTTGAGCAATATGTCTTCGGTACCGTCAGTGCCAACAATACCCACATGACGTAAGTAAAGCTTAGAGTCTCCGCCTAAAAATTTGCTTTCCCCCGTGAGGTTCCAATTCAGGGCGGCATAACTTTTCTTGTCAAAAGCACAGGCTTTGGGCCCTCGGCTCGCCCCCGCACTATCTAGGCATTCAATGTCCTCAACCTGAGGCGTCGTATATTCCGTAGAGACATAAGCTAGCCCCAGCTCACCATCGAGGGAGATGACGTCGTTATCCAAAAGCACTCGGCCAAAATAGGGACCTGCGTAAGTTCGTATATCGATATCTGCCAATGCGTCAGATTCAACAGCAAGGTTAAAACCCAGATAATTACGATCATTTGTTAAGTAATAATCGTATTTGCCCAGCAGCTTCCACTTGTCGGCTGTGTCGGTACGCGCATCACTGTCGGCGGAACCTGTATCGTCCCTATCGATACTGCCATTGAGTGTATACCGATCTTTGATGGACTTTAAAACGGTGTTAATAGCAATGTCGAGCTCGTTGGTATCGGTGTTGCCTCTTGCAACAGCGAGTGCTGCGCTGGTGTCTCCCGTCCATTTAAAACCCTGGCCCTCCTCCCAAGGCTCTGGGTTCATGACATTAATATCAACCAGAGCAATCGTCTCATTCTCGAGTACCAGAGCGCCCTCTACCACCTCGACGGCCGGCAACGTAACCACGCTTTCATCATCCAGCAACAGATGGGTTTCCTGAATCTGCTCAAAATTTGCCACCATCTCGGCGGGAATTTTTAGCGCATCATCACTGAAGGCGGTTTCTACCTTCACTTTGCCGTCTCGGATTCCGGTGACAACCCCGATGAGCACGGTACCGTCGGTCAGATGAATGCGTCCGGCATTAGCAGGTTCGGTTAAATCAGGATCAATGGCGGCGCGGATTGGCATCGCGACGACGACAAACAGTAGCGCTGGCAACAAGCGCTGCGCCCACGCAAGGGTTACAATAAACATCTTGATTTTCTCGTTCTGGAAATGGTGCGAGATTACGGCATCTCTATAACAATTTAAATTGCAATAAGTGACGAATTACAGGCAAAGTTTATGGCATCCGAACCCTTCGATTTTGATCTCTTTGTGATTGGCGCCGGTTCTGGTGGCGTGCGAGCCGCTCGTGTCGCCGCCTCACTGGGGGCCCGGGTTGCCATTGCCGAAGATCGATATATGGGCGGCACCTGCGTTAATGTTGGGTGCGTACCCAAAAAGCTCTACGTGTACGCCAGCGAATTTTCCAAGGGTTTCACTGACAGTGCCGGTTTTGGTTGGCAAGGTGACGCCCCAACGTTTGATTGGCCCACCCTTAGAGACCGAAAAAAAGCCGAAATATCTCGCTTGAATGCGATCTACGAACGACTGCTGGAGGCACCCGGTGCCACCATTATTTCCGG
>JAQWYY010000084.1 GCA_029253705.1 Luminiphilus sp. | reverse complement strand
AGCTGGGAATTTCCAAAGATGATAAAACATCGGATGCTGAAAAATTCGCTGAGCGCATGTCGACACGCAATCCTCCGGATCACGTTTCCGCGCGTTTTTCAGAGGAATTAGACAAGCTTCAGGTGCTGGAATCAGGGTCACCTGAGTATGCCGTGACGCGGAATTACCTTGATTGGATCAGTTCCGTGCCTTGGGGCGTATTTTCGGATGATAACTTGAATTTAAAACATGCACGCAGCGAGCTTGATCGGCACCACGATGGCTTGGGTGATGTTAAGCAGCGTATCACCGAGTTTTTAGCGGTAGGCAATTTCAAGGGTACCATCGATGGCTCCATATTATTGCTCGTTGGCCCCCCGGGTGTCGGTAAAACCAGTATTGGGAAATCTGTCGCTGACGCTTTAGGTCGAAAATTTTTCCGGTTCAGTTTGGGTGGTATTCGCGATGAAGCCGAGATCAAAGGGCACCGTAGAACCTACATTGGTGCTATGCCGGGTAAGCTGGTTCAGGCCTTGAAAGATGTCGATGTCGCGAATCCGGTAATCATGCTGGATGAAATCGATAAGGTAGGGCGCTCTTATCAGGGCGATCCAGCCTCGGCACTTTTGGAGGTGCTTGACCCAGAGCAAAATACCGAATTTCTGGATCACTATCTCGATTTGCGTGTTGATCTCTCGCGCGTTCTTTTTATCGCCACAGCTAATCAGCTAGACACCATTCCGCCGGCCCTTTTAGATCGTATGGAGACCATTCGCCTCTCGGGCTATATCGCCGAGGAAAAATTGGCCATTGCGCGTAACCATTTATGGCCAAAATTACTGCTAAGGCATGGGGCGAAACCCTCTCAGGTACGAATTAACGACGCGGCGCTTCGCTTAGTGATTGACGGTTATTGTCGTGAGGCGGGAGTTCGTCAGTTGGAAAAGTATCTGGCCGCCCTGATAAGAAAGGCGATTGTACAGCTCGTTGACGGCGATGTTTCCCATGTTCGACTGGGCAAAAAAGATATAGCAGGTTTACTTGGGCAACCTCGCTACCGCAATGAGCGACCCCTGCGTGGTAAAGGAGTTGTGACTGGCTTGGCCTGGACTGCCCACGGAGGTGTCACTCTCGCTATTGAGTCCAGCAGAATTCATACCTTGAATCGTGGTTTCAAGCTCACGGGCCAACTGGGGGAAGTGATGAAGGAAAGTGCTGAAATTGCCTACAGCTATTGCGTTGCTCATCTGGCTGATTTTGACTGTGCTGCAGATTTTTTTGATACATCAATGGTGCATTTGCATGTGCCTGAGGGAGCCACGCCAAAAGACGGACCCAGTGCAGGTATTACTATGGCGACAGCGCTCATATCCCTTGCACGGCGGCAGCGAATAAAACGCCCGCTGGCCATGACAGGCGAACTGACATTAACCGGGCGAGTGCTCCCGGTAGGTGGCATCCGAGAAAAAATGGTGGCGGCTCGCAGAGCTCAAATTTCAGAAGTTGTTTTGCCCTTTGCTAATCGTGGTGACTACGAAGAGCTGCCGGAGCATTTAACGGCAGACATGACAGCCCATTTTGTCAGCAATTTTGAGGAGGTTTTTGAAATTGCCTTCGCTGGAGCGGTGCCGAAACGTCCTCTTCACTGAAGGAGTGGTATCAAGGTGCGTTGGCGGTGAGAATTGCTCGCATAGGAGCGGGATGGCCTTCGGCGGTTAAGCCTGGGTTGCTGCCATCGAGGAACTGCTCGAGTGAGTGAAACGTCATCCAAGGCGTTGTTCGCTGCTCGTTTGTGGTGGTTGTATTGATGTCCACTATGTTTGCGTTTTCAAATCCTACCTTTTCCAGCCACCCGCGCAGCGTTACTGGGCTAGGGAGACACCAGACGTTAGCCATTTTAGCGTAGCGCTTTGGGGGCACGAATACCGTGTTGGGACCGCCTTCTACCACCAGTGTTTCCAGTACCAGTTGGCCTCCGGGCGACAGTGTATTGCGAAGTTCAATTAGATGGTCCAGCGGCGATCGGCGGTGGTACAAAACCCCCATGGAAAAGACCGTGTCAAAAGCGCGAAGTTTCGGGGGTATTTGCTCAAGTGTAACCGGCAAGACATTGATATTAGGCTGCTGTAGGAAATGCTGTACGGCTCGAAATTGCAGATTAGATAGAGGGCTTGGATCAATGCCGATGACCTCCTGTGCATTGGCCCCAAGCATTCGCCAGCTGTGGTAGCCGCTGCCACACCCGACGTCGAGCACTCGTCGCTGGGTAAGGTCTTCCAGAGCGCCCTCTAGGCGGTTCCATTTCCAGTCAGAGCGCCACTCAGTATCAATGTGACAATCAAAAAGTTCGAAGGGGCCTTTACGCCAGGGGTGTAAACCGTGCAGCGCCGCAGTAAGTTGGTCGAACTCACTGTCTGTAAGAGACCCTGTACACCCCACTCGATCACTCGACAGTTTGATCGCATCTACCCTCAGCTTTGGCAGCGATGATAGAGCTTGGAGCCAACGAGGAATGTCGCCATAGCGCGCACTTGAGAAGCCTTGCGCAAGTTGCGCCGGCAAGATCGCAAGCCATGGCTCTAGCGGCGTTTCTGTCCAGCGCTGCTGTAACTGCTCCAGCTCCTGCGCAATGAGCTCTTTCATGGATTTCTTCCCGGGAAAAGCCGCAAGTCTAATACTTGATCAGGTAGTTTGGCGGTAAAGCTTTTGGTATTTCGTGTTTTGACAGTAAGCGGGAGCAGCCCAAGTTGCAAAACAGTAGCCTGAGTCTTGATTACACAGAACTATCAGCAACAACTTTTTTCCGCAGTTGTACCTAAGGCCTTAACCGAACGCTTAACTGGAACCTTTGTTCTGGGCGTTTGAATATTGATCTCAAGGATATCAACCGGTGGTTGGCAGCGAGGTTGCTGCTGATCCATACTCTACTACCGCTCGCTAATCGACCATGAGAAATCGTTATGTTTGAAGAACTACCCGTATTGCCGCCAGACTCCATACTCGGCCTGGCTGCAGAGTGCCGAGCTGACCCAAACCCCGACAAAGTTGACCTGACCATCGGGATTTACATGGACGAGTCAGGGAATTGTCCTGTTTTTAACGCAGTTCGCTTGGCGCAGCGCCAACTTGTCGATGATGAACAGACAAAGTCCTATATTCCCCCTCAAGGTGACCCCAAGTTTATCGAGGGTTTGGTTGAGTTGGTTGTAGGCGGTGACGCGCTAGGGGCTCGCTCTGGCAGCATTGGGGCGGTTCAGGCACCTGGTGGATGTGGCGCGGTTCGATTAGGCGCGGAAGTCCTTAAAGCATCGGGAACCAAAGGCAAGGTCTGGGTGAGTGACCCTACCTGGCCAGTGCATGTGCCACTGATTACCAGCAGTGGGTTGGAGTTGGGCCAATACCGATACTACGACCCTGCCACCCATGGGGTAAATTTCGTCGCCATGACCGAGGATCTCACTGCTGCGGGGGCGGGGGATATTGTTCTGTTGCATGGTTGTTGTCACAACCCCAGTGGCGCAGACCTCACACCTGAGCAATGGCGCGAGATTGCCAGTATGGCAGCGAGCCAGGGGTTCACTCCAATGGTAGATTTGGCGTATCAAGGTTTTGGTGACGGTCTTGATGCTGACGTCTACGGTTTGCGTTACCTAATAGAACAGGTTCCGGAGGTGGTTGTAGCGGCCTCGTTATCAAAAAACATGGGCTTGTATCGAGAGCGTACTGGGTTGGCTATTTTTGTGGGTCCCAACAGCGGCACAGCCGAGGCTACGGTGAGTCAGGCTAAAGCGGCCGCTAGGCGAATTTATTCGATGCCACCCGCTCATGGTGCACTTTTGGCCGGGCGCGTTCTGGGTGATCCCGTTTTGCGAGCCGACTGGGAAACCGAGTTGACTGCCATGTGTACACGCATCAATGGCCTACGCTACGACTTTCAGGATCGGCTCGAAAACGCTACGGGACGAGATTTCGGTTTTATCGCCAAAGAAAAAGGCATGTTTTCCTTCCTTGGACTATCTGAGGATCAAGCAAAGCGCGTGAGGGCCGAGCGCGGTCTTTACATGCTGAACTCATCACGCATTAACATTGCCAGTTTGAATGCGGGGAACATGGATCGCGTTGTGGCGGCGGTGACCTCTGTCCTTTAAGAGCTGAGAGGGTACCCACGCAGAATTTAGCTTTCCAGCTCTGACCAGCGCTCAATAGCAGTTTCAACTTTGCGGTTGAGCCGTTCAAGCTTGTCCAGCTGCTCACGAACAATATTTTCGTGCTGCTGGTAAAAGTCAGGTGCCGCCATTTGCAGTTCAAGTTCGGCTTGCTGCCGCTCTAGTTCTTCTATATGGCCAGGTAGGCCTTCTAACTCATGCTGTTCTTTATAGCTTAGCTTTCTTTGTGATTTCTTTTGAGTTGCCACAGGGTCAATGGCGGTGATCTTCTTATTAGAAGTAAGCGCTGTGCTGTCAGTAACGGCCTCGGCGGTAAGACGTCCGCCTCGTGCCTCCCAGTCGCTGTAGCCCCCCGCTTGCTCCTCGATTGAGCCGTCTTCACCCATCACAAGGAGGCTGGTGACGACGCTATCCATAAAGTCACGGTCGTGACTAACGAGCAGGAGTGTTCCCTTAAAGTCCGCCAAGATTTCTTCGAGCAGCTCGAGGGTCTCTATGTCTAAATCATTCGTGGGTTCGTCGAGCACAAGCAAGTTTGCGGGACGTGTAAAAAGCCTCGCTAGAATGGCGCGATTACGCTCGCCACCTGACAAGGCTTTAACGGGGGTGCGAACCCTCTCAGGGGTGAACAGAAAATCACCGAGATAGCTAATGGCGTGGCGCCTTCGACCATTAATCTCAATAAACTCCTGCCCGCCGCAAATGTTATCGATCAGGTTTGCCTCGGGATTTAACTGGCCTCTCAACTGGTCCGAGTATGCTACTTCGAGTCGAGTACCCACCTGCACAGTGCCGCTATCGGGTTGGAGCTCGCCGAGTAAGAGTTTTACCAGTGTCGTTTTGCCAATACCATTTCGGCCAACAATACCAACGCGGTCGCCGCGTTGAATGATAGTGGAAAAGCGGTCAACGATCGGCTTGGAGGCCCAGGAAAAACTGACGTCCTTGAGTTCGGTGACCAGTTTGCCTGAAGCCCTGGCGTCTTCCACACTGAAACTGGCAGTTCCCTGCCGCTCCCTGCGCTGGGAGCGTTCTTCTCTTAATGCTTCCAAAGCCCGAACACGACCTTCATTTCGCGTGCGCCGCGCCTTAATGCCTTGGCGAATCCAGACTTCCTCTTCAGCCAATTTCTTGTCAAATAGAGCATTGGCCCTAGCTTCCGATGCGAGTTCTTGCTCTCTAAACTGCAGGAAGCCTCTGTAGTCACCCTGCCACAAAGACAGATGCCCGCGTTCAAGCTCTGCCATGCTGGTTACACAGTTTTGTAAGAATCGCCGGTCGTGACTGATTACGATCAGTGCGCCCCTAAAATTTTTGAGATGGCTCTCCAGCCATTCTATAGTTGGTATGTCGAGATGGTTTGTGGGCTCGTCGAGCAGCAGGATGTCAGGTTGGGTAACCAGGGCCCTTGCGAGAGATACCCTGCGGCGCCAGCCGCCGGAAAGTGCTGCCATCGAAGTGTCAGTGGGTAAACCTAGCTGAGAAATTACTGTTTCAACACGCTGCTGCAACTGCCAGCCATCTTCGGCCTCTAAAGCCTGCTGAATATTGGCCAGTTCATCCATATCGGCCTCAGATCCGGATGCAATAATTTGGTGGTAGCGTGCTAATAGTCTTCCCGCGGCTTCCAGGCCTCCGGCGACCACGTCGTAAACCGTAACATCTTCGCCATCGGGTAGTTCCTGCTCGAGCCGTGCTAAACGGGCTCCGGGGTTTAGCCAGCGCTCGCCGCCATCTGGGGTTAGTTCTCCCGCCAAAATTTTGAATAGCGTTGTTTTTCCGGCTCCGTTGCGGCCAAGCAAGCCAACACGCTGGCCTTGATCCAAATTTAGACTCACGCGATCAAGAATGACATGACTGCCAAAGTGGAGTTCGACCTCGTCAAGGCGCAGCAGGGGCATAGTGGTGTTCCAAATTAAAGGGCGGGCAGTGTACGCCATCCCATTCCAGTCTCCGAATCGGTTAAAATGGGCTTTCGGCAAAGGAGAATCTATTGTACCCACATGTTACTGACGACAGCGATCGGTGGATCGCACGCTGGCTGACCGTCTGCGCGGTCGTTATTTTCGGAATGATTCTTCTGGGTGGCGTCACAAGGTTGACCGACTCAGGCTTGTCTATGGTGGAGTGGCAGCCCATTATGGGGACCATTCCTCCTTTAAGCGCTGCTGATTGGAATTTGGCTTTTGCCAAGTATCAGCAATATCCCGAATTCCAGAAAGTTAACTACGACATGGATTTGGCAGGTTTCAAGGTCATTTTTATGTACGAGTATTTGCATCGCGTGCTTGGACGTTTAATCGGCGTGCTTTATCTGTTTCCTTTAGTGTTTTTTATGCTGAGGGGAATGGTGCGACGTTCCCTGATGCCAAAGTTGCTGCTTCTCTTCGTTCTCGGTGGCTGCCAGGGATTACTGGGCTGGTATATGGTGAAGAGCGGGCTGGTCGATCGACCTGATGTGTCACAGTATCGTCTAACTGCGCACTTGGGGCTGGCGGTTCTAGTTTATGCCTACATGGTCTGGCTTATTCTTCAGATTACTGCTCCCCACCGTCAATGGGTCGGCAAGCACTCAGTGACAGTGTTTGGCCTCGCCGCTTTGGTTTACTTAATGATTTTGAGTGGGGGCTTCGTTGCTGGAACAGACGCTGGGTACAGTTACCCGACCTGGCCCTTGATGGGCGAACACCTAATACCCCCTTCGATCTATGCCGAGGGTTGGAGATCGGCTTTCGAGCAGGTGACAACCATTCAATTCAACCATCGACTGTTCGCGTACGGGCTGGTTTTGCTAGTGGTGGGTGTCGCGTTCCGTAATTTCAGGGACAGCGCTGATGTGCGGGTAAAGTGGGGTTCGGTAGGTCTAGTTGTGGCGCTGATTTTTCAGGTGACGTTAGGCATATCAACGTTGCTGAGTCACGTGGCGGTGCCTGTAGCGGCCGCACACCAAGGCGGTGCTATCGTGCTGCTCACGGCTGTCTTGTTTTTCACCCATGCGCGCTCAACGGAGCGGTCTCGCCTCTAGCTCAGGGCAAAGCTTGGCATGTCAAATGTTAATAAATACAAACGATTTGCTTGCCAGTAATACACGACGCGTTGCATCTTAGCGAAAAACTGACATACCCTGTTATGTTGTCGATTTCGCTTTTTTTACAAAAACAAGTGGTGGATTCATGGGTAGTGCCGAAGATGACGTGCTGCTGGCGTGTTTGGTCATAGTTGCTAGGCATCACGGTCTTCCGGCTTCTCCAGAAAGTCTCAGTGCGGGTTTGCCCCTAACCGAAGCGGGAATCACCGCAGGCTTTTTGCAAAGGGCAGCCAAAAAAATAGGGTTGAACAGCCGCCTTCGCAAGCTCGCGATTAAAGATATTCCAGAGTCTGTCTGTCCGGCAATCTTGTTACTGGAAGATGGGGACGCCTGTGTTTATCTAGGGGCATCTCCTGGTGGCGCGGCTGAAGTGATTTATCCGCGTCTCGTCGACTCCGTTGTAGAAGAAACGCAAGAGAATTTAGAAGCCAAGTTTTCAGGATTTGCGCTGCTAGCGCGGCCTAAATTTAGATTTGATAGTCGGGTGGCGTCTGGCGATAGCAATCGGGAGGGACACTGGTTTTGGTCGGCAATTCGTGAAAATTTGCCGGTTTATAAGGACGTTCTCGTTGCGGCATTTTTTATAAATTTGTTCGCTTTAGCCGTTCCCATTTTCATGATGAATGTGTATGACCGAGTCGTGCCAAACGCTGCTTTTGACACGCTTTGGGTGCTTGCGACGGGTGTGGTTATTGTATTGGTCGCCGACATGGTGCTGAAATCAATGCGAGGGCACTTTCTCGACCTCGCAAGCCGCCGAGTCGATGTTGAGTTGTCGGCGAAAATCATGGAACGCACGCTGGGTATGCGATTGGAGTACCGACCTGCTTCCGTCGGTTCCTTTGCTGTTAACCTGAGGTCTTTTGAGACCCTTAGGGACTTTATTACCTCAACGACGATCACTACGATCGTCGACCTGCCATTTTCGGTATTGTTTTTGGCTGTTATAGCCTGGATTGCCTGGCCGCTGTTGGTGCCAGTCCTGTTGGGGATTGTCGCCATTTTGGTCTACGCCTTTATCGCCAGAGGGAGGTTGCAGCGTCTGACCGAGGCGACGTACCAAGCTGGTGCCCAGCGCAATGCCACACTAATTGAGTCATTAGCGGGGCTCGATACCCTAAAAGCGCTGGGGGCCGAATCGGTTATGCAGCGCAAGTGGGAGGAAACTACGCGGTTTCTCGCGGGTGTTGGCGTAGACCTCCGGTTGGCGACTTTATCGGTAACGCATTTCACGATGTTCGCTCAGCAATTAGTCACAGTCGGAGTGATCGTAGTTGGGGTTTTCCTTATTTCGGAGGGGCAATTAACGATGGGTGGGTTAATTGCCGGGTCGATGCTTTCAAGACGGGCTATGCAACCTTTTGGTCAGGTCGCGGGGCTGATCACTCAAGCTCACAACGCTCGTATGGCACTCGATACCCTTAATGGTCTGTTCGAAACGCCAACCGAACGACGTGAGGGCGGCGCGTTTGTCTCCCGAGAACGCTTCCGTGGTGACGTGACGTTCAACAACGTTTCCTTCGCATATCCTGGCAGTGAAACTGCGTCAGTGTCAGGGGTTTCTTTTAGTGTCAAGTCGGGAGAGCATGTTGCGATTGTGGGCCGAGTCGGTTCAGGGAAGTCGACACTAACCAAGCTTGCGATGGGGCTTTATGAGCCAACCGAAGGTGCAGTCCTCGTTGACGGCATTGACCTCAGGCAGCTCGATCCCGCTGAGTACCGAAACGCAGTGGGCTATGTGCCGCAGGACGTTACGCTATTCCACGGCACGCTGCGGGACAATCTGACTTTGGCTCACCGGGGCATCGAAGATTCAAGTTTAGTCCGGGCTGCCGAGCAATCGGCGCTCATTGACTTTGTTAATCGCCACCCTCAGGGCTTTGATATGCCTATCAGCGAGCGCGGTGATTCTGTTTCTGGAGGTCAGCGTCGATGTATCGCACTGGCGCGCAGCTTGGTACACACACCGGGAATTCTGTTTTTTGATGAACCTACTGGCTCTATGGATAACACGACTGAGGCGGTTATCAAAAAGGAACTCATGTCCTACCTGCCGGGACGCACATTACTACTGGTGACACATCGAAACGCCTTATTAGAGCTGGTTGATAGGATTATTGTTATTGATGGGGGCCGTATCGTTGCGGATGGCGGGAGGGATGCTGTTTTGGACGCCCTCAAGCAAGGCAAGATAGGACGGGCTCGCTAATGGCTATTTGGATTTTACGACCCGGGGAAGGCGATCAGGATCTCGAGTCACTGCGAGAAGGCTCGCGGCTGTACTTGCCGACCCTGCAAGGTGACGTAAATTTGCATGATCTTGATGACCTTGAGGTCATGCAAAGCACGCTCAAAACCTTAAATCCGAGCTATGATGAACAAGCCCTCGCGGCTGACGTTCAGGTGGCTTGGGCCTTTACCCACTGGTTGTCGAAAGACGATATTGTCATAGTGGCTAGCCGTGACCCAGATGATGTTATCTCGGCTGCCCGAATAGAGTCATGCCGTCACTACGAACCTGGGAAGGGCAGCTTGGCTCATTTTTGTGAGGTCCATTGGCTCGCCCAAGATGTTGATCGCTCTATTATTCACAGCGAAGTGGCGAGTGTTTTTCTAGCTGGAGGCGATTTTTTTCAACTCCGACGTGAGGCTGACGTCGCGCATATTAAAGTCATTGATCAAAATGGCTGGGAGCAGCTTCCTACACACTTGGGCTACTTGGGCTACTCGGGCCGTGGGTCCAAGGAACCTAGTAAAAGTGTCCAAACACGTGACTCATCAATAGGGTCCCAGACTGAACAACAAACGGTGTGGGAGTTAATGGCTGAAGAGGCCATGTTAGAGCAGGAGCCCTTGAAGGCCCGACGCTTGCTTTATGCCATTGCTGTGGCAGTTGTGATTCTTGTGATCTGGGCGTCCTTTGCAGAGGTCGATATTGTGACCAGAGGTCAGGGCAAGGTCATACCTAGTCGGCAGGTTCAAATTCTTGGTTCACAAGACGGTGGCGTTATTACCGAAATCTTGGTTCGGGAGGGCGACCTCGTGCAAAAAGGAGATTTGTTGCTAAAGCTTGACCAAACGCGTTCTCAGTCAAGCCTTGGGGAAAATATGGCGGAGCGGTCGGGTCTTATTGTAAGAGCAGCACGATTGCGAGCGATGGTAGACGGCAAGCCTTTTGAGCCAACAGAGGCGATGCGTGCTAACACACCGGATATTGTGTTCCAGGAGCAGCAACTTTATGACAATAGGCTTGCAGAACTGGAAGTTCAAAAAGGTATTGCAAGGCAGCAGTTAAAGCAGCGGCGAGAAGAACTGCGAGAGTTAGGTGTGCGTAGAGCACAGCTTGGTCGAGAATTGGAGTTGGCTGCTGAGGAGCTTTCTCGCACGACTCCCATGATCAAGTCAGGTGCAGTTTCTCCAGTGGAAGTCCTGAGGTTGGAGAGAGAAGTCAACAAAGCCGAGGGTGAGCTCAAGCAGACCCGAGCGCAACTTTCGCGTGTTAGTGCGTCCATATCAGAAGCCGAGGGAAAACTCGCAGGTGTGGAATTGGAGTTTAAGAATGGCGTTCGAGAGCAGTTAGCGGACACGGTCAATCGCATCAACGCACTTACAGAGGCTGGTGCGGGACTCTCTGACCGAGTACGACAGACCAGCCTCCTTTCCCCTGTGACCGGCACCATAAAACAGCTGTTCTACAATACCTTAGGTGGCATTGTCTTGCCTGGGCGAGATATCGTTGAGTTGATACCCGCCGATGACTCCCTATTGGTTGAGGTTAGAGTTCGGCCTCAGGACATTGCCTTCATGGCGCCTGGCCAGAAAGCTAACGTCAAGGTGACCGCTTACGACTTTGTTGTTTATGGTGGTCTCGAGGGCAAGGTTGAGCAAATCGGCGCCGATACCGTGTTGGATGAAGAGGGCAACGCGTTCTATGAAGTCGCGGTGCGGACGGCCACTGTTGCTTTTGGTGAGAACAAGCCCATAATTCCGGGCATGACGGTAGAGGTGGATATTTTGACGGGTAAAAAGACCGTGATGGCTTACTTGATGAAACCCGTTCTAAGGGCGCAGCAGAGATCGTTGTCGGAGCGTTGAAACACGTTTTTATTAGTGCCAGCGAAATACCATCGCAACGATGGTATCGAGCATTTCCAGATTTGACCCTGTTTAATTCGGTCAAAGCCTACAACGTGCAATCCCATCGCCTTACAGGCGTTTGTTGGCTTGATAGCACAGGTCTCAGCTCCTCCGCGTTACTAAAAGCAGCAGCTAACCTTGCTAAACAGCCCGCACCGGTTGTGGTGCTTAGCGCGACCCCTAATGAATCGGAGGCCTTTAGTGTTTTAGCTACGGGTGCGCGCGGTTATTGTCATGCTGAGTCAGTGCCCGAGCAATTTGTTGAAGTGGCGCAGGTCGTTGATTCAGGGGGATATTGGGTGCCACCTTCGCTTGTGCAGCGCTTGGCAACGGCCGCCTTGGCCGTGGGTGCCGTTAAAACACCAGAAGTGCCTGAGGGTTTCGATCAACTTACCGATCGTGAATATCAAGTCGCGATGGCAGTTGGCAAGGGTTTCAACAACAAAGAAATCGCATCGCAGCTTGGCATAGGAGAGCGCACGATAAAGGCGCACCTGACGGCAACATTTGAAAAGCTTCAGGTCAGAGACCGAGTTCAGCTAGCGCTTATTGTTAACCGGTTACCCCTGCATTAACCGTTCTGCGATTGGTGAAGTTTTGGCGGCTCCAATTGCTTGCGCTTTCAAGTAAATAGAGGGCGGTGCCTGTTGTCTCGAGCGTATTTTAGACGCCCCAAAAAAGCGCACCCCCTCCGTCTTTTCACTTAATTGCGATAAAAGCCACCCTTAAAACTTTAAGGCCTTTCCCTTTAGTACATGGTTTTAATGCCGGCTTTCCCAGACTATGGCCTGATATCAGGTGTAATTGGACGTAAAGGCAGCTCTTATGGCTCAGTTTGTTGGCACAATTTCGAAACTCTCCGGCGCGGTCTCGGCCCGGGCGGCAGATGCGGGCACGCGCATGCTTGAGCTTGGTGATGACGTTTGTGAAGGTGAGGTCTTAGTCACAAGTGATGAGGCGCTTGTTGAGGTAATGTTTCAAGACGCACCGCCAATTGTGCTGACTGGCGGCCGTGAATTGCTGCTTAATGGCGAGGTAACAGCTGCGGGGCGCGACTCCATTACTGACGCTGTGTTGGCTGGAGAGACGCCGGAGCTTTTGGCGACCGCAGAAGACGGCGAAATTGACTTTAACCGACTTATAGAAGAGGAGGCCACCGCCGCCGGGGCGCAAGGTGATGGTAGTTCCTTTATTCGACTGGGGCGAATTGGTTTTGGACCTGAACCTCTTGAGGCTTCTGGCGCCGGTGCGCCAGCCAGCGCCAGTGCTGGCGATTCCAGCGCTTTTGATAATGATTTGGCTCTTTTAGTGGGAGGTCCAGAAGATCCCGATCCGGAAGATCCCGATCCGGTACCTCCCACTCCCCAAACTCCTAATGAGTCTCCTAATGCCATCGACGATACGGTGAGTGTGCCTTTTGGTGAATCGATTACCGTTTCGGTGTTAGAAAATGACACAGACCCTGAAAATGACCCCCTTACGGTTACTGAGGTAGGGGAGGCCAGTTTTGGCGCAGTCACCATCAACGAGGACGGAACAGTCACCTACGTTCCCAATGCGGATTTTTCAGGAGAGGACCAGTTTCCCTATACCATTAGCGATGGAAACGGCGGCACAGACACGGCGATTGTCTTTATCAACGTCAACGATCCGCCACCTACACCTACGTCGCCAGATGCTGTCGATGATGACTATGTGGTTGCCTTTGAAGGCAGCCTCAGCGGTAACGTCATTTTGGAAAATGACAGTGACCCCGAGGGTGATGCGCTAACGATCACGAGCAACACGTCTCCGCAGTTCGGAAACTTAACACTCAATACCGACGGCAGCTTCATTTATATACCCAATGACGACTTTAGCGGTAGCGACCAGTTCACCTATACCATCTCCGACGGTAACGGGAATCAGGATACCGCAACGGTACGAATTACAGTGTCTGATCCCCCCGCTAATGACCCTGTTGCTGTCGATGACTCAGTAACAACGGCGTTCGAAGCTCCGGTCACTATTAGTGTGCTCGATAATGATTCCGATCCCGATAACGACCCTTTATCGGTAGTGAGTAATACTGGCACCACAAATGGTGGCACGGTTGTCGCTAACCCTGATGGCACCTTTACCTATACGCCTGCCGATAACTTTACGGGCACTGATTCTTTCGACTATAAAATAACCGACGGTAACGGCGGGGAAGACACTGCCACGGTCACTATTCAAGTGGGGTCGCCACCGCCACCGCCGCCTTCACCTCCAGATGCCGTCGACGACTCGGTGACGACCGCCTTCGGCGCACCTATTACCATCAGTGTATTGGATAACGATTCTGATCCTGATAATGACCCTTTATCGGTAGTGAGCAATACTGGTTCCACAAATGGTGGCACGGTTGTCGCTAACCCTGATGGCACCTTTACCTATACGCCCGCTAATAATTTTACTGGTACCGATACTTTTAGCTACACAATATCGGACGGTAACGGCGGGGAAGACACTGCCACGGTCACTATTCAAGTGGGGTCGCCACCGCCACCTTCACCTCCAGATGCTGTCGATGATAGTGCGACCACGGCAGAGGATACTGCCGTCACCTTTTCGCTCACTGCCAACGATACAGACCCTGACGGCGATCTAGATGTCAGTACCGTTACCATAGTCTCTGGCCCTTCAAACGGGTCACTACAGGTAAACGCGGATGGTTCAGTAACCTATACACCCAATGCCGATTATAACGGCGCCGATATCTTCACCTATACCGTAGCCGACGCGTTAGGCCAAACTTCCAATGTGGCAACGGTGAACCTTCAGGTCAGCTCACAGCGTGAAGTGGCGGCGTTTACCGACAACTGGGTTAATGGCGTTGAATACGCGGCCTATGCCAGTGAAGCGGCTTACCTAAACGGTGAGCCAGCGGTGGCTCAAGGTTTGACGGGAGATCAGGGCAGAGCCGGGTCATTTTCTTTCCTGACCGGTGAGTTTATTGTTTTCAAAATTGGGGCCGTTATCGTCGGGGAATTTGGTGTCAATCAGCTCTCTGGCGACATTCTTTTTATTCATGACATCGCCGGTATTGCGATGTCTAACACCAATTCAGATCAGTTAGAAAACACCGCTATTTTTCTGCAGGCCTTGGACGATAACCTCGCAGATGCGGTAGACGACGGTGTCCTAGAGACCAACGCTATTACCAATTCAGATACAGCGTTTACAGATGGAATTACGATCACCGAAGATGTGAGAGTGGCGTTTGCGGGGTACGTTGACCCAACGACGGGTGAGCCCCTAGACCTACAAAACTCTGGAAAAGTTCAGGTCTCCGATGCCCTTGAAACTCAAGACATTGAGTTTACGCGCGCTACCGAGGCCGATCCGGACGAGATTGGTCCGCTAGAAAACGTTTTCGAAACGGAGGCTATAGATCACGTTACTGAAACGGTGACCTTGCTTGCTGGAACGCCTGACGGTGGCTTTGACGCACGTGAAGAAGACAAACCGGTTGACGGCGTCACTCCTTATGCCCAGTACGTAGTGACGGGTCTTGATACTGAAGACGGGAATGATGGCACTGCTCAGATCGCGTTTGACCGCGATGATTTGCTTAACGGGGCACAGCCCAATCAAGTGATTTACGAGAATCTAGAGATCGAATTTCGTGGCGCCAGTGCCGGGAAAGCAGATGTTGGCGATATTGAATACCAAACGACCGACGCCCAAATTACCATCAATGGCGCTACCCGCATCGTGGGTACTGTGTTTTTCAATGATGATACTGGCCAGGGCTTTATTCAACTTGACCCCTACGACCCGGTAGCTGATACCGGAATAACAACCGCTGAAATTCAGAGTGGAGCGCTGTTTAACTTGGAGTTCGGCTATACGGTTTGGGACTGGACTGCGGCAAAAGACTTCACTATCCCTCTAATCTCTAAATCGCACCTTGCGGCTGAAATCACCAACGTTGTCGAGGGTGAACTGATCGAATTTGAGCTCACCAGTAGCGTGACATTTGATACCGACGAAAAGCTAACCGTTAAATTTTCACCAGAAGGTAACGGCTTTAACTTTGCCGAGTATGCTGACGATTTTATCGTGCCCATTGAATATTCCACTGATGGTGGTGCTACGTGGCAGGTTATGGTTACTGCTCCTGATCCTTACTTTGCGCCTCCTTATCCTTTGCCCCTTCCCGTTTTTGAATTTACTCTGCCCGCGGGCTCTGATTCGGTTTTAGTAAGAATCCAAACTTTCGATGATGTGACCGATGAGGACCCTGCTGGATCAATCGATCCTGTCAGTGGCCAGGGCATAGAAGTCATTGACATGTTGATAGAGGGCGACAGCGATAAGTTTTTTGAAGGTAATTTCGCAGATGGCGCTCCAGCCTCAGCGACCTTTCAGCCGGGGATTATTGATAACGACCCCAGCGCACCTGCGCCTTACATTGACGTCAATTTTGTGCAAGTTTACGAGCACGACGGTAATGGTGTGTTTACCATTACCTTGTATGACGCCAACGGGAACGTTGCTGTTGCTGACAGCGCCGTTACGATTACTTACAACACAACGAATTTGAGTGCGCAGGCGGGTTCCGATTATCAGTCTATTGCAGGCACTGCGACTATCGTTGCCGGAGCATCATCAGTAACGGTATCCGTGCCGATTATCGACGATGACTTTGTCGAGCCAACGGAAATAGCGCTGCTTGATGTCACAGTTGTATCGGGTCAGTTAGGTGGGATTGATGTCATTAACAGCGATCCTCAGGGAACGCTGAGGATTTACGACAATGATAACGGCGTGTTTAGTGTTGCTGATACCACCGTCGTAGAGGGTGATGTGGTGACAGGGCAGGGTGCTGGTGTCCTTGTGACTGTTACTCGGTTTGGCGCGGGCCCAGAGCAAGGCGACCAGACGGTCACCGTTTCTACATTACCGATATCTGGTTCTGATACCGCACAAGCCGAGGATTTTACGGCTATTACAAATGTGGTCCTGACATTTGCTCCCGGAGTGACCACCCAAACAGTTTTCATTCCGATTAACGATGATCTTCTCATTGAAACCCCAGAGACGTTTCGTGTTGAGCTTAGTAACCCTACGGGTGAGGCTGTAATCGCTCAGCCCGGATTGGCGGCTGATGATGGCGTTGCGGTTGTCACCATTATAGATAACGATTTGACAGCGATTCGAAT
>JAQWYY010000079.1 GCA_029253705.1 Luminiphilus sp. | reverse complement strand
CGCAGCAACCGATAGCGAGGGTTATTACTATTGCCTAACCTTCTCAAAGGAGGTGCTTGAGGAGTGGACCTGGTCCAAGCGCTACCCCGGATGGGAGGAGACTCAAAATTATCTTCGCTTCGTCGCCGATAAGTTTGATATGTGGCCACACCTGCAATTCAATACCGAAATAACCCGCGCAGAATATCAAGCGGACCGTGGGATTTGGATTGTTACTACGGGCGACGGCGCGACCCATACCTGCCGATTTTTCATTAGTGGTATGGGCATGATTTCACAACCGCAGATCCCTAACATTCCCGGCCAAGCCACCTTCAAAGGTCCCTGTTTTCATTCTTCTCGTTGGCCTGAGGGACTTGAATTTGCGGGTAAGCGTGTTGGCATTATTGGTGCGGGTGCTACCACTGTGCAAATGCTTCCCGAGGTGGCTAAAACCGCTGCTAGCGTGACGGTTTTTCAGCGCACACCGAACTTTGTAATGCCCGCCATGCAAAAACCCATGACGCCAGAGTGGGAAAAAGACATTAAAGATAACTATCAGGAAATTATTGATAAGTGTCGCAACCATGTCTTTGGCATGGGGTTCAATCCGCCTTCGGGCAGAACGGTAGCCGAGAGCACACCAGAAGAAGTGCAGCAAGTTTTCGAAGAAAACTGGCATGGTAGCTTTCGCTGGGTTTTTGAAACCTTTGATGACCTTTTGGCCACCCCTGAAGCCAACAAAGCGGCTGCAGATTTTATTATTGAAAAAATGATTAAGGCCAAGGTCGAGGATCCTGCAACGGCAGAACTGCTCACTCCAAAAGGCTATCCACTCTTTGCCAAACGTCCACCTCTTGATCACGGCTACTACGAAGCTTTCAACCGAGACAATGTGAAGCTGGTCGATATCAAAGACTACGAGCCGATTGTTGAGATCACTGAGACGGGGGTTCGTACCACGCAAAATCATCACGAGTTCGACATCATCGTTCTAGCAACCGGCTTTAAAGCTTATACGGGTGCTCTGGAAGCCATGGATATTGTTGGCGAGAATGGTCAAATACTTCGAGACAAATGGCAGGATCAGTCCAGTTCAATCATGGGTGTCGCCGTTGCCGGCTACCCCAATTTTTTCATGGTCACTGGCCCCCAAGCGCCATTTGCGAACCTGCCCACATCTATTGAACAAAATGCCCAGTGGATCTCTGAGTGCGTTAAAAAAATGCACGCGGAGGGCAAGCAGGTCTTTTATCCGAGCGCCACTGCTGAAGAGGAATGGACCAATTTAACCGCTGAAATTCACGCACAAACTATGATGGCTGAAGGGGACAAGGTGAACTCCTGGATGATGGGGGCCAATCGTGAGGATCGGAAAGCGCGGGTGCTGATATTCTTTGGTGGCGCCCATGTGTACTACGACAAACTCAAAGAGTCATCTGATGCAGGCTTCCCTGAGCTTGCTTTTGCTGACACCGCTGCTTGAGACTACCTGAACTTCATGAGTAATAATGTCGGACTGGCGGCCATCCCAGTCCGGCCCGCTCACGTTTCACCTGTAAATTCACCCCTGACAGCACCGTGACTCAGTCGCCACTGTCAATGGTAAAGACGTTTTACCGCCGGGCCCCGCAGGCTGACTGGGCAGCAGTGACCCCCCTGCTACACCCCGATTTCAAAATTATAGAATCGCCCGCCTTGCCTTTCTCTGGTCAATATCAAGGACTTGAAGGCCTAAAGGCGTTAGGCCGAACACTGGTCGCCAACTACAGCCGCTTTGAGGCAACGCCGCAAACATTTTACGAGGGCAGCGACGGTGTGATTGCGCGAGTCACGCTATCGGCGATCGTGCGTGATGGGGGCCGTTCCTTTGACACTGAAATTGCCGAGTGCTTTGGCTTTACCGAAGGGCTTATCCGAGAGATAACACCCTTTTACTGGGATGCGCGATTGCTGCAACCCTAGGCTTTAGGCCTTTGGGTGCTTAAGCTAAAAGCAGATCGAGCACCAATTAGTCGTCTGCATTTGATCCACACCAACGCTTGAGGGCAACCGCTCTACCCGCATAGCGGGGCTGGTCAATGGTGATGCGTTCGAGGGCTGTAAGACGAAGGTGGTCCCAAATAGCCTCGCTGATGCAGAGCTCAAAGTCAGTGCGCAAAGCCCTCGCTAAAGCTGCGCTTTCATAGCCTAGCTCCGTCAATCTTTGCGTTTGTCGTTGCGCGTAGGGCGCGCCCAACTGCAATGCGCGATCGACAATTCCCAAGGCATTGTTCGCCACTCTCGAAGCAAAAACTCCGTGTCCAGAGGCCTCTGCTAAAACCTCATTTTTATTCCACTGGGTCAACGCGCTCACTACCTCAACGTATTGAACCTCCTCATCTGTGGGTAACTTGGGGCTCAAACTAGCGGGCGGCACTGTTAATAGCGTGCTGGTACCGGATCGCTGAACCTCTAGCGCCAGCAAAAGATCAATCTCTACCTCGGAAACCCGCCGTCCGATAATAGTCCGCTCTACGGTGGGTACCGAGCCATCGCGAAACGTACTGCCCAACCTTAAACAGGTTACGCCCCACCACAAGATGTTGAATACCATCCACCAATCAAAATTCTCTCGAGGAACGCTTGCTCCGCTCGCCTTTTCATAGTCTGCGAGCCACTGCTCCAGAGTGGCGAATCCACCGGCTTCCAAATCGTATTGACCAAAGCGCCAGCTCGGTATGCACAAAAACGAAATATCTCGCAAGGGATCACCAATGTACGCCAACTCCCAGTCGAGTACCGCCGTCAAGCCCTCCTCGTCCACGAGGAAATTACCCATCCGGAAGTCAGCATGAACGAGTCGATATTCCTGAGGTTCGGGACAATGACGAGTCAACCAGCCGAAAGCCAACTCGAACACGGGATTAGACGAACCGAATTGTCGGTAAAAGCGCTCTTGTTCCTCAAGCAACACCCTTGGAGACTGGATAGGTAACGTTAAGGGTAAGTCAGCCGGATCGATACTGTGAATGTGCGCTAACTCGCGCGCACATTGACTACTGAGGTGCCGACACGCGTTGGCATACTCAGCCTTATAAAGCAGACGGTTCGGCAGCGCTTCTCCCTCAACACAACTCATGATGAAACCCTCACCCAATTCGCTGTCCGCCGGGAGTTGGGCAATGACCTCAGGCACCTTGAGTCCTTGTCGATGAAGGTAATCTATAAGAGCAGCCTGAGTGGCCAATGAAATGGAACCTACGTCATTGTCCGCACCCGTATCATTACGAGCTGCCGCAGTGGGCGCTGATAAAAAAGGTAGTCGGCGTAGCACCAGAGGACGACTGGCGTAACAAAAACGCCAGCTCTCCATACTTGCACCACCTGAAAGCTGTGTGAGCTCAGTGATAACACCCGGGCCAAGCTTCTCAGCGCACAAACTCTCTAACTGTTCTTTTCTATCGTGCATAACCGACTCCCAGAGCTCGGTAAAATCCAACCAACCCCCTAAGAGGTAAATAATCGATTCAAATATTAGCGGCGGCTATATACCTCAGCACCACCGATAAAAGTTTGCTCAACAACCAGCTCGCGAATATCCGATGGCTCAAGAGGGCTTCCCGATAGCACCACCATGTCGGCTAGCTTCCCTGATTCCAAAGATCCGATGTCTTTATCCATAAACACCTGCCACGCGGCATCGATAGTGACTGCGCGCAGGGCTTCCACAGGCGATACTCGCTGATGTTCGCCCAGCACTTTCCCCCCCGTGGTTATCCGATTTACTTGGCTCCAAACCACCTGCAGCGGCAACATTGGGGTGACAGGGGTATCCGCATGGGAGCTGTAGCGAACCCCCGCATCTAGGGCCCAGCGTGCTGGGCTCATATTGGCAGCCCGCTCGGGCCCCATAAAAATGGCCGCATGGCGATCGCCCCAGTAGTACGTATGACTGGAAAAAAAACTGGGCGTTATTCCCAAGGCAGCCATGCGCTGGATTTGGTCATGACGACTCATTTGGGCATGAATAAATAGAGGGCGAACTTCGGGCCAGGGCTGTGACTGCTGCGCTGCCTCGATGGCGTCGAGGGCATCGTCTACCGAGGCGTCCCCGTTGACGTGAATAGCATACTGGAGTTTCTGGCGATGCAAGCCTGCCACCTGGCTAAATAAATCCTCCCGAGAAACCGAGGGGTAACCTCGATAAAGGTCATCACCTTTGTAGGGTTGGTAGTAGGGTTCACTCAAATAGCCGGTGTAACCCTGAATACTGCCATCTGCAATAATCTTCACCCGAGGCAATGATAATCGCCCTGACGCCAGCGCCTCTGGCCGCCACTCTCCAGATAACACCTCAGCTTCAACTTCCTCGAGCAATGGAAACAAGGCAACCCGCTGGGGGAACACATTAAGTTCACTCAATGGTCCTAGAAGCTTTGCAAGGCCCAGTGGCATGCCCCCCGCTGAGGCTGTAGTGACACCCGCCTGCAAATACTCTCTCGCCGCATACGTCGTCATACGGATGCCATCGGTCAGCCCAATATCGAGGGCTTTGAGCAGGGCCTGTCGGGCAGCGGTTTCTTCCAGTACTCCGTTGGGCCGAAGACCGTCCGGAGAGTTCGGATCTCTCTGAATAATTCCCCCCTCTGGATCAGGAGTACTTTCGTCGATACCCATTTCTGCCAGGGCTGCTGAATTCACTGCGTAGAGATGCCCAGAAACGTGGCCAATCGCAATTGGTCGCGTTGTCGAGACTTTATCAAGATCTTCTCGAGTCGGATGTCGACCCTCGGCTAGGAGCGTGTCGTCGTAGCCAAAGCCGGTCAGCCAGTCATTGGGGCGTGCCTCATGAGCGCTTTTGAGGCGCGCTAATAACTGAGCCATATTTTCGATACTGCCGATCGGTGGACTGTTGAGGTCGGTTGAAAAGACCACTTGCCCAGACCCGGGAAAATGCCCATGCGCGTCGACAAACCCCGGCATCAGTGTTCTACCCCGCAAATCAGTGACTATCGTTTTACGGCTTACCTCAGCCAAAATGTCTTCGGTAGAACCGACGCGCTCAATGCGCGCACCCCGCACACTCAGCGCATCCACCACTTGGTTCTCAGCATTCATCGTTAAAATTTGGCCGTTTATAAAGACTTGATGCTCGGGAGCCTCAGGGGCACGGGTAGCAATTTGGAAAAGTATGTACAGCCCCAACAAAAAGGCCGCCAAGACCGAAAGGCCAACGCGATAGGACATGATTTACCTCAGGTCGATTTAATAATGGGGTGGTGGCGCGTCAAGAGGCTGGGAATCAACCTCGTCAAGACGTGCACCTTGGGTCTTAATCTCACCGTGGAGCATACGCAACTGAGTTTGCAGCTCCAAAATCTGTTGTTGCTGGCTGACCATAGCCTTGTCGAGGCCTAAGACC
>JAQWYY010000253.1 GCA_029253705.1 Luminiphilus sp. | reverse complement strand
CAAAGTTTGTTTGTCGCACTACTGGCTACTGTCAGTATGTGGGTTAGTGCAGAAGAAATGCGGCCGCCACTTGCAGTAGAGCCCACAGGGGTCATTGAAACCTTGCCTGAGCGCTACCCGGCGGATTGGTTTTTGGTTCACGACGCGGCCTTCTTCCACATGTCTGACGGTAAGGTTGTTGTCCTAGACACTACCAAGGACTCTGTTGGAGAGCAGGTGCAAGGCATGTTTCCTGTGAGTCTTATGGGGACTTTTATTGAAGCGCAATCAAGGGGAGAGATTCTTGCTATTGAGACCTTCCATACCCGAGGAACTCGTGGCGACCGAATTGATGTATTGACCATATGGGATACCGTAAATCTGTCGGCGGTTGCCGAGGTCATACTGCCTGCTGGTAAGCGTTTTATGGGGATGCCAGAACGCGTAGCACTACAACTTCTGAATAATGATCGGTGGTTGGCTATCTTCAATCTTAGTCCCTCAACATCGGTGACGTTGGTCGATCTAGAGACTCGCGCAGTCATGGGTGAGATCCCAATCCCAGGATGCAGCTTTATTTATGCAAATGGCGACATGGCACTCAGCGCACTGTGCGCTGACGGTCGTATGCTGACGGTAGTCCTCAATGACGACGGCTCGGAAAAATCGAGAGTTATGAGTGAGGTATTTTTTGACTCTGACGAATCGCCGATCTTTGAGCGACCTGCTGTGGTGGATGATATTGCCTATTTTCCAGCCTTTGACGGGCGGGTGCAGCCTGTCGCTATGACTGGAGCCGCCGCTTTGCCACTGGCCTCTTGGCCACTTTATGGCAAGGGCGAGGAGGCTTGGGCGCCCTCGGGTATTGGTATTGACGGAGAGGATGAGCTTGGCCGTATTTACTTTTTGATGAACGCCGAGGCCAATGGCGTAGACGGAATGCATAACGCTGGGGGCAGTGAGGTCTGGGTATTTGACCCCGAAGCTAGGCGGCGTGTTCTTAGGATTCCACTGGAGGCATGGGGACTCTCCCTAGCGGTGAGTCGAGGTGAAGAGCCTAAAGTGCTGGTGACTAACCCTACAGATATGAGCGTTGAGCTTTACGACGGCTTGACCGGGAGCTTTATTAAAAACATCACGGGCTTTGGACAGGAAACCCCACTTTTGCTACGGGGTGCTCAGTAAATGCTGGTGTCAGTAGTCATGGGGGCTATCGCGGTTTTTGCTTGCGTGATTTTTTTCCATGCGGGGTACTCTAAGTGCCGTCACAGCGCCGACTACATAGATATCATGGCGGTCTATTTAGGGCGGCCTGTAAAGGGCTGGGCGGTAACTGCTGTGGGCACTACCGAAATGGCGCTGGCGCTGCTGCTTCTTGTGCCTGCCACGGGCCCAATTGCTGCTCTGTGCTGCAGTTTTTTGCTCGTCATGTATGCGGGATTTATGTGGCGTCAAATTCAGGTGGGCCGCAAAGATTTGCGGTGTGGCTGCAGTGGCCCGGCCGCAGAGACCCGAATTGGCCCCGAGTTGGTTCTGCGCAATTTGCTAGTGGCTGCACCGTTGTTGGGGATGGCTTCTCTGTCCCCATCGTTGAACTCCTGGGTGGGCATTTCACTGGGGATAGCCCTCGGTCTTTTTTTGGTGCTGATTTATTTGTCGACTGATCAGATCATTGCCAATCGACAGCGTTTGGTAGGGTGGTCGCAATGAGTTTTCTGGTGGTATCAAATGTTCTTTTGTGGGCAGCGGTCATTGGCTTGGGCATCGTTAACTATGCGTTGTTGCGACAGGTCGGCGTGCTGTATGAACGAGTGGCACCGGCTGGCGCTTTAATGGTGAACCGCACTCTCGAGGTAGGAGTTCAAGCTCCGGCACTTGAGGCGTTAACCCTCACTGAGGATCGGATCAGTATCGGTGGTGCTGGCAGTAAATCTCAGCTGTTATTTTTTATGTCGCCAGATTGCCCAGTGTGTAATGAGCTCATGCCAGCTTTGCTATCGAGTGCACGCGCCGAAGCAGATTGGGTGGATGTGGTCTTAGTGAGCGATGGTGATCAGCAGGATCACGCTGGCTACGTCGCCCGCAAAGGAATTCCGCTGCCTTACGTCGTCAGCGAACTTGTCGGCAAAAGTTATGGCGTGTCAAAGCTACCCTACGCGGTTTTGGTTGACGAGCAGCAGCGGGTGGCTTCTTTGGGAATTGTTAATTCTCGTGAGCACATCGACAGTCTTTTTGAAGCTAAGGAGCAGGGTGTGGCTTCGATTCAGGAATTTATGAATAAACGCACAGATGCGTCTTATGTGGAGGTCAAATCATGATGTCTTTCATTGATCGGTTGCTCGAGCAGCGAGCTAGAAATGCAGCCCAGCAAGCCCCTCGTCGCGGCATGTTGAAAGCTCTGGGAGGCGTGCTTGTGGGTGCCAGCACACTGCCACTCTTACCCGTGGCACGTGCTGCGGGACCTGAGGTCGCAAGTCGGCCTCAGGAGACAGGCAGTGATACCGATTGTGATTACTGGCGGTATTGCGCCATCGACGGCTTTCTATGCAGCTGTTGTGGGGGTAGTGCCAACAGTTGTCCCCCTGGTACGGAAATGTCACCAGTAACCTGGATCGGCACCTGCCACAATCCGGCTGATGGCCGCAACTATGTGATTTCATACAATGACTGCTGCGGTAAACCTGGTTGCGGCGCCTGTTTGTGCCAGCGTGATGAGGGCGATAGACCGCCTTATCGTCCAGACAAAACAAACGATATCAACTGGTGCCTAGGCACCTCGAGTGCGGCTTACCATTGCTCGGCTGCGGTGGTTGTCGGGGTGGCGTTCGAGGAGTAACGGCGTGGCGAGAGCGATGGTTAAGGGGTTGATGCTTACCGTGTTAGGGGCTGTTTGTCCTGGCTTGGCTGCGGATGATGCAATGAACCCCGAACGCGCGAAATACCACTATCAAATGTTTTGCCAGGGTTGTCACACCCCCGACGGTGCCGGTGCTAATGCTATTCCACCCTTAAAAGATTTTATGGGGTACTTCCTGCGCAGCCAGCGAGGACGGGAATTTATGGTGCGTGTTCCCGGTTCGGCATTGTCCACACTTGATGATGCTGAGCTGGCAGAGGTCTTGAACTGGAGTATCGACAATTTTGCAGGGGTAAGTCTGCCGACGGCCGGTTACATTCCCTACACATCACAAGAAGTGGCTATTCTCAGAACCCAGCCACTCCAAGAAATCGAACATCATAGAGCATCTGTGTTGGCAGAAATAGCTACACTGGAAGCACAAGGAGCAGAGTCATGAAAAATTTAACGAGGTTTGCTGCTTGTATGGCAGCGCTAGCGGTTATTTTAGGAGCTCCCTCGCTGGCAGCGGAGCCTAAGGCGTTGGCTATCTGTGCGGCTTGCCACGGTAAAGAGGGGGTGGGCATCAATGCCGACTACGCCAACCTTGGGGGGCAAAATGCAGCCTATCTCGTCCTGCAGTTAGAGGCTTTTCGCAGTGGGGAACGAAAAAACGCCTTGATGAATGGTATGGCATCGGGGCTGAGTGATACCGATATCGACGAGCTGGCTGCTTGGTATGCGGCACAGCCCTGGGTAGTCGCTGACAACGGTAACGCTAATTTAGTGGAGGAGGGCTTAAACCGAGCCGGTTATTGCCACGCATGCCATGGTATGAAAGGCTATCCGGTCGCAAAGAATTGGCCCATCTTGGCCGGTCAGAGCGCGCAGTACTTAGATAATCAGCTGCAGGCCTTCAAGAGCGGCACCCGCTATCACCCGCTTATGGTGAATGTGGTGAAAGACCTTGAGCCCTCGGCGATGACAGCCCTTGCCTCGTACTACACGCAATTGAACGGAGCTGACTGAACTATCTCGCCATGAGCTCTTCAGGGGGATACACCCCGAGTCTGTCTCCTAGATTCGCAGCTTATGTACGAGATTATTTGATGGACCGGGAGGTCGACCCGGGACCAGTGTTTGAAGCCAGTGGCTTGGACTACACCAACAACGAAGAGTATGACCTGCCACTTCCCCTCGAGAGCGTTGCCGCACTTTTTGAGCACGCCGCGGAAGTGACTAATAACCAGACCATGGGGCTATCCATGGGTCGGGATTTTCACTTCGAATCAAGTAGCTTGCTAATCGTAGCAATGTTGGCGGCGCCCTCAGTAGGCAGTGGATTGGCCTTTTTAAATCAGTACGATCACTATATCGACTCGGGTATCACTACGCACTATCAGTCTAAAGGTGAGACCGTAGTGTTTTCCGCAGATCTTATCGATATGGGCAGTTCCGATATGGCCCAGCTCAATGAGTATCTCAATGGTTTTTTAGTGCAAACATTGCTTACGGCGACTCGAACAACGGTTCCCTTGATACGAGTAACTTTCCGCCACAAACAGCCTGCCACAACTCAAGCACTGCGAGATTTCTTTAACTGCAAGCTAGAGTTTGATGCCGAGCACAATAGCATTTACATGCCTGCGTCTTTTCTAAGGCAGCCTTTTCTTACCAGTAACAAACTGATGTTTAGAATTCTGGCTAACGCTATGGAAACTTATTTTTCAATGGGGGACAAAACCAGTGGCTTTGTGGGTAAGGTTTGTCGTCAAATTATGCTGGAGGACCCCATAGGCAATCTTGACTCGAAGAGTATTGCAAGGCTTATGGGGTTATCGACGCGGACGCTTCGACGCAGGCTGTCAGAGGAGGGCTTTACTTTTAATGAAGCAAAAAACCTCGCTCGAGAGCGAAGAGCGAAGTACTTGCTGGTTAATTCACGCGCCTCGTTAACAGAAATCGCTTTTGATTTGGGCTATTCCGAACTGAGTGCCTTTAGCCGAGCCTTTCGTTCCTGGGTGGGTGAATCACCCCAAGCCTATCGAGAAAATTTGCGCGCACTCCTTGATTGAGTGGTTTTTAGCACCACTGAACCTGCTGTGAAAGCCCTCCAGCCCCATGAGTTCGCAGTCAACCCTGTGGCCACTTATGTCAATATTATGTGAGACGCTGCAGGTATAGTTTCTTCGATAGACCTATGCCTGTGGTGTAGATGCCGCAGTCAGAAAATAAAAAAAAGCTACTCAGGGGAGTTCACAATGAACAATTGTCGAAAGAGCTACTGCGGTTCTGTTACAACGCTGGCGGCAGCCGTTGCTATGGTTTCAGTTACCTTGCCTGCCTTCGCGCTCCAGCTAGAGGAGGTTGTTGTTACGGCTCAAAAGCGTGAGCAGGGTGCCAACGATGTAGGTATTGCAATCACCACATTTACCGGAGAACAGATTCGCGAACTAGGTATTTTGAGTGCAGAAGATATCGCGATGTACACCCCTGGTGTCACAGTCAATGAGACGGCAGCTACAGGGGTGCCGCTATACACTATTCGTGGGGTCGGCTTTCAAGATTACTCGACGGCAGCTTCATCGACGGTCGGCATTTATTTTGATGGTGTCGCCATGCCCTATACGGTAATGACCCGTGGCCTGCTTTTTGACACCGATCGCGTCGAGATACTCAAAGGTCCTCAGGGCGACCTGTATGGGCGCAACACTACGGCGGGCCAAATTAATTTTATTAGCAAAGAACCGACCGAGGAATTTTCTGCTGGAGTTACCGCCAGCTATGGGCGTTACGAAGCCCTAGACCTTGAAGGTTATGTGAGTGGCAGATTGTCAGATTCTACCCGTGGGCGACTGGCTGTAAGAATTGCCCAGTCGGGAGAAGGGTGGCAAGAAAATACTGTTGGCGATGACAAGCTCGGTGAAGACGATGTCATGGCGATTCGCGGCACCTTAGTCAGTGATTTCAGTGACAGCTTTTCAGCAAAACTGATGGTGAGCTATGTTGATGATCAATCTGATAATACTGCTAACACGGCTTATCCGGGCAGCCTGATCGGGATTGGAGATTTTACGGCGCCTTATGTGCCACTCAATCAATATGTCATTCCGGGTAATGCCACCTTTGGGCAAACGCCTCCCTGGTACTCGGTCGATGATAATACCAAGGCGGGTTGGACCAATAGCTACACCAGTGCACTGACAGGAAAAACCTTCGATCTGCGCCCGCAGAGAGACAACCAGTCTACCAATATTATGCTTCGCTTAGATTGGGCTGTTGGTGATGCGACCTTAACGTCAATTAGTGGATACAGTGATTTCCAGCGTGAGGAAAGCAATGACTGGGATGGCGGTTTTTACAACGACTCTAGCAACATCAATACCACCGATTTGCAGGTCTTCAGCCAAGAACTGAGGCTCGCCGGAGAAAGCGACCGATTAAATTGGGTGGTTGGACTGTACTACTCTCAGGATGATATGGATGAGTACTATCATTATTTTATGTCTGACTCGGTTTATGGGTATGGCAGTATTCCCTTTGGCGTAGGTCTTTTTGCGCCTAACCCTATTTTGGAGCTTGATACCAAGTACGAGCAGGAGACGACCTCGGCCGCAGTGTTTGGCCACGTTGAGTACGAGTTGACTGACGCCCTGAAGTTAGTCGCAGGCGCGCGCTATACCAATGAGAAACGTGATTGGACCGGGTGTACCTATGTCGCAGATGACGGCTCGCTGGGTTTATTCCTAAATAATGTGTTTGGGCTCACGGGTTCACCTTTTGAGGTTGGCCCGGGAGACTGCGGCACCATTAACGACATTGGCGGCTTTGATCCGTCGTTCAAGCCTTATTCAGATAAAATTGATACCGGTCGGGCCACTGGTAAAGTGGGATTAGATTGGACGCCATCAGACGACCTCCTCGTTTATGGCTCTATCTCCAACGGCTTTAAGTCGGGCGGCTTCAACGGGGCGAATTCAAATACAACAACTCAGCTCATACCTTATGAGGAAGAGGTACTGACGGCGTATGAGCTTGGTACGAAGGCGACCCTTGCTGGGGGCACTATGCAGGTTAACGGTGCTATTTTTTACTACGACTATAAAGACAAGCAGGAGCAAGATGCGGCGGTCACACTCGTGGGTAATATTTCTGGTCTGACCAACGTAGATGAATCCGAAATTTATGGCGCCGAGATCGAATTTACGTGGCAGCCCACAGAGGGCCTTACCTTGGCAGCGAATGGTGCCTGGTTGGAGTCCGAGGTTAAAAAGTGGCAGGCGGTTGATCGAGCCACCAGCTCTTACCCCAACAACATAAACTATTACGATGCTTCGGGGCAGGAACTAGCAATGACGCCTGATTTTTCCTACACATTGTATGCGCGTTACGAAATGCCAATTACCAACAGTCTTATGCTGGACCTTTCGGCAGATTACAACCAGACGGGTAAAACAACGGGAGGTCCACGGCCAGAAGATGCGACTGAAGAATACGGTGTTGCGAACGCCAGAGTTGGGCTTGGGTCTAGCAGTGGCAACTGGCGGGTGATGGCCTGGGTTCGAAATCTCACGGACGAAGATTACTACCCCTCAGCCTATACCGGCGGTAACGGTCCTTATGTGCGAACTTATGGCATGCCAAGGACTTACGGTCTAACTTTTAGCTACTTCATTGGGCAGTAAAGTACAGGGGTATTAACCATAAAGGGGGCTCTTTCGCCCCCTTTTTTATGCGCTGTGGGGTGATCTTTATGAGGCGATCTATGAATGGATTGACGTGTTGGGCAGTAGTGGGATGTTGCGTCATGCTCGGTGGGTGCAAGGAAGCGCCCGGTGATGTCTCGGCAACGTTAGGCCAAGAGGTTTTACGAGCGGATACCGTAGTAATTAATGCTAAGGTTTACACCGATGGGTCCTCTACCGATGTTCGCGAAGCCCTCGCGATTAAAGATGGTCTGTTCCTGACTGTTGACAGTACGGCGGCAGTACTGGCGTTCGTTGGCGATGCTACGCAAGTTGTTGATGCGCAGGGCGCCGTGGTATTTCCCGGACTGATAGATGCGCATGCGCACCCATCTATGGGTGGCCAGAAAGTCTTGTACATGTGTAATTTTGCTTTCGATACCACGCCTACTGAATTGGCCAATACGATTGAAGAATGCGCTCAGGCACCGAACGCTCCCAATTGGATTGTGGGTGGTCAGTGGAGTAGCAATTTTTTTGTCGATCATGACATTGCCTCACCGCGAGAATTTTTAGATGCAGTCAGTGGTGATCACCCGGTATTCCTAGACGATGACTCTGCCCATCACGGCTGGGCAAACACGAAGGCTTTGAAGCTTGCTGGGATTCCCTTAAGTGCTGAAGCAAAAGACCCCATTGGAGGTGTTTATGTTCGCGACGGTAATGGCATTCCTAATGGTGTCCTGCTGGAGTCGGCGGCTGGTGTTGTCTCTTCGATGATTCCCCCATACACCTTGGCTCAACAAGCTGCTGGTATTGCGGCAGTGTCTGACATAGCCAATAGCTATGGCGTAACGGCGTTTGGCGATGCACGAGTTCCTGAAATGGCCATGCATGCTTATAAGTTGGCAGATGATGCGGGAGAGTTAAATATTCATGCCGTGCTCTATCAGCAAAGTTATGGTCATGGTGGAGAGCCCGAGCCTTTGGAAACTGTGGCGACGTATGATGAGCGCGCGATTGAGTATGGATCGAAGAATCTGAAGACAAGGGCGATTAAATTTTTCCTTGATGGTGTCCCTACAGCTTCGCGTTCAGCACTTATGGTGGCCCCTTATACGACAGATGCGCAACACCCTGAAGAGACCCTAGGGATGCAAATGATTGCCACCGAGGAGCTTGAGAGGGCTATTCTGCACTTCGATGCTGCGGGTTACCTCATTAAAATTCATACTGCGGGTGATGGGGCAGTCCGTGTTGCATTGGATGCTATTGAAAGTGCGCGAGGAATCAACGGTGCGCCCGGGCAACCGATTTCTCTCGCTCACGCGGGTTATATTGACCCTGCTGACCTGCCGCGTTTTCGTGCCCTTAATGCCGTGGCTGACTTTTCCCCCTACCTTTGGTACCCAAGGCCCATTATTGATTCCGTGTTGCAGGCGGTCGGATCTCCAAGGGGTGAACAGTATTGGCCTACTCGAGATTTGCTGAATTCGGGCGCTTTGGTTAGTGGAGGATCTGACTGGCCTGCTGCAGCTGCTAATATGAACCCTTGGCCTGCAATAGAGTCTTTAGTGACTCGTCGACACCCCACAAATGGTACCGCCAGTAAATTTTGGGCTGAGCAAAGCGTATCACTTGATGAAGCCATCGTTATGTGGACCACTCAGCCCGCGCTGATTTTGGGTATCGAAGACGAGGCTGGTTCAATCGCGGTCGGTAAATCGGCTGACTTTATCCTGCTTAATCAAGATATCCACAACATCCCAACCGAAGCTATTTCCGAGACGTCGCCGTTACAAACATGGTTCCGTGGTCGTCAAGTGTTCGAGTCAAAGTAGTGAATAGATTTCGTCGACGGCAGTTCCTCGGGTTTGCCTTTGCTACTGCGATAAGCCGCGGTGTCCAGGGGCACGGTTCTGCTGCCGATGGTTTGAATCAGACGGATTATGATGTGGCGGACGCCACGACCTTGGCTCAGTGGGTCGCCCGAGGCGATGCGAGCCCGTCAGAGCTGCTCGCAGAAGCGGTTAAGCGGCTTCGCATTGTTAACCCCCGGCTCAACCTATTCAGTCAGGACCATATCGAACTTGCACTTACGGCCAGTCGGGCAAAATTACCTCAAGGGCCGTTTACGGGAGTGCCTTTTTTACTCAAAGATCTTGGCAGTCAGCTTCAGGGTACGGTCACTAGCTCGGGGTCGGCGCTACATTCCTCTGCGCGGGCTACGCAAGATTCTGAGATTGTACTTCGGTTTAAAAATGCAGGCCTCGTTATCTTTGGCAAGACGAATACACCGGAGTTTGGCTTGGCTTTAACGACTGAGGGCAGACACTTGGGTGATTGTCTTAATCCCTGGAATCTGAATCACAGTACCGGGGGCTCCAGTGGGGGTTCAGCCGCGGCCGTCGCAGCGGGGGTCATTCCAATGGCCCATGCCACTGACGGCGGAGGCTCTATTCGGGTGCCGGCGACTTTTTGTGGCCTTTTGGGTTTGAAGCCCACTCGAGGTCTCACTCCGGGCAGCCGAGGATCGGGGATGTCAGTCGCTCATGTTGTAACGCGTTCAGTACGTGACAGTGCGCTCATGCTTGAGGCTTTAGCAGGCTACCAATCTGGTGCGCCCTATGGGCTTGGGTTACCAAGCACTGGCTTTTTTAAGGCAACAACCCGCAATCCGCCGCGCCTAAAAATTGCAATCAACCTGAATGAGCCGCAAGTTAATGTTGATCCAGAGGTCCGTGAAGCTGTTTTAAGTTCGGCAAAACTTCTCGAAGCTTTGGGCCACTCGGTGGAGGAGGCGGCTCCTGGAATTAACTACCTTCACCTCAATGAGGTTCAAAATACGCTAATAGCGAGCAGCACAGCGAGCTGGCTAGATCAGGTGGCGCGTGCTCGCGGATATGAAATTACGCCGGAAGAATTAGAACCTATGACGCATATGATTCGCCGGGAAGGGGCTCAATATTCGGGAGCTAACGTCGCAGAAGCTTTATTGAGTATGCAGCAGTTTGGCCTGCAAATGGCTCAGTTTCATCGCCGATTTGACATGGTTTTGCAACCTGTTGCAGCGACGCCAGCACCACCCCTTGGTGCAATTACCTTTCGAGAGGGTGACGATTTACAAAGTTATACAAGCCGTTTTAAGGCGGTTTCTGCATATACGCATCTTTACAATATGACGGGGCAGCCATCTATAGCTGTTCCCTTTACCACCAGCCAATCGGGTCTCCCCATTGGTATTATGTTGTCAGCCGCGATGGGCGAGGATGCAGGGTTACTGGGATTGGCGGCACAGTTAGAGCGTGCCAATCCGTGGCGCCAGCGCAGGCCATTGATTTGGTCAGGAATTTAAACCAGCAACAGGATTCACACATGCCTTCAGCACGCAGAACTGGATTAGTCGCCCATGAACTATATATGTGGCACGACACTGGCAATTATGCAGGCCCCATGCCTTATGGCAATCCGGTGCAGCCTGGCACTCACGCAGAAAATCCAGAGACCAAGCGCCGGTTTAGAAATTTACTCGAAGTGGCGGGGATGAGTGATGTACTAACCCATATCAAGCCGCGACCTGCGACGGAGGCAGAAATTCTTCGCTTCCATACACCTGAGCATTTGGCCAATGTCCAACGGATTAGCGCAGATACTGGCGGGGATGCGGGGTTTTTTACACCGGCAGGTCGGGGAAGCTACGAAATTGCCATGTTGTCTGCAGGTGGGGTGCTAAGTGCACTTGAGGCGCTAATAGCTGGTGAGATCGATAACGCTTACGCCTTGGTCAGGCCGCCGGGTCATCATGCGATTGCCGGTGAAGGTATGGGCTTCTGTATTTTTGGTAATGCAGCTATCGCTGGATTTCACGCCTTAGAGACCTTGAGTCTGAGCCGCATTGCCTACGTAGATTGGGATGTTCATCATGGTAACGGCACTCAAAGCGCGTTTTATGATGACCCTCGGGCGCTGACGATTTCGGTCCATCAGGATAACTGTTTTCCGCCCGATTCAGGGCATGTTCACGAAGTGGGAGATGGCCCGGGAGAGGGTTACAACATCAACATCCCTTTGCCACCGGGTTCAGGTGTCGGCGCTTATGAAGCCGTCTTCGATCAGATTATTATCCCCGCCCTTGATGCTTTTGCCCCTGACTTGATCATTGTGCCTAGCGGCTTCGATGCTGGCGCCTATGACCCTCTGGGCCGTATGCAAATGCACAGTGATGGCTATCGCAGGCTCACCGAAAAACTTCTGGCTGCCGCTGACCGTAACTGTCAGGGCAGAATATTGATGACCCATGAAGGGGGGTATAACAGTTGGACGGTTCCCTTTTTCGGGCTCGCTGTGCTGGAAACGTTGTCGGGATACAAAACCGCGACAGAAGATCCTTTTCTGCCGCTGCATGCGGGCTTGGGAGGACAGGACCTGCAACCGCATCAACAGTCGGCTATTGACGCGGTAAAGCCATTATTGATGAATCTCTCTTAGTCAGCGCGGTTATTATCCCCGCAGGTTATTGGATTTTAGGGCTTAATTCGGCAAGCAAAGCGGCTTCAGTTCGCTCAATGCCGGGTAAGTTAGCGCCAGTTATCGGTGTCATTCTGATGAGCTTTTTAGTGCCCAATTTCAGGCGATCTATGGGGACGTTCTCCTGCTTATCCTTGAAGATTGCCGATCAGCAAGCCCGCTATTAAGGGCACACTGGTTGCTGCACACATTACTAAGGCCAAGCCAAAGATGTGTTTCAGACGCAACCCAGTCAGAGCAAGTAAAGGTATTGCAACAAAGGGCTGGATAAGATTCGTCCACTGGTCTCCGTAGGCGACGGACATAGCAATTAATCCCAGATCAACCTCGAGCAACTTGGCGGCTTCGATAAATGCAGGCCCTTGAAGTGCCCATTGCGCACCTCCTGATGGAATGAAAATATTGATCAACCCTGCCGAAAGAAAAGCGATAACCGGGAGGGTCGTCTGCGTGGCAATGGCGATGAGTCCTTGGGTAAATTGTTGAGCTAAGCCACTTTGAATGGCCATGCCCATAATGCCGGCATACAAGGGGTATTGCAGCAGTGTGGGTGCTGCAACCTGCGCGCCCTCGGCAAACAGCGCACTGTAGTGGGTTAGGGATCGCACCAGAAGAAGCCCTAGGGCCATGAAAGTCCAATTAACTATATTTAATTCCAGTGCCAGCCCTTGCTGTGAAAACCACCCAACCACATAAGCCGCGAGTAATAGCCCTGTGAGCAACGACCAAGCCCGGCGCCCTTGCTGTGGTAGCTTCACCTCGGGCGCCACCTCGGGAAGCCTCTCTAGAGGTGTGACAAGGTCTTCGGGTATGTAAGGTTTTTTAAGGTTGAATTGTCTGTGCAAAATTAGGACTGTCGCGATAATGACAGCGAGGGTGGTGGCTATCGACAAGAGGTTCCAATAGGTTAACAACGTTTCCTGAATGGGAATCAGTCGACCAATAATGTCGTGGGTGGGGTTCCCTTCGGTGGCTACAGCGAGGGCAATAGACGATGAGTACCCCATTTCCCAAACGGCATAGCCACTCAAGGCGCCCACAGCCATAAGAGGAAAATGTACCGGATTGTTTCGCGCGACTGCTTCCCTGGCAATTTCTCTTGCGACCAATGCCCCGCAAATGGGCCCCAAAGGCCAGGAGATCAGATAAAACGTGGCGGCGGTAAGAATGACGAGCACATAGGCCTGGGTCGGGGTTTTTGCCAAGGCAGCCAGACGCCTCAGCCCACTTTGCATTATGGGCGTTTGTGATAGCACGAAGGCCAAAATGATAGTCAGGCCAATTTGCATGGTAAAAGTGAGTAAGGAGCCCAATGAATCACCCCATAGCATCAGCAGTTCTGAAGACGTAGTGGGGGTTAAAATCAACGCTAGAAGGGCCATAAAGGCCGTTAGGGCCAAAGCAAACGTCAAGGGATCGGGAAGCTTGGCTTCGATGACTTCTTGAAAGCGTTCAAGCCATTTCATGAGCTCGTTCCTCAAAGGTAGGTGGCGCTTTCTGCCAGTGTCCGGTGTGCTCTTGAAAGGCATAGGCCAGTCGCATCATGCCCCAATCGTCTCCAGGCTTGCCGACAATTTGCAAACCCACCGGGAGGCCGTCAGCATTAAAACCGGCAGGTATCGACATGCAGGGGACGTCGAAGGGGCTTAATATGCAGCAACTCGACATCCAATCGATATAGCTTGTCATCGCCACGTTATTAATCATCGTGGGGAACTCAACCTCAATAGGGAAAGGCATGACTTGTGTAACGGGCAACAGCAGATAATCAAAGCGATCAAAGACTGACATAAGTGCCTTATAAAGGTTAAGTCGTTGTTTTTCCGCGCCGGTGAGCACGTCGCCGGTCAGGTCTAGGCCTAATTTAATGTTATCGATAACAGTTTTTTTCATTTTATCCCGGCTAGATTGGTAGACATCTGCCAATCCCTCAGCGAAGGCGGCAGCTCTCAAGACGGTAAATACGGCCATCGCGTCTTGCAGCTCAAAGAGGTCTATTTCTTCAATATCGGGATAGAGATTCTGCATATCCGACAGAGCACCACTGAGAACAGCGGATACGGACGTCTCAACAGGCAGGCCGGCTGGTGTTGGGGCCCAGCCTAATCGCAGGGTCTTTGGCTGTTCGCTCAGGGCTGGGGTTGGATTGAGTTTGGCAATATCTAATGAGCGTGGATCACGCGGATCGGGGCCCGCCATAGCTTGAAGCATCAGTGCGCAATCTTCGACAGTTCTCGCCATCGGCCCCTCTACTGCCATCCGACTGAAGGTCTCTCTACTTTTTGGAATGGTGGGAACCCGTCCCATGCTGGGTCTTAGACCGACAACGTTACAAAACGCCGCCGGATTACGCAGTGAGCCGCCCATATCAGAGCCATCGGCAAGAGCCACCATGCCCGCGGCAAGGGCTGCTGCCGCGCCACCGGAACTGCCGCCGGCGGTTTTTAGTGGGTTATAGGGGTTGCGGGTGGCGCCGAACAGCGGATTAAAGGTGTGTGATCCAGCGCCAAATTCTGGCGTGTTGGTTTTACCTATAACAATAGCTCCAGATTGTCGGAGCCTAGATACGAATAAACTGTCGGTTTTGGGTATGTGCTTCGAATGAATGGGGGATCCTTGTGTGGTTAAGAGGTCCTTGGTGTCCGCAAGGTCTTTTATCGCGAGTGGGAGCCCAGCGAACTTTGGTAGTGTCTCTCCTTGCTGCCTCGCGTCATCAACACGCTGTGCCGCCTCTAGGCTTTGCTCTATAGGGACCAATGTGCAAATGGCATTGATGTCACAGTTCTCCCGCGCAATCCTGTCGTAAGTACTCTGCATTAGCGACACTGCTGAGAGTTCGCCGGAAGCCAAAGCAGCGATAAGGTCAACCGCTCTGGGGTGCGATTGCGCTGCGTGACCGTTGTGTGGATTGTCTTTCGGCATAAATATTGCCCTTAGTAAAACCTTTTGAGCCTAGAAGATCGCGCTCGGATTTAATTGCCATTATCGGCCATAAGGTTGACAGTTTGTGTAATGAGGGCTGAACTCGACGAAAAGGCAAGTGGTTTTCATTACCGCAGAGCAAGGCCACAAAGGCCAAATTTAGCGCATCAAACTTGATATGATTACGCAACCTTTAACGGTGAACAGGCTCATGACCAAAAGACAAAGACCAAGAGCGGTCGCACCCGAGGCGGGAAAGACAGTCGCTGCCAACAATATGCGGCGCTTCGATCAGTCGTTACCCATGACCCTGTTGAAAGCGCACGAGGCGGTGCTCAGAACCTTTATCCCACATTTGCGGGCCCATGACCTATCTACACAGCAGTGGCGGGTCATGCGCGCCTTGGCTGAAAGTGAGTCTCTCGATGTGAGTGAGCTAGCGTCGGCTTGCTCGTTATTGCGCCCCAGTGTGAGTCGCATTGTTCAAAACCTGGAGGGGCGCAAAATTCTCCAACGCCAACCCTGCGACCGGGATAGTCGCCGTTCTTTAGTTTCAATTACATCTTTCGGGCGGGAATTGATTGCAGAAATCGCGCCTGAATCGGAAGCGCGTTACCAATATATCGAGTCACAGTATGGCGCTGAGAACCTGAGCGGGCTTTATGATCTGCTCAATGAACTCATAGAGGCGCTCGACCGCGCCGCGCCGCCTTTTGGAACGCTCGGTGCTGAGGGGGAAACCCCCTCAGACTGTTTATAGCCCCTATCAGTCCATCTAGCGGGAATGCTGATCAGGCAACTTCGTCAATTTGTACCGCTGCGATACGCCCACCTTCTTCCGCACGTTGCTGAAATTCCACAACACGGTCGAAATTCATGTAGCGATAAATTTCATCCGCCATAGAGTCGATTTTAGTCGCGAACTCTAGGTACTCAGCCGGGCTGGGCAGCCTTCCCAACAACGCCCCAACGGCTGCTAATTCTGCAGACGTCAGGTAGACGTTGGAACCATCGCCCAATCGGTTTGGAAAGTTGCGAGTCGAAGTCGAAAGCACGGTGCTGCCGGGTTCAACTCGCGCTTGGTTGCCCATGCAGAGTGAACAACCAGGCATTTCCGTTCTAGCGCCGGCTTTCCCAAAGATTGAGAAGTAGCCTTCCTCCATGAGCAGTTGTTCGTCCATACGAGTCGGGGGGCATATCCACATGCGAGTGTTGACGGGTTTGCCGTGAGCCTCGAGCAGCTTACCGGCGGCTCTAAAGTGCCCAATGTTTGTCATGCAGCTACCAATGAAGACCTCGTTGACTTCATCGCCAGCGACTTCGGACAGTTTGCGAGCATCATCGGGGTCATTGGGAGCGCAGACGATGGGTTCGTTAATTTCAGCAAGGTCGATTTCGATGATTTCTAGGTACTCAGCGTCACTATCAGCAGACAGAAGTTCGGGCTGTGCCAGCCACTCTTCCATTTTTCGTGCTCGCCGCTCTAGAGTTCTTGCGTCGCCATAACCTTCGGCAATCATTGAGCGCAGAAGCACAATGTTCGAGCGTAAATATTCGGCGATGGTGTCCTCACCCAGCTTAATAGTGCAGCCGGCAGCAGAGCGTTCGGCAGAGGCGTCAGACAGCTCAAAGGCCTGTTCGACAGTGAGGTCCTCGAGGCCCTCTATCTCTAGTATTTGCCCGGAAAAAATGTTCTTTTTGCCCTTTTTCTCAACGGTCAAAAGCCCTTTTTGGATGGCGTAGTAGGGAATGGCATGTACCAAATCCCGCAGCGTAATTCCCGGTTGCATTTTGCCTTTGAAGCGAACCAGGATGGACTCTGGCATATCGAGGGGCATGACGCCGGTTGCGGCTGCGAACGCGACGAGGCCTGAACCTGCTGGGAATGAAATGCCCATTGGGAAGCGGGTGTGGGAATCTCCACCGGTTCCCACAGTATCGGGCAGTAGCATACGGTTAAGCCAGCTGTGAATAATGCCGTCTCCGGGTCGCAATGACACGCCACCACGGGTTTTGATGAAGTCGGGGAGGGTGTGCTGAGTTGAAATATCCACAGGCTTTGGGTAGGCGGCCGTATGGCAAAACGACTGCATAGTAAGGTCAGCCGAGAAGCCCAGGCACGCGAGATCTTTGAGCTCATCACGGGTCATAGGGCCGGTAGTGTCTTGCGACCCTACGGTCGTCATTCGAGGTTCGCAGTAGGTGCCAGGCCTTACGCCCGTCATACCGCAAGCCCGTCCCACCATTTTCTGTGCGAGAGTGAAGCCTTTGCCGGTGTCTGTGGGTTGCTCGGGGGTTCGAAAAAGACTGCCCTCGGGCAGTCCGAGGGCTTCACGTGCGCGGGTTGTTAGTCCGCGACCAATGATTAAATTGATGCGGCCTCCGGCACGAACCTCGTCCAACAAAACTTCAGACTTTAGTGCAAATTCAGATAGTAAGTTACCGGATTCGTTGAGTATTTTTCCGTCATATGGTCGTATTTCAATGACGTCGCCCATGCGAAGGTCGTCCACTGGGGCCTCAAAGACCAAAGCCCCTGCATCCTCCATCGTGTTGTAAAAAATGGGTGCGACTTTACCGCCGATGCAAACACCGCCGCCTCGCTTGTTGGGCACCCCCGGCATATCGTCGCCAAAAAACCAAAGCACTGAATTTGTGGCTGACTTTCTGGAGGAGCCCGTTCCCACAACGTCACCGACAAAAGCCACGGGCAATTCATTGGCCTGAATAGCCTTTATTTGTTCCAGAGGTCCAGTAGTCCCATGCTCGTTAGGTTCCAAGCCGTCTCGGGTCATTTTGTACATGGCATTGGCGTGCAGGGGGATATCTGGCCGTGACCAAGCATCTGGTGCCGGGGACAGATCGTCGGTATTGGTTTCGCCGGTGACCTTAAACACAGTCATTTTGATCGATTCAGCGACGGGGTCACGATCGGTAAACCATTCACCATCAGCCCAGCTTTGCATAACAGCGGCGGCGTGGGTGTTGCCCTTGGTGGCCATAGCCTCGACATCGTGGAAAGCTTCAAACATTAGTAGTGTGTGCTTGAGCTGCTTTGCCGCTGCTTGGGCTAGCTGAGGGTCATCTAGCAGCCCAACTAGGGTTTCAATGTTGTAGCCACCGTGCATGTTGCCCAAAAGCTCGACAGCCTTTGCGGGATTAATGAGAGGGCAGGGGGATTCGCCTTTGGCAACTGCGGACAAAAAGCCCGCTTTTACATACGCCGCCTCGTCAACACCGGGTGGAACTCGAGTTGCCAGTAGCTCCAATAAGAAGTCGGCTTCTCCCGCGGGTGGATTCTTGAGCAGCTCGATCAGATCGGCAACTTGGCTTGCGTTAAGAGGTTTTGCGGGGATATTTTGTTGGGCGCGCTCTTCAACGTGGGCGCGATAGGCTTCCAGCACGGTTGTACTCCTTTGGGCGTGAGATGATTTTCGGGGCGTAGTATAGCTTGTGACCGGAAATCATGACATTCGTAAGTGATGATCCTGTGCATTCAT
>JAQWYY010000075.1 GCA_029253705.1 Luminiphilus sp. | reverse complement strand
GTCCAAAAGTAAAAGCGATGGTTGCCGCACATATTATGCCGGCAAACTATGCGCCCCTGAGTCAACCCGGGGCGAGTCTCGCCATGTTGCATCATGCCGTTGGAGAAATTGCTGGGCGCAAAGGTGCTTGGGGTCTGGTCAAAGGTGGTATGGGCAGTATTACACAGGCGATGGCGCAGTCGGGTCAGGCTCATGGTGTGGAAATCAGAACCGACGCCTCTGTGGCAAGGATTAACGTTGAAAGCGGGCGAGTTTGCGGAGTAACACTGGAAAGTGGCGAGGTGATACGAGCGCAGACCGTGGCAGCCAATACAGACCCCAAGCGAACATTTTTGAAGTTGTTGGGTGCAGAGCATTTGCCCGAGTCCTTTAGCAAGGACATTGGCGCTTTTCGCCAGGAGTCTGCTTCGTTACGGATGAACTTGGCGTTGTCTGAACTCCCTGATTTTTCAGCAATACCAAGTGGTGGGCTGGGCTCGCATCACAAGGCCAGTATTACGCTGATTGAAAGTGCAGGGCATCTCAACGAGGCCTTCCACAGTGCCCGCAGTGGTGTGCCCGCTAGTCCGCCGATTATTGAGGCGATTATTCCCAGCACGATTGACCCAGACCTCGTCGATAAGCCCGGTCACCACGTCATGAGTTTGTTGTGCAAATACATGCCCTATGAGCTGAGCGAAGGCCATTCGTGGGATGAGCAAAAGCCTGAGGTGATTGCACAAATCTTGGATTACGTTGAGGGGTTTATACCGGACCTCAGGCGTATTTTGGTGGGTCATCAATGCATGACGCCTTTAGATTTGGAGCGTGTGTTAGGCCTTACGGGGGGCGATATTTGTCACGGTCGATTAGAGCCTGATCAGCTATTCAATATGCGACCCCACCCCGATGCGGCGCAGTATGCAACACCGGTTCCGGGGCTTTACCTCTGTGGTTCTGGGGCGCATCCAGGGGGCGGTGTTACTGGCGCTCCGGGGCATAACGCCGCCCAGCGCATTCTTCGTGACCTGTAATCTTGTGGTGTCTTGACCTCGACTACCCTGACTAAAGGGCCGACATCGGCAGCAGCGCTGATGCAAGCGCACCGATACCAGAATACCTTGGCAAGATGATATCCGAGCTGGCTGCTCAGGAGGGGTCTTACTGCTGCGCAATGACTTTTGGGGTATAGCGGTGGCGTATGACATGCCATGCCAGTATACCCAGCGGTATATGCAGCACGGCAGGGCCCAAGGCAAACCACGGCTCCAGGCGCTCCCAATTTAAAGCGCCGCCGTAGTGTAAAAACCCCGCTGCTGTTTGATAAGGCCTGACGTAGTAATGCAATAACAACCAAGGCATTGTTAACCCATAACCAACGAGTAGCACAGGTGCCAAAAGGGTGATGCGAGTCTCTTTCGTACTAAGATCTTCAATTGGCGTTGTGTGTAGCTTAGTACGGTATGCGATCTCTGGTTCGGAAGGGGACTGACCTTTAGAGCCTATCCAGACACCGATGAGCGCCGCAACAATACCGAGTAAGGCCGGCTCAAAATAACTGGGAAGACTGATCAAGCCTAAGTAGTTCAGGCCTGCGGGAATAATATTTCCCCCAAGGCCCGACAACATACCCCAGCGTGCGCCTCGAGCGGTAATCGATTTATTCCAAATGCAAAGCAATCCAACGGGACCCCAGCTTGAGGCGAATACCGTACCGATGAAGATAGTTATCCAAAATACGTTGGGTGGTATCAATATACTGAATATTAAAACGATCACACTGACCGCGCCCATTGCCGTGCGGGTAACGCCTAAGCTTGTGGTCTGTCGAGCGGGCATGAGGTCACGACTGACGCTAAAGCCTACCAAGGAGAGAAACGTTGAGGCTGATGAGAGTGCTGCAGCGACAATACCAGCGACCAGCAGTGCGCCGAGAAAAGTGGGCACGAGATGCGTCGCAGCCCAAATCAATACGGTCTCTACGGGATCGATATTGGGGTTGGCCAGATTGATAAACCCGCCTATTCCATAAATCAGAATCTGCAGAAAAATCACCACAATGCAGGTGTAAATTGAGGCGCGTAACACTACATGCTCACTTTTCGCCATTAGGTGTCGACTCGACTGCCAAGGGCTAACGGCATAAACCAGGCTCCAAGACAAATCGATGACCACAAACCAAATCAAGAAGTCGATGGGAGCGGGCCAGCTCGTTCCCTCCCCAATAATTCCATGCCAACTTGTCAGCCCAGGCTTTTCTTCTTGTCGGGTCAGATCTTGTATAGCCTGCTGAATGCCGCCGAATTCATTGAGAAGGTATCCCGCAAAAAAAAGCGTGGCGCCGGTGAACAGCAAAAACATTAAGGTATCGGAAAGGATTACTCCCCGTGACCCGGCGTACAGGGTAAATAGTGAGTAGCTCAACCATGCAATTACGACCGCAGCCACGTAATTGACGTCAGTCAATTCGGCGATTAGCAGTGCTGCACCTTGAGTAACGACTAGCAGGTAGCCGCCCAAACCGATAATGATGGTTAACCCAGCGATACGTTGTACACCGGGGTCGGCAAAGCGCTCACCGAAAAAAGCAGCGACCGTCGTGGTTTCACTGCGGCGGAGGTAAGTACCAAAAAATAGTGCGCCGTAGATATAGCCGGTAACCGTGATGCCGGGCAGCAGTAGGTACGGCCCTAACTGGCCGGCATAGGTAAAGCCGGCTTCGCCCATAAAGACGGTGGTACTCATGAGGCTTGCGACCAATGTCCCCAAAATGAGCAATGTCGGGGCCTGTCGTCCTGCGACAAAGTAATCATCGAGATTTTTAACTTTGCGACCCGCGTAGTTACCAACGGCGATAAAGATCAGAACGCTGAGGGCAATGGTGATCGTAAAAAGATTCACAGGGCTGGGTCCCCGGCTTGCGAGGATAGATGAATGGCGGGTGAGTCTTTATTTACGATCGTCAGCAATATGTCGGCTCTTCGTTTTAAGGCGTCTTGTGTGAAAGTGCAGTCACAGGTAGCACGCGACAATGCAGATCAAGGTCTATCCTGTTTGCCCTATTAGGCTATCAGCCAAATTTTTTACGGCTGCACTGGCCGCAATACGACCCTCTGAGAAAAAAGCTTCATGTCGGTTTTCAATTTCTTCGGGTTCATAGACGTAGTTAACCATGACACCGTAGGAAAGTTGTTTGCCACGATCTGATTCATCTCCTCGCCAGTGGATTTTGTCGAGTAGGGCGCCGTTGCCCAAATGAAATTTCGCCACAGGATCTATAGGCAGTTGGTCCTTTTTTTCGTGTGTCAGGTAATGGGCGCACAAGGGAAGTAGCGTGTCCTGTGCCAACGGGTTGGCGTCAAAATCGTCATCTATATCTTCAAGGTAGGTCCCTAAACGGTCCCAAACAGGGGTCGGCAAAGTATGTGTTGTGGCTCCTTTGAGGGAAGCAGCTACCCAAGCTCTGAAGCCGGGAATGGGGGATAAGGTTTCGAAGCGCGTGAGGTGGGGGAATTCGCTTCGCAGTTCTGAAGCGACCTGCTTGATTAGGAAGTTACCGAAGGAAATGCCGCGAAGCCCCTTATGGCAATTGCTAATCGAATAAAAGGTTGCCGTATTAGTGTTGGCGGTGTCTTCTAATATTCGATCTTCTTGGACCAGCGGCCCTATGGCACTGCTGCCGCCATCTCTCAGTGCCACCTGTACAAAAATAATAGGGTCGTCTGGCATGGCAGGGTGAAAGTAGGCGAATAGCCGCCTATCTTCTTTCAGGCGACTCCGAAGATCGCCCCAACCTCTAATCTCATGAACCGCTTCATATTCGATGAGTTTTTCCAGAGTGCTCGCTGGAGAGTCCCAACTGATGCGTCGCAAACTCAAAAAGCCAAGGTTGAACCATATGAGTAGTAGGCGCTTGAGATCGTCGTCGACTTGTTTGAGCTGTGGGTGGGTGCTCTCATGCTGGAGGAGGTCGCCTCTGAGTTTCACCAGACGGCCTGTGGCGTCCGGTACTTGATTCAGGCGCCGGAACAAACGATTGCAACGAGGCTCCAGTGCTTTGCGAAGGGTGTTCATGCTGGCTGGGTTAGATTGTTCCTGGTACTGAACGGCAGCAGCCGCTACACCGGCTTGATCTACCAAAAAATCTTGGGCTAGGCCTTGAAAGAAGGCAGCTTTTTCTTCGAAAGCGAGTGCTTCGTAAGCAGACAAAATTTGTTCTGCTAGGGCTAACCCGGAGGCTTCACCCTGGTGCTCGACTAAACTGGCGCAGGCGCTTAATAGCGCGCTAGGCCCTACCAAGCTTTCATCATCGAGGCCTGATTTTTGTCGCAAAATTACCCGCCCAACGGAAAGAGCAGAGGCAAGCATTTTGGATATGGGAATCCCGATATGCCATTTGCCGGAAGGCTTCGATTGCTCCATGTTCGGGTCCATTTTTTAAAAAAGTGCCTTGAGTTTGGGTTTAACGATCTTACCCATTGCGTTGCGTGGCAGCTCCGAGGTAATCACAAGTGTTTTTGGAAGTTTATAGGACGATAGCTTGCCTTCGCACCATGTTTTAAGCGCCTCGATATTCAATGTTTGGCCTTCCCGAAGCACAGCAACTGCGGCAACAGATTCGCCCCAAGTCCGGTCTTCAATTCCTAATACGGCTACCTCGGCAATTGCCGGATGCGCAAGAAGCTTTCCTTCAATTTCTAATGCAGACAGCTTGTAGCCACCCGATTTAATGATATCGATGGAGGACCGCCCCATAATACGAAAGTACCCCCCCTCAATAACGGCAATATCGCCGGTACAGAACCAGCCATCTCTGAAGCTCTCAGCAGTGGCTTTTGGGTTGTTCCAGTACTCAAGAAATACGGTATCGCTTTTGACACGAATTTCACCAGACTCAGATGCCTCGGTGACTGGCTGGTGGTCTTCATTAAAAAGCTGCACAGTGACGCCGGGGAATGGTTGTCCTACAGAGCCTGCTCTTCGCTCTCCCACATAGGGGTTAGACAGAGCCATGCCGATTTCTGTCATGCCATAGCGTTCCAACAAAACTTGCCCGGTCAGGCGCTGCCAGGCTTCAAAAATTGCTACTGGACAGGCCGCCGAGCCCGATACGTTGAGGCGCATAGCCCCAAAAGCCGCCTTGATGGGCTGTGCTGTTTCAGCATCAAGGCCTTCTATATGGTCAATCAATTTCACATAAATGGTGGGGACTGCCATGAACAGGTTGTAAGTACCTGATACTGCCTCGCCGCACAGTTTTTCTATATCGAGCCTTTCCATAAGATGAACCGTCGCACCGGCCCATAATGCGCAGCTCAAGACATTAATAATGCCGTGTACATGATGCAGGGGTAGGAAAAGAGGGATAACGTCATTTTCAGACCAAGCCCAGGCGTCCACGAGTGTCGTAATCTGAGCTTTGATATTCTTGTGGGTTGTTACAACCCCTTTGGGCAGGTTCGTGGTGCCGCTGGTAAAAATAATCAGCGCCCTTCGATCGGCTGATACTTCGGGCATGGGCTGAAGATTGTCACTTAAATGGTCAGTAACTAAGCTAACGACAACGCCGAGCTTGTCACACAGGGGCCTAATACGCTCAAGAAAAGGCTCTACCGCGATAAGACGATTGACGCCGGTGCTGGTGAGGCAATGTTCCAGCTCGGCGTCAGCTGATGCTGTGTTGAGGGGAATGGCTATGCCGCCGGCACGCCATATGCCATGCATAACGGTCACGTATTCCGGGCTGGCTGGAATTAGGAATGCGATTCTTTCCTCACTGAGGTCGTCCGCGCCAGCCAGAATGCCACTGGCGAACCGCTGTACCTGAAGATCTACTTGGTCGTAGGTGTATTGCTCTTGCCCGGCGACGAGCGCTGGTTTGTCGGGGTTGGTGCGATTTAGCGGGCCGCGCATGGTGTGTTTATCCCGGTATTTAAAGTCCGTACTGTAAGGTTTTAAAGACCGTTAGGTCCAATATTTAGCGGGTGCTGGCCAGAATCAGCGAGTGATCGACTCAAGGATCGCTGCGGTTGCATAGCTTGCTCAATGTGCAATCCAACCTTAAAGGAGATCAAGGGCCTTGTAGTAGGTCATACCCACAGCGAGAATCGCTCGGCCCAGCAGCGGACCCCCGGGAAATGCCAGGTGAGGTATGTTGGCCATTGCCTCGAAACGGCTAGACTCCCCAGCAATTTTCTCTGCAGTTACCCTCGCCATCATGTGGGTGGGCGCAACGCCATGCCCTGAGTACGCTTGAATATAGTGAATATTGTCGGAAAGCCGCCCCAGTTGCGGCATACGATTGATGCCAATGCCAATCCAACCACTCCAAGCATAATCAATGGCAGTACTTTCCAGCTCTGGAAAGACCTGAGTCATCTTTTTGTACATCACACCTTTTAAATTTTTCGGTTCCATTCCCGTGTAATTCGAGAGGCCACCAAACAGAAGGCGTCGGTCGGCCGAGAGGCGGAAATAGTCTAGGGCAGTTCTTGGATCACAGACTGCCACGTCCCCAGGTAAAATGTGTCGAGCTAGCTCGGGACTGAGTGGCGCGGTTGCAATGACTGAGCTGGCCGAGGGTAGGACACGCTTGCTGAGCTTGGGTATTAACCCTCCCATGTAGGCGTTGCCCGCCAAAACAATGGTTTTCGCGGTAATGCTGCCGGCTTCGGTACGAACTATGGGCAGGGCTCCTTGCTCTATCGACACAACCCGAGACTGTTCATAAATGGCGCTACCCAGAGCACTTAGCGCCTGAGCTTCCCCAATACACAAGTTGAGTGGATGCAAATGACCGTTCGCCGTGTTGTGCAGACCGCCCAGATAACGGTCTGAGTTGACGTAGGTTTTGATTTCTTCGCGGTCTAGCAGTGTGTAGGGATGGGGGTTGCCGATTTCTTTTTCAAAAGCCTGCCACTCGGCAAACTGCTTCATGTGACGTGGCTTCAGCGCAACGTCACAATAACCCCACTTAAGATCGCACTGAATGTCATAACGCTCCACGCGCTCGCGTATGACATCTCGCGCTTCAATACCCATTTGATAAATGTCGCGGATCCCCGCTTCCCCGATCGCTTTTTTAAAGCGCTCTGGCGTGTGACCAATCCCTCCGATGACCTGACCGCCATTGCGGCCCGTGGCTCCCCAACCAATACGGTTTGCCTCTAGCAGCGCGACATCAAACCCGCGTTCGGCAAGTTCAAGGGCGGTGTTTACCCCTGAAAAGCCGCCGCCAACCACCACCACATCGGCCTGTTTATCACCGATCAACGACGGATAAGCGGTGGTCGTATTGGCCGAGGCGGCGTAAAACGAGTGAGTGTGCTCTTGGGTTTCTTGAAGCGCGCGTAAACCAAACATGATGAACCCCGGTAATGTGTCCTTTATAAGGTACCCCTAGTGTATCGGATGCAGGAGACCTTTGACGGGTATCCTATACGGCAGGTAGACAAACCGAGCAGGATTTCCTACTTTTTCATACCAACCTTCTAGCGGTGAAAATCATGGAATATGCAGATCAAGCTGAACTCGATCGCTTTATGAAGGTGAATCCGAATATTGAGGTGATCGAGCTGATCATGCCTGATTTTTCAGGTATTCCGCGGTGCAAGCGCATACAGCGATCAGAGTTTAAGCGGCTCTTTAGTGGTGCTTTTTTGTCGCCTCAGTCGGCGCCACTTTTGGGGGTGCGTGGCAACTTTTATGAAACCACGCCCTACCCGGAACTTGGAGGCGATCCCGATCAAATCATACGTCCTGTTGCTGGAACACTGGCAGTCGTACCATGGTACGAGTCACCGGTCGCTCAAGTCTTGGTGGCTTACACCGATGAGAGCGGTGAGCTCGATTGGGTTGATACCCGCTGTCCGCTGGTGTCGGTACTCAGTAAATTTGCAGCCTCAGGGCTCCACCCTACGGTGGCCACCGAGCTTGAGTTCTACCTGCTAGGACACTCTGAGGGCGAACGTCCGGCACCGCTCAAAGGAAATATTCCGGGGACCCAGTGGGTTCAGGAAGGAATTCAGTACTGCATGTCTGACGATCTCTTTGATTGTGATGCTTTTTTAAACGATGTACGCATTGCCAGCGAGCTTCAGGATGTACCCCTGACGGCTATTCATAGCGAGTTTTCACCGGGTCAGTGGGAAATAAATACGCACCACCAGACAGATGCGCTGTTGGCTGCCCAGCATGGGTTGCTGCTGCGGCGCATTGTAAAGGGGGTTGCACGGAAACACGGGTTTGGCGCGACATTCATGGCTAAGCCTTTTGCGGACATTCCTGGCAGTGGCATGCACATTCATGCCAGCGTCTATGACGCGGCGGGTGACAATATTTTTGCGGCACCTGAGTCTTTGGATCCCCCTCAACTGATGCCACGATTGCGTCATGCCGTGGCAGGCTTAGGAACCCTGCTCGATGCCTCAATGTTGTGTTTTGCGCCGAATCCCAACTCATACCGACGTGTGCAAGCGGGTGCATTAGCGCCTTCAGGAAAAAACTGGGGCTATGACCACCGAGATGTGGCACTTCGTATTCCGCGCTCCAACGAACACAGTCGTCGAATTGAGCACCGTGTAGCTGGTGCCGATGCTAATCCCTATCTTGTACTGGCAGCGGTTTTAGCCGGTATTCACTGGGGACTCGGTCACCAGGGCGACCCAGGTGCACCAGTGCCCAGAGAGGCCGATCTTTCCGAGGATGAAACGTCCTTACCGATTCGCCTAGATGACGCAATACGATTTTTTTCCGACAGTCAGATCATGCAAGATTATTTAGGGGAAAAGTTTACCCGGGTTTATGGCGCTATTCGTCGGGGCGAGAGCAATGACTACTACAGTCAGATCCCTGACTTAGACTATCAGTGGTATCTAAGAGCGTTGTAATTCGCCGAATTACTGCGATCGGCTTTGGGCCCTTCGGAATTTAGCCGGCGAGTGGCCATTGATTTTTTTAAACGCGGTATAAAAAGTGGAGGTTGAATTAAATCCCACCGAGAGTGCGACATCGAGAATGGCAGGGAAGCGCTCGTTGCCGTTACGTAAAATGTCCATGGCCTCGTTAATGCGGTATTGATTGATATAGTCAAAAAACGTCATTTCCAGGCCCGAATTTATCGCCTGAGATAAGTGGTTTACCGACGTTCCTAGGTGTTCGGCAAGCTTCGGTAATGACAGGTCGGGGTCTAGATAAAGCTTTTCATTGGCCATTAACTGCTTCAAGTTGGCCAGCAGTGTCCTCAAGGCCTCACTGTGTAATCCTGATTTCGCATACCGCCGCACGGCGTGGGTTGATTTAATAACTTCGTCAGGTGTTAACGCTTGATAGTAGTCGCTGATTTCCTGAGCCATTGACCCTTGCAGCGTTATGAATTCTGCGCCACGCCAAACAATGCCTTTATCGGGATGTTCCATTGGCGATGCCTGATATTGAAAGGCAATGGTTTGTGAATTGTGCAGGACAGCACCCAGCACTTCGAAGTGATATACCGCCCCCTGAAAGTATTCAACCAGCTCGGATTCAAGTGTGGTGTGCGTCAGTTGCTGTTGGGTTGTCCCATCAATGTAGCGACCATTTTCATGAAGATGTTCAACGACTCCATTGGGGTCCCGTTTGTTCCAAGCGTTGACGTAGCTCTCTACAAATGAAATAGCGAAACCTTTGCGCATTAGGATATTGTTCCGTGAGCAGGTCGCGCTATAACATTTGGCAGTATCGGATTGTGCTGTCTCATGCGATTCCAGAGCCTGTCGTCAGACTGCTATTTTACTCTCGGCGATCCTGAAATCCAGCGACGCGGTAACCCGGGTTTTTGGGTGTCTTTGCTGCTGCTATGCCGGGCTCTTTTTGAAAGGTTTTTGCGAACGTATCGGCCCAGTGGCTGAAAGTACTTTTAGGGGTTAGCTTGCAACTTACTCAGCTAACTTTGAATGGAAGGGTAATGATGGAGAGATGCAGCGTCGCCTACACTGAGCGTTCAGAGTTAAGTGAAAAGCCGGTTAAATACGGAGTTATGTTGCGATGACATCATCGTCTAAACCGATAAGCGGTCACTTTTTGGGGATCGGCTACCCCCAGTGGATAAAGCTCGTTGTTTATTCGCTGCTATTGGTGAATTTCGGGAATTACATACTGCTCGATATTAATCAGGTGAAGCACACCTACCACGAGGGCTGGCGCTGGTTCGATTGGACCTCTGCTTTTGCAACCACCCTCGATGAATTGGGCTGGTTCGTATTACTTTTTTTGCTCGAGTTGGAGACTTACATACTTTCAGATGCCGCGTTCACACCTTTTTGGGTGAGGTTCATGAACATCGTCAGAGTCTTTTGCTACCTGGTTATCGGTCATGCAGTCGTTGCTTACGCAGAGTACTTGAATGACTTGTTGAACAGTGTCGAGCATGTGGGGGCTTCACTCTGCAGTTTTGTCGATCAGGGGCTATCGGCAGCGCGCAATTTGGCCTATCAGGAACTCGACGCCACCAACTGCAAGAGCTTCTCGACAGACACCACGTTTTATATCTTTTCCCAGGGCCAAGTTATTACTGATACGGCCGGCATGGGCGTTGAATTTGAATTGGCTTGGGCAGACATTGCGGAGGTTTTGCTTTGGTTGCTGATTCTTGCGCTCATTGAGGTCCGCTTGCAGCTACAGGATCGAGGAGTTAGTCAGGGTCGTTTGCTGCGCTTTGCCGAAAACGCAAAGTATTTTCTCTATAGCGGCCTCTGGCTAATCGCCGGGTATTGGGCGTTTCGAGGTCACTGGCTGTTTGCTTGGGATGAGGCGCTTTGGATATTGGGGTTTATGGCAATTGGCATGAATTTATCGCAATGGCGCGACGAAATTGAGGCCGAAAAACAGCCAACGTAGCCGCTGCATTATCTTTGTGATCAGGTCAGGCTGGGTGGCGTCACTCTAGCCCGGTCCGGCCCCCAGAAGGCTTTTTTCTGTACGGTGCATCGCGCTACTTTACGATGGTGCCTCAGTTCCTTCTGGTAGTAAATTTCCGTCCAGATGTCGCCAGACAACGCTTCGACATTGATCATTGCCAGCGCGATATTTGCTTTAACTGAGGGAGACCACATAGCTGAGGTGACGTACCCTATTTCTTCGCTGCAGTCAGGATCGCTGTACAGAAGCGCCTCTTCTGCTGGTTTATTGCCTTCTATGTTGAGCTTGGTGAGCAGGGTTTTCGGTCCTGTGTTGTGTTGTTCAAGCAGTGCGCGTCGACCGTTAAAGTGCGGCTTTTTAAAATCCACCAGCCAGGCGAGATCGAGTTCTAAGGGGGTCTGGTCATACTCAAAATTGACGGTTTTGAGCGCTTCATTGAATTCCATGTAAGGCATGATGAATCCTGCTTCGAGGCGGGCCATATTGGTGGCGGCTTCGCCATAGGGCTGGATACCGTAGTTGGCCCCTGCTTCATACAAACGGTCCCATAATGTGAGTGCTAGATTGGGTTCAATCCAAAGCTCGTAGCCTAAGTCACCCGTGAAGCCGGTACGGGAGATCATTATCTCGCCCTCAGCAAAGGGGTAATGGCCTATGTCAAAGGGCTTTAATGCACTCGTGGCCTCCAGCCCCATAGCCTTCAGCACGGCAAAGCTTGTTGGCCCCTGAAGGGACAATGCGGCCAGCGCCTCGGTGTGTTCGACAATCGATAACCGACTAAACCCCAAGGCGCTTTTACGCAGCCAAGCAAGGCAGGGGCTGCCGCAGGTCAGCAGGAATTTTGACTCACCCAAACGAAAGATCGTTCCGTCATCGATCATGCGCCCCGAATCATTGCACCAGGCGACATAGGTGACGCGGTTGATCCGTAGTTTGTTGAGGTCACGAGTGACCATGCGATCGAGCATCGCCAGGGCATCTGCGCCCTCGATCAGATATTTTTGCATGGGACAGATGTCGTAGGTGCCACAGGTGTTGCGGATGCAAAAGTACTCGTAGTCGACGTCGTAATAGTAATCGGCAAACTTAAACCCGTTCCATGACGACCAGGCATCCCGCAGGTTGAGTGCTGCCTGCCGCTCATGAAAATGCGACAGCTTTAACCTCTCTCCGGCGTAGGGGTCGGCGGTATTTTCTCGAAGAATATCCGGATTACTCATCGTAGAAATCATCCTCCGGTACGGTGTTGGGTTTACGCAGGTCTCGCAAAATTTCTCGGGCAGCGTTGGCGCCACAGGCCGAGGAGACACCGCCCCCGGGGTGGGTTGACGAGCCACACATGTACATATTCTTTAGCGGCATACGGTACTGCCCGTAACCGGGGAAGGGGCGGTTAAACAGCAGCTGATCAATCGTTAATTCACCTTGAAATATATTGCCCTCAGTAAGACCAATCTCATTTTCTATTTCATGGGGAGTCCGCACCTCGGCGTGAACCACCAAGTCTTTAAAGCCCGGGGAATAGCGCTCGATTTTATCGATAACAGTAGCCCCAAAGGCATCGCGTTTTTCAGGGGTCCAGTCGCCGTCGGCTAGTGTGGGTGGACAATATTGGATAAAAGTCGACATCCAATGACACCCGGGTGGCGCCACCGTGGGATCCCAAGCGGAGGGAATGACGGCTTCAATAAAGGGGTCATCGGACCAACGGCCACGCTTCCAGCAGTCGTAGGCCCGTTCCATGGTTTCAAGGGAACCGGAAAA
>JAQWYY010000236.1 GCA_029253705.1 Luminiphilus sp. | reverse complement strand
TAAATGACAACTTGGAATTAGTTTCGATCACAAACTATTCGGCAACTGATAAGTTTTATACAGAAGACGGCGACGGCATTCCTGCTCCTATTATCGAATTCACCACGGTGGCCGACTTTTCTCAGTTGTCTCAGGAAATCAGGCTCTCCAGCGAAGGAGAAACGTTGCGCTGGACGGCTGGCGTCTACTTCCTTGATATGGAAACAGACGCCGACGTGGTTACCGTAGGCGCCCCCGTTGGTGGCGTAGCCGCTGAGCTGGGCTTTTTTGATGGCGCCGGTAACAACCTCGCAGTCAATGCTCGGGTTGCCCAAGATTATCTACTGGAATCACAAAACTGGTCGGTATTCGGACAGGTAGAGCTTGATCTTAGTGACCGGCTGACCCTGATTGGTGGTTACCGATACTCGCAGGATGACAAAGACCTAGACTTTACAACCACTTTTCAGGCCGATAGTTTAATCACCGATGTTGCGACGGGCGCCACTGACGGCACCGCAGTTGCCGTCGAGACCTTAAATTTGGGCAACGCCGTAGCGGCTGCCGGTGGCGATCCACAGAACAAAGTGGACTATGGCGATTACGCTGCGCGCCTACAGCTTGATTATCGAATGAACGACACCATGTTGCTGTTTGCCTCTTACAACCGAGGCATAAAAGGTGGCAACTTCGCGCCCTCTGCCAATGTCACGCTGGAACAGATACGCCACGAGGAGGAGGTACTCGACGCTTTTGAAGTGGGTGCAAAAACTGAATTTCTTGATGGCAGGGCTCGACTGAACGCCACAGCCTTTTACTATGATTACAGCGACTATCAGGCTTTCACCTTCTCGGGAGGCACGCCCAGCGTAAGTAATGCGCAAGCTGAAAACCAAGGTGCTGAAATTGAGCTGACATTACTACCTACAGAGAACTGGGACATACTGCTAGGAGTTTCTCTGCAAGACTCTTCGGTCGACAATGTGGAAACACCCCAATCTCAAGGTACACCGGTAGGTTTTTCGGTTGACTGGCCTGTTGATTTCCTTAATGACATGGAACTACCGAATACTCCTGATGTGAGCTTCAATTACCTGTTCCGCTACAATTTTGATGTGGGTCAAGGCAACCTAGCTTTCCAGTTTGATGGCGTGTACTACGGCGATCAATATCTGGAAGTGACAAATGGTGCTGCCGCATTCCAAAAGTCTTATAACGTTTCTAACGTTAGTGCGACCTATGCAACCGATGCGTGGAGCGTCCGTGCTTGGGTTAAGAACGTTGGAGATGAAGAGTACAAACAGTACGCTCTCGATCTGGGTATTCTAGGAGGCACGGCTGTTTATGGGCCGCCACAATGGTGGGGAGTCACAGCCTCTTATAACTTCTAGCCCAAGCAATGACCCACAACAAAACAACTGGAGGGGTTAGCACCCTCCATTTTTATTTCAAGGTCATTTTCCTAAGTGTCATTCTTGCCACTTTTGGCGCGGGGCTTGCGGGCTGCGAGGTCCGGGAACCCCACGATCATCACGGCAAATCAGTCCAGAATGACGCAACAGCAGTGGTAGAAAGTCAAAGGCCCAATGTTTTGATTATTGTGGTCGACGATGCCGGCTTTGCAGACTTGGGTTTCATGGGTGGAGAGATCCCCACGCCTAATCTCGATGCTTTAGCAGACGACGGCGTGATACTCACCAACTTTCATGCTGCACCTACCTGCTCACCAACCCGCTCCATGCTGTTATCGGGCGTAGATAGTCATATTGCCGGCTTGGGCAATATGTTTGAGGAACTCGCGCCCAACCAAAAGAACAAGCCAGGCTATGAGGGTTATCTTCATGAGCGTATCGCACCACTACCCGCCTTGTTTCAAGATGCTGGTTATGAAACCTTCATGAGCGGTAAATGGCACCTTGGCTTGGCAGATGACCAAGCCCCCACGCAGCGTGGCTTTGATAAAGCGTTTGCACTGTTACAAGGAGGGGCGGGGCATTTTTCCGATATGCAATCACTGTGGGAAACTGAGGTGGGACAGCGTGGCAAAGCCAAGTATCGGGAAAACGGCAAAATACTGAATAAATTGCCCGACAATTTCAAATACTCCAGTCAGTTTTATGTCGACAAAATGCTGGATTACATTGAACAACGTGACAACGACAACAGAGCAAAAAGCAGCCCGTTTTTTGGATACCTGTCATTTACTGCGCCTCATTGGCCACTTCAAGCACCACCTGAGGCTGTTGCACGGCACCACGGGAAATATGATTTGGGATATGAGGCACTGGCTCAGCAGCGGCTTGCACGCCAGATTGAACTGGGCATACTTCCCCCCAAAACACCCCTTAGCTCAAGACCTAGTGACGCCCCAGCATGGAAGGACCTGTCACCAGCGGAAAAAGCTTTATCAGTCAGGCGTATGGAAATTTATGCTGCGATGGTCGATGAAACCGACAGGCACATTGGTCGACTGATCAATGCATTAGAAGTTAAGGGACTACTCGATAACACCGTAATTGTATTTATGTCTGACAACGGTGCTGAGGGGCACAGCTTAGACGCGCTTTTTCCCGAAGCGGTTTTCCCGAAAGCTCGAGAGTGGGTTCTGGGCACCTTTGACTATGAGCTAGAAGCACTGGGCAGCGCAGACTCTTACGTTCTCTATGGTCCCGGCTGGGGCTGGGCGGCAACGCCCGCGTTCAGAGGCTACAAAGCCTACGTATCTCAAGGCGGAACAAGGGCCCCAGCGTTTGTATCCTTTCCGAAGCGACTCGCTAGCGGAGTAAAGCGCTCAGAGCTACTGAGCGTTCAAGATATTACCCCTACATTGTTGGAGCTAGCCGCCATTCCTGCACCAGAGGGCATCTTCGCAGGCCGGCCAGTGAGCACGATTACCGGTCGATCAATGTTACCCCTGTTACGGCAAAATTCTGAAGCGACCAGTAACAACGCCGAACCTCGAATACTGGGGTTTGAGCTGTTTGGAAAACGCAGTGTTCGGCAAGGCTCTTGGAACCTGCTGGAAATGTATTCACCTCAGGGGACGGGTAAATGGCAACTCTATGATGTAAGCACAGACCTAGCTGAGGAGATCGATCTTGCAAACTCTAGACCTGATAAGCTCAAGGAACTCATCGAACTGTGGGACGTATACGCCGATGAGAATAATGTTGTCCTTCCCGATTGGAACAGTGGTTACTAATAAAATGGGGGCTTGCACCAAGGCAGGCAAGCAGAAGCACTGTGAACAGCAAACGTAGAAACATCTGCGCATCAACACGTCAATATTGGCCAAGATTACAAGATCCCAAGAGTTCGTGAGCCCCTGTGCTAGCGTGCCTTAGAAACTCAAGCGCCAATAGGTCCATCCAAAACCAAAGTCTTTAGCCAGTGCAGTTCGGTGGGCAGTTTTTGTCTCTGATAGGCATACATGGCCAACGCTTATCATACGTGCTTGCCTGGCTCCCAACCCCACCCTCCCAATGTACGCTCCGCCACTCCTGCGGGATATTCTTCTAGCTGAGTCGCCATGGTGTCATTCCAGCGGTTGAGATATCCGAAGAGCCCAAGGGACGCCACGATCTCTACAATCTGACCCTCATCCCAATGCTCTGTAAGCGCAGTAAAATCATCGGCATCACATTCATTCGGTAGTTGGCCAGCCTTCATGCCCACCCGAAGGGCTGCACGTTCTGCGGGCGAAAAAAGGGCATGACTTTCGAACTCCCAAAGGTGCGCAATCTTTTCGTCTGACGCCTTATAGATACTGCTCAAGTTAGCCATGTGCGACTGGCAGTAGCGACAACCGCTGGCCTGGCTGCTAATCAGCGCAACCAGCATTTTAGTTTCTTCGGGTACAGTGCCCTCATAGAGAATCGCCTGATTGAGCTGGGCGAAAGCTTTTGCAATTGACGGCCTTCGTGCCATGGTCAAAACGCTATTGGGTATAAACTTGCGAATGTCGAGGTACCGATTGAGCATGCGCTGTAGATCGGGATCTTCAATGTCAGCCGCATTGAGCGGATTTAAGTGGGCCATCAATGATCTCCTAAATTACAGGCCTCCTTACAGAGTAATACTGCAGGCCATCTAGATCTGAAGCATTTGCTTTGCCGCTCGGTCGCCTTCATGGGCTGCACCCTCCCACATTTGATAACCCATCAACTCTGAGTGAGCAAATGCAATACGCCCGTAAGGTTTTCTAATCACATCGCTGGGAGGCGGATTTCCATCTTTTCCAAAAAAGAAGCCGGGTGGCGTGACCAAGTAGGCGTGTCCCTGCCGGTTAAGCGTAATACCCGCAATATCACGATCTGCATCGAAACCACCCGGACCAAACATTTTTGTGAACTGGCTGCGTATTTCATTCTCCACATCGGCATAGCTGAGTGAGAACAGCTGCATGCGGGCCGCAACAGTTTGTTCATGCAACGGCAACCCCGGGGTGCAAAATGAATTGTAGAGCGTCAAAACCGTAGGTTTTTCTGGATCTAAGGGCATGGGCTCCTCACC
>JAQWYY010000235.1 GCA_029253705.1 Luminiphilus sp. | reverse complement strand
ATTGTCTTTGCCAATAGGCGCGATCAAGTTCGATCACTGCATGAAAAGTTGCGCAAGGCTGGTATCTCTTGCGGCATTTTGTCAGGGGAAATTACTCAGGCGCGCCGCACCAAGACCCTTGCAGATTTTAAATCAGGCAAGATAGCCGTGTTGGTGGCAACTGACGTGGCTGGGCGGGGTATTCACGTGGATGGTGTTAGCCACGTTGTTAACTACAACCTCCCCGAAGACCCCGAGGATTATGTGCACCGCATTGGACGCACAGGCCGTGCGGGAGCGACGGGTATTTCGATTAGTTTTGCTAGCGAAGACGATGCCTTTTTGCTGCCAGATATAGAAACCCTTTTGGGTGAGCGCTTGAAGTGTGTGCCACCACCGGCAGATTTGCTCGACTGACGATCAATTTTATTGACGGTGCCGCAGTTCTTCACACCACATAAGGGTTGCCCCAACAACTGCCGCTGGTATAACCACAAGGTTGACCAAGGGCACCCCTGCCACAAAAGCCACCATGCCCCCCAAACCCAAACTGCTGAGGCGTCGAGAGGCGCAGGCCTCTTTGACATCTGAAAAGCTCATGCGGTGGTTATCCATGGGGTAATCCATAAACTGCAATCCCATCATCCAAGCGCCCAAGGCAAACCAGAGCAGTGGCGCGAAAGCCTGAAGGCCGGGAATTACAGTCACAACTAAAACAAAAACAGCCAAGGGAATGTAATAAAGGATTTTGCGAATTTCTCTAAAAACACCCCGGGGAATGGCAATAATGGCGCTGCCTATACCTTCCAGTGCCGGTACCGCTTGTCCGGTAACTTGCTCTTCTACCTTTTCAGCCAGCAGGGCATGGAAGGGGGAGGTCAACACAAGAACTATAAGGGTAGATAGGTATCCAGTGGCGAGGCTGCCCATGAGCCACAGCACGGGTGCGATCAACCAAGTGAGAAAGCCTAGCCAGCTTGGAAGGGTTTCTTCGGTAGTCTGAACCAAGCCGTCTACCAGGCTCCAGGCAACACTGCCAAAGAGAATGAAGAGACTTACATTAGCAACCAGCGGCAAGATCACAAAAGCCCGCAGCCGTTTGTTCGTGAGCATCGCCATCCCACGAAAAAAATAACCCGCCCCGGTGATCAAATTTCCGTTCATTGGTTTGATCCTCCATGATCCCTAGGCCAGTATAAAGTGTGCGCGATTAATTGTGGAGCAAGGTTGTGTCAGATGATGAGTTTTTTCAGGCAGAGATGCTGGGTGTCACGCCCCTCAAGCGCGATGCCAGGGAACGCTTGCTGCGAAGAGACAATGACGGCGATGATAAAGCTCGAAGGTTAGCCGCTGAAGGAGAGCCAGAAGGTCGTCTCAATTCACTAGTGGATGAGGGTGTTGAGCCTCTTGATGCCTGGTACGTTTTAGCCTTTAAGCGCCCGGGTATTCAGCATGGCGTTTACAAAAAGCTCAGACAGGGTCGATACGAAATTGACGCTAGACTTGATCTTCACAGGCTTTCAGTAAAGCAAGCTCGCATCGACGTGCACAGTTTCATTCAGGACGCTATGCAGTACGGGCTGCGCACTGTATTAATTCTTCATGGCAAAGGTCAGCGCAAGGCTGAGCAAGAGAAAACCGCGGTACTTAAGGGCTACGTTAACCACTGGTTACAAGACTCAGAGGAAGTCCAGGCATTTCACTCTGCTCAGGCAGTTCATGGCGGCACAGGCGCGGTGTACGTACTGTTGCGCAAGAGTCTTCAGAAGAAGCGTGAAAATAGAGAGCGCTTTCTCAAGGGGAGGGTGCCCTATGATCGACCGGCTGACTAACCCGGGACGGTCAGTACTTGTTTAGGGTTCTCCAAGCTTCGATACCAACAGTGTGTTGAGCAGCTGTGGGTTGGCTTGTCCTTTGGACGCCTTCATGACTTGCCCTACAAAAAAGCCGATCAGCTTTTTTTGTTTGCTCTCTTCGGCGGATCGGTACTGAGCCACTTGTTCAGGACAGTCTGCGATCACTTGATCGACCATGGCTTCCAGCGCTCCAGTATCTGTCACTTGTTTCAAGCCGCGGGTTTTAATAATGGCATCGGCAGTCCCTTCCTGCTGCCACAATCCCTCAAACACTTGTTTCCCTAATTTGCTGGATAAAGTTCCGTCTGCTATTCGAACGATCAATCCTGCAAGGGCTTCAGCAGAGACCGGCGACTGGCTGATGTCCAGGTCCTCTCGATTTAACGATCCAGCAAGGTCGCTAAGAATCCAGTTGGCAGCTAACTTCGGAGCTTTGCTTTCTATCGCCGCAGTCTCGAAAAATTGTGCCAAGGTGGGTGTGTCTGCGAGCAATGCGGCATCGTATTGGCTCAGCTCATACTGACTAATGAAGCGTGCTTGTTTGGCTCTTGGGAGTTCAGGTAGCGTGTCCCTAATAGCTTCAATGTATTCATCGTCAATAATAATAGGGAGTAAATCGGGCTCGGGAAAGTAGCGGTAATCGTTGGCGACCTCTTTTGACCGCATTGCCCGAGTCTCATTTTTATCGGCGTCATAGAGGCGAGTTTCTTGAGTTATCGTGCCTCCAGATTCCAGCACATCTAGTTGTCGCTCGGTTTCAACGGCGATGGCTTTGTCAACGAACTTAAAGGAATTGACGTTTTTGATCTCAGTGCGAGTGCCAAACGCTTCACTGCCTGAGGCTCGCAGCGAGATATTAATGTCGCAGCGCATGGAGCCTTCGGCCATATTGCCATCTGAAATGCCTAAGTAAATGGCTAGGGAATGCAGGGCCTTCAGGTAGGCCACCGCCTGCGCTGCGGTTCGAAAGTCGGGTTCAGTGACAATCTCCAGGAGGGGAGTGCCCGCACGATTGAGATCAATGCCTGTTTGCCCGCTGTATAGGTCATGTACAGATTTTCCAGCGTCCTCTTCAAGGTGGGCCCGGGTAATTCGAATGGGAAACACGGAGCCGTCCTCCATGGGAATATCAAACTTTCCCTCGCAGACAATAGGTTCGAAAAATTGGCTGACCTGGTATCCCTTGGGTAGATCGGGATAGAAATAATTTTTCCTGTCGAAAACGGACCGCTTGCCCAAACGGGCGTCGACAGCCAAACCAAACATAACGGCATACCGCACGGCTTCACTGTTTAGTACCGGGAGCATCCCAGGCATGCCAAGATCGACTGCACAGGCTTGAACGTTGGGCTCCGCACCAAATTGATTGGCGGCTCCTGAAAATATTTTGCTCTTGGTCGCAAGTTGCAGGTGAACCTCAAGGCCCATGACCACTTCCCAGCTCATTGGCTTGCTCCTGCGATGGGTGGGGTGGCGCGGTGGTGGTTGGTACGTAACTGAAATCGATGCCCCACTCTCAACAACGTCGTTTCATCGAAGGCGCGCCCAATGAGTTGGAGTCCCACAGGCATGCCGTTAATCAGTCCAGCCGGAATGGATAGCCCTGGCAGGCCGGCGAGATTCACTGAGAGGGTGTATATATCTTCAAGATACATTGCGAGTGGGTCGTCAGATTTTGCACCCAGGGCAAAAGCGGTGCCGGGAGCAGCAGGCCCTGCAATGACGTCGCATTGCTCAAAGGCCTTTTTAAAATCTTCGCTAATAAGGCGCCTGACTTGTTGAGCCTTTTTAAAGTAGGCGTCGTAAAAGCCGGCTGATAAAGCATAAGTTCCGACAAGAATACGTCGTTGCACTTCCTCGCCAAACCCCTCGCTGCGTGATCGTTCATAGAGGTCGGTGAGGTTCTCAGGGTTGTCACAGCGGTGGCCAAACCTCACTCCGTCGTAGCGCGAGAGATTTGTAGAGGCTTCTGCGGGCGCAATAATGTAGTACGTCGCTATCCCCTGCTCGGTGTGAGGCAGTTCAATATCTACAAGTTCTGCGCCTTCCCTTACTAATTCGTCCAGCGCTTCATGGATTTTTTTGGCAACGCTCTCGTCTAGGTTGTGATTGAAGTACTCCTTAGGTACTCCAATTTTAAGGCCCGCGATAGAGTGATCGAGCCCCGCAGAGAAGTCCGGTACTTCTAAATCTGCAGAGGTAGAGTCTCCGGCATCGACACCGCTCATCGCTTGAAGCATAAGAGCAGCGTCTTCGACCGTTCGAGTCATGGGGCCGGCTTGATCTAGTGAAGAGGCAAACGCAATAATCCCTAGCCGAGATACGCGACCGTAGGTTGGTTTTAATCCAGTGATCCCACATAGGGAGGCGGGCTGGCGAATTGACCCTCCTGTATCAGTCCCCGTACTAAGGGGGGCAAACCCAGCTGCAACTGCGGCAGCTGCACCGCCAGAGCTTCCCCCGGGCACGCAATTGAGGTCCCACGGGTTTCGCGTTACACCAAATACAGAGGTCTCTGTGGACGAGCCCATGGCAAACTCATCCATATTGGTTTTGCCCAGCATCACAGTTCCTGCTGTGCGGAGTCGGCTTACCACGGTAGCATCGTAAGGAGGGGTGAAATTCATGAGCATCTTTGACGCACAGGTGGTGGCAACGCCGCGGGTACAAAAAATGTCTTTGTGTAAGAGTGGTATGCCGGTCAGGGGACCGGCTGTACCGTTGCCCAGTTGTAAATCAGCAGCTTTGGCTTCTGCCAAGGCAGATTCCTCGCAGAGGGTGATAACGGCGTTTACCTCGGGATTGTGAGTGGCAATGGCGTCAAGACAAGCTTGGGTTAACTCAGAAGCAGAGACTTGTCCTGTTTGCAGTGCTGATGACAACTCTGCTGCGGAGGCGTTTGTGAGCGATTCCAGCGTCATTAATCGATAACCTTAGGGACTAAAAAAAAGCCATCGGCTGTGGCAGGGGCGTTTTGCTGGAGCGCTTTGCGCTGGTTATCCTCTGTTACGAAATCGGATCGCAGCCGCTGATGCATATCGTGAGGGTTGGACATGGGTATGACACCATCAGTGTCGATCTTCTCCAGCTCGGCAACTAAATTTAAGGTTCGACTAAAGCGGTCGGTCACATCATCTAGCGCGTCGTTGTCAATGTGCAACCTAGCGAGCTGTGCCACTGACAGCACGTCTGCAGGAATAGTGGGCATGGCGGGATATCCGCTGTGAGAGAAAGGGGCGAAGCTACCACAGATTCACCTTGCCCAAAAACCCCCACGTTGATACATTCCCACCTTAAGACGAAGCTAGAACTCGCTGATTTGATGGCTTTTTTGCTCATTTTTTCTGCAACTGGCTTGGTCAAAACTTAATACTGCAGCCCCAGTGCGCTCTTACAGATAAAATTCGCCGGGGGTGTAAGCATAGATTCCACGGGACCAAAGAATGTTAAAACGCCTACGCGGCCTGTTCTCCAATGATTTGTCGATTGATCTTGGCACAGCGAACACCCTGATTTACGTGAAAGACAAAGGCATTATTCTAGACGAGCCGTCCGTTGTGGCAATTCGCATGCATAACGGGCAGAAGACTATAGAAGCGGTTGGACGAGAGGCCAAGCGGATGCTGGGCAGAACGCCCGGAAACATCAGAGCAATCAGACCACTTAAGGACGGTGTGATCGCCGACTTTCAGGTCACGGAAAAAATGTTGCAGCATTTTATTTCCAAGGTGCATGAAACCCAATTTATACGCCCAAGCCCCAGGGTGCTTATCTGCGTTCCTTGCATGTCTACTCAAGTCGAGCGGCGCGCTATCCGCGAATCTGCATTGAGCGCCGGCGCCCGCGAGGTTCGGTTGATCGAAGAACCCATGGCGGCGGCTATCGGCGCCGGTTTGCAAGTTGATGAGGCCACTGGTTGCATGGTTGTCGATATCGGTGGTGGCACCACTGAAATTGCCATCATTTCACTTAATGGTGTTGTTTATCGCGATTCCATTCGTGTCGGTGGTGATCGTTTCGATGAATCTATTATTGCTTTTGTTCGACGACGCTACGGAAGTCTTATTGGCGACTCTTCTGCCGAGCGAATCAAGCAGGAGGTCGGCTGTGCATTTGAGTCAAGTGAGCTGCGGGAAATTGATGTCAGGGGCCGGCACCTCGCCGAAGGTGTCCCTAAAAGCTTTACGTTAAACAGCGATGAGATTCGTGATGCCCTAGCCGACCCACTGGTCGCGATATTGCGGGCCATCAAAGTTGCACTTGAGCAATCACCCCCTGAACTAGCTGCTGATATTGCAGAGTCGGGTATTGTACTCACAGGCGGTGGGGCGTTGCTGCGAGACCTCGATAAGCGAATTATTGAAGAGACCGGTCTACCCGTTATCGTCGCAGAGGAACCGCTAACTTGCGTAGCTCGGGGTGGTGGTAAGGCGTTGGAGCTGGTAGATCGCCATGCTTTAGATTTGCTCTCCACCGAGTAAGGACTCTTTTTTCAACGTTAAGGTGAGGTAAGCGATCAAACCCCTATTTCTTAAAGAAAAACATGTGGGTTGGCGTGCCACCTTAGCAATTGGGTGCAGCCTGCTACTGCTGTTTTATCTGCGTAATCATCCAGCGCTGGAAACTCCGCGGCAATTCACGATTGATTCTGCAGCGATTATTTACCGCATTGCTTCGGCACCCCAGGCAGCCTTTCAAGGAGTAGGCGAGTTTTTTAAGTCCTACAGTACTCTGCGAGCAGACAACGATCGGCTGGTACAGGAAAACTTGGTGCTGAAGGGCCAAACTCAAAAGCTTGCCGCCGTCCTCGCTGAGAATGGGCGCTATCGGGCACTGTTACGCTCCGCTCAGACACTCGAGCGCGAAGTCATGGTTGCAGAAATTATTGCTATGACGGCAGCGCCATCTCGCCATGAGCTAGTTATAGACAAAGGTGTTGCTGACGCTGTTTATGTGGGACAGCCGTTGCTAGGGGCCGATGGGTTGATGGGGCAGGTCATCCGCGTTGGGCAGCACAGTAGTCACGCGCTGTTGATTACCGATGCAACCCATGCGGTTCCTGTTCAGGCATTACGCAGTGGAGTTCGAGGTCTTGCCGAGGGAACCGGGGCGTTGAATCGCTTGGTGGTTAGGCATATCGCAGCGACGACTGATATCCAAGAGGGTGATACTCTAGTGACATCGGGCTTGGGCGGGATCTTTCCTTCGGGTTATCCGGTGGCTACGGTGCAAACCATCGTGAGGCAGCCCGGCTCTTCATTTTCACAAGTCATAGCGGTGCCGATTGCGCATCTCGATCGTGGGCGTCACGTGATGTTAGCGCTTGACCTAACGCCTAGCAGCAGTCAATAGCTGTGATTGCCGGAAGAGGTACTTGGGTTATCTTCGGCTCAATTTTCGTGGCACTTTTGATTGTCGCTGTTCCGGTACCCGTGGCGTGGCGTGGCTACATTCCCGATTGGCCACTATTGTTTTTATTTTACTGGGTCTTGGCGCTGCCAACTCGAGTGGGAGTGCTTCTGGCCTGCATAGTCGGGATACTTGCTGACCTTCTGGACGGGTCACCCGTCGGTGCAACCGCGATCGGTGCTGTGTTGGCAGTGCTGGTTATTCTTGTTAGCTACCAGCGCATTCGCCAATTTGATGGGCTAAAGCAGAGTCTGGTGATGGGGTTGTTGATTTCACTGGTACATCTCGTTGAGCAGCGCTTGGAGACCTTCCTAGGGTGGCAGCATGTTGGCACCGCCTTTCTTATACCGGCTGCAACATCGGTAATATGTTGGGTGCCAGTGCGTAATTGCCTCAGATTTCTGCGACGGTATTACGAGGTACAGTGATGAAAATAGTTCTTGCCTCGCAAAGCCCCAGGCGTCGGTCGCTGTTAGAACTTTTAATTTCTGATTTTAGCTGTGTAAACCCTGACGTTGATGAGTGCTTACAAGTGGGGGAGACCCCAGCTGCTTATGTTTCCCGCTTGGCGATAATGAAGGCATCTGCAGTCGATGCGCCGGGTGGGCTCATTCTTGGAGCTGACACCGCGGTAACATTAGCTGATGAGATTTTTGGAAAGCCCGCTGATCGTCAGGATGCAACTCGTATGCTATCTCTGCTTTCTGGGCAGTCCCATTATGTCCTTACAGGCGTGGCTGCCCGCTCCGATGACGCCATACGCAGCTGTGTGGTTTCCACGACGGTTACCTTCGCTCAACTGTCGCAGCGTGATATAGCCAGCTATCTTGATACCGAAGAACCATGGGATAAAGCTGGAGCTTATGGAATTCAAGGGCAAGGGGGTGTTTTTGTTCAGCGCGTCAACGGCAGTTATTCTTCGGTGGTGGGGCTACCTCTTGTCGAAACCAAGGCTTTGATAGCTGGTTTTGGTGTTGGTTTAGATCGGTGACCCAGTATGTCGGCTGAGCGAATGTACCAATTTTTAGGTAGGACGCTTTGGCGCGCCATGCTCGTATTAGTGGTCTTGTTGGCGGTGTATGTCGCAGGTACCCGTGCTTTTCTAGCCGCTTTGCCCGCTTACGAGAGAGACATTGACGCCTGGATTACCAAGACAACCGGGCTTGACTATCGAACCTCCAGCCTGCGTGGCGATATCAAAAAGTTCCAACCGAGAATCCAAGTCACGGGGCTGGAAATTGCGCTACCTAACGGGCTCCCTATGGTTTTTGATTCGGCAGAAATCACTGTTGACCCTTGGGCTTCATTGTTGGCAGGTCAAGTTCGACTTGACGCGCTTCGTTTAAGTGGCCTTTCGGTGGACCTACCCATAGGGGGGTTTCCTGCACTGGAGGGCGATGGTAGAGCCGCTCGTTTAGCTGCCGGATTACTGGCGGCGTTTCGTAAAGTAACTATTGAGATGGCAGAAGTTTGGCTGGTGGGGGTTGGGGGGGATCGGGAACAACTTAGCCTTGCACTTGATTTACGTCGAGCTGGAAGTCAGCGTCAAGTCGCGGTGGAGGTGGTAGGCCCAGGCAATTCAAAGCTCAGTATTTCCGGTTCGAGTGTTGGCGATATTCTGCGATTAGACCGTTTTGTGGGGGAGCTGTACGGTCATTTAACGATAACCGACGCGGCATGGCTGTCGAAATTGTATGGTCACGAGTTAAACGGAAATGGTGAGGTTGATTTTTGGTATCACAGTAATAGCCAATCGCCCAATATTGAAGCGTCAGTAGATATCTCTGAGTTGACTTGGTTTCATGAGGGTGGCCAAGTATCAGAGCTTGAGGCCCTTACGTTTGATGCGGGTGTCACCATTAACCCTGTTGGCTGGTCAGGTCGCCTTCAGTCATTTGCTATGAGTTCGGTTGAAGCGGCTTTTACCCTGGACAAACTTCAGATTGAGAGTAGTGGCGATGGTCTAAGCTTGAAAACCGAGGCCTTGGACATCGGTCAGTTGACGATGACTGCAGTCTCCGGTGGCCTCTTACCTCATAAGGTTTCTGGGATACTTGCTGAGTTGGCGCCCAGTGGGTCTTTATTGGCAGTGGAGACGGAGCTGGCGGATTGGCGGCAGCCCCTTTCAAGTTGGTCGGCTTCGGTAGAAGTAAAAGATGTTTCAGTACAAGCGCGAAAAAAAATACCGGGGCTGTTGGGTATTGACGGGACAGTAGTGGCAACTGAAAAGGGAGCCACCGCTTGGTTGGATACCCGCGACTTCGTATTAGATTTACCGAAGGTTTATCAAGAGCCGATTGAACTCACACGGGTTCTAGGTCGCCTTTCTGCGAGTTGGGATGCAAATACGCTGTATTTGTTCGACGGCGTTTTCTCCGGTGAACAAGAAGACCACGACGCTCATGCACTTTTTGGCATGGCGATTCCTCTGATTCCCAGTGCTGGCCAAGGCCCTCCTTTAGCAATGTACTTAGATGTTGGGGTCCCTACCGCAGCGATTGACGTTCATAAAAAGTATATTCCCTATCGAATTCCTGACGTCCTTGAGCAATGGTTAGATGACAGTATTTTAGGCGGGCGCCTGTCGCAAACGAGCTTTTCCTGGCGGGGTGGCTTTAAAGGTTTTGGTTCAGGGCTTCAGAGTATGCAAATCGCAGCCGAGGTATCTGATGGCAGCATTAGGTTCCAACCCAACTGGCCAGTGATAGATGATTTTGACGGGGCATTACTGATAGACACTGATCGGGTGAGTGTGTGGGCGAGCATGGGCACCATCAGTAATGCCACTGTCGAGGGGGTTTCGATTGAGGTCGATGCTGCAAACACGGGGGGAGCACTGTTGGCCTCTGGTGACTTTCGAGGGCGAGGGACCTCGGTGTTAAATTTGCTGCGAAACAGCCCAATATACAATCTCAGCCCTGCGCTGTTGGACGACCTAGATCTCGAGGGCGCTGTAACAGGTAAGCTGGAGTTGGCTATGGATATTCGGTCACCCCTTTCACCCCCGCGGGTAGCTGTTTCCGCAGAGCTCTCGCAAGCCAGGGTGAAGTCGCGTTTGTTATCACTCACACTAGAAGACTTACAGGGCGGATTAGATTTCAAATCAGATATTGGCTTTTCCAGCCGCAACCTTCGGTCTACCTTGTTTGGGGAATCTGTTGCCACAAAAATCGGACCCGGCAGCTCGGGGCTTGATAACGCAGGGATATTTGATGCTCGCTTTGTGGCCGAGGTGTCCGGAGCTGACTTTTTATCTTGGAGCCAAGATATAGCGCCGTATTCTATGGCTGCCGGGGAGCTGTTTCAGCCCTTGTCGGGTAAGACACAAGTGATCGTCGATGCGGCTGTTGGCGACGCCACTGAATTCCACTTGAGTACAACTTTAAGAGGTATGGAGGTGGCACTGCCTGAGCCGCTAGGGAAGCTAGCAGATGAGGCAGCGCCCCTGACCATTGTTTTGCGGCCCAGTGATCCCTCGCCCTGGAACGTGTTTTGGTACAAGCGCGGTCAGGCACAAATTTACCAAGGTGGGTCGGGCATTTCTGGCGTTGCTGTAGACCTTACACCGAGACCACAACCCATTGAACAGCTCAACGGGACCGCGGCTTTGGGTATCGATGTCGTCGGTCAAATAGCGCGTGTCGAGCTTGACCCATGGTTGGCGACCTTGCGTCAATTTACGCTTGCTGACAGTAGCGCTTCGCCTCAATGGCCGATACGCATCAACACCTTGGGAATTGACGAGCTTGTAGTGGGCACGATCGCTGTCGAAAACGTAAGCGTTGACGTCACGCCGTACACAACTTGGCATCAGCTTGGCATTAACACTTCATGGTTGGATGCAGAGCTGACTATTCCATCAGATGAGCGAAGTATTGCGCTTGTTATTAATCAACTCGATTATGATCAGCTCAGTGGCTTAAGTACCGTCGATACCGCTTTGTATCACTCAGAAAACGACACTAAAGCTCGTCGACCGCCGGAGCTGCCGGCCCCTCTTGATGTGACTGTGGCAAATATTACCTATAAAAATCGAGCCTTAGGTGCGGCAAAGTTTCGCCTTAAAAGCGCCGCTGATGCCTTGGTGATAGAGGACATACAGGGGCAGCTTGCCGGGTTGAAATTGTTGGAGGGAAGCGGTTTAACTTGGTCTGAGAGCGACGAAGGTCGCTGGGTTACGGAACTCAATGTTGCAGCGGAGACTCTCGATTTTAAGCGCACCTTTACGGATCTTTCATTAGAGCCTTTGGTTACCACGCGCTCAGGTGTTATCGAGACGCATCTTGCCTGGCCAGGCGGGCCCACAGATTTGAACCTGTTGGGTTTAACGGGATCTGCGCAAATGGAATTAACAGAGGGTTCCTTTTTGCCCGTTTCGTCGGGGGCAACGGGCGCTGTGCGAGTGTTTAGTTTGTTGAATTTAGCTGGGCTCTTCGGTAGAGCGGATGTGACCAGAATTTTTGATCCGGGTGTTGCGTTTCGCTCAGCGGTTGGGGAGTTTGAATTCAGCCCGGGTAACGTCGAGATTCCGCAGTTCAATATTGTTGGCACAGGTGGCGGTTTCAACTTCAATAGCAAGATTGATCTTGTCACTGAGATGATCGATGGGGAGTTAGTAGTGACATTGCCGCTGGTGGAAAATATCCCGTGGGTGGCAGCTTTGGTAGGGGGACTTCCCGTGGCGGCTGGGGCTTATTTAGTTAGTAAGGTTTTCGAGGACCAGTTCTTAAGCCTTAGCAGTGGTGTTTATGCCGTCAAGGGTAATCTCAATGCTCCAGAGGTGACTTTTATTCGAATATTTGACGCGGGGTCAGGTGCAGATCTACAAGCGCCGGCCGTTGACAACCCTCAAGAAAGTCCTCAAAAATCTGCGCGGGAAGACTCCTGAAGTTCTCGAAGATATTTAAAGAGCTTCCTCGCATGCTCTTTTGCGCGAGGATCGCCGGGGTTGCTTCGCCGGACGAGTTGACGAAGTTGCTGACGGTCGGCGTTAGGAAAGACTGCGAGCGTTGCAGGTAAGGCAGCATCGCCGTCTGCAATTAAAGCGTCTCTTAGCTGTTCAAGTTGATGCAACTGTGCCCGCTCTTCCTGATGAGCCCCGTCAAGCTTTGCGAGGGCGTTTTCTATGGGTTCGGGATCGATCACCCGCATAAGCTTACCAATGTACTGCAGTTGGCGACGAAGTCCTCCTCGCTGAGTGATTTTGCGAGCCTGAAGAACCGCCTCCTGCAGGCGCGGGTCTTCGATTGGAATTTGCTCAAGTTGGCTCGGTGTCAGATTCACCAAGCGTGTTCCCAGTACCTGCAGCGCTGTCATAGCCCGTTTTTTTGAGCTTTTACTCGGGGGGGCGTCTTCAGGGTTCCAGTCGCTGTCATCAAGATCTGTTTTAGCCATAAAAAATTGCTGCCAGCCCAAGAAAAGAAAGAAAGCCCACTACGTCTGTGACTGTGGTGAGCACAACCCCACCTGCTAGCGCCGGATCAATTCCCATGCGCTTTAACGTCAGCGGCACCAGCGCCCCTGCTAACCCGGCAGTCATGAGATTAATCATCATTGCTGCGGCAATCACCAGGCCCAGTGTCCAGTCTTCAAACCAGACTGAAGCTGCGGCGGCGACAACAAGCGCCCAAAGTATGCCATTAGCAAGTCCGACAAGGGCTTCCCTTGCCACAAGCCAACGTTGATTGCGGCTGTTTAATTGGCCCATCGCGAGGCCTCGAATCAAAACAGTCAACGTTTGTGTACCTGCAACGCCGCCCATTGAGGCTACGATCGGCATAAGCACTGCAAGAGCAACGACTTTTTCGATTGTGTCCTGAAATAAATTGATCACCGACGACGCAATGAACGCGGTAATTAGATTAATGCCCAACCAAACGGCGCGGCGTGGAGCGGTTTGTCTTACCGTGGCAAAGGTGTCTTCGTCTTCACCAATACCTCCCAGAGAGGTCAGGGAGTGGTCCGCTTCTTCTCGGATTACGTCAACGACGTCATCAATGGTAATTCGACCGAGTAATCGATTTTGCTCGTCTACCACGGGTGCTGAAATCCAGTCGTTTCGCTCAAATAGCCTAGCCACCTCAGCTGCGGGTAGCTGTGCAGGAATCGCATCGCGATTAGTGAGCATCATCTCTCTCACCGATTGGGCTGGATCGGCAACTAAAAGAATGCGTATTGGGAGAAGACCGACGAAGTGATCTTCTCGATTGACGACCATAATACTATCGGTGTTTTGCGGTATTTCTGCGTGGCGTCGGAGATAGCGCATAACGACGTCAAGTGTGAGGTCAGCCCGAATCGATATGGTGTCAGTGCTCATGAGGCCGCCAGCAACATCATCTGGAAATGCCAGAACTGTGGCTAGTCGGGTTCGATCAGCCTCATCCATAATTCCAAGAACCTGCTCGGTAATGGAATTTGGAAGGTCGTGAAGAATGTCTGCGACATCGTCGTCATCGAGCTGACCTACGATCAAAGCTAGAGCCTTGGGCTCCATTTCTACTAGGATCTGATTCCGCAGGTCTTCGGGTAATTCGTTGAGAACGTCGGCTTCTTGTTCCGGTTCTAACAGGCTCCAGATGACCTGTCGTATTCGAGGTGGATACGAGGTGATCAAGTACGCCACATCACCCGGCGACAAATCGCCAACAATGCCTGCAACGTCACCAAGAGTTCCTGCATCGAGAGCGCGATCCAGCTGCGCGAGCTGTTTTTCTGTTGTAACCGAAGAATTCACCGCCAGCCTCCGTTCCCAGCCCCGGATTATCGGTGACTATTTACTAGGGTGCACCCACATAGAGGGTGAATATGTCCCTACCTATTGAAGAGGCTTACTCGGACTCGCCAAAACGGTTGTTGATTAACGCTAAAATCGCGTGATGTGCTGCGACGTCATCGTCGCCGTCAATGGCAATCTGCAAAGTCGTGTTTTGTCCCGCCGCCAAGAGCATTACTGACATAATGCTCTTGGCATCTACCACCTGATCATCTTTCCTCAAAGTAATTTGGCTGCTGAAGCCAGCAGCACAGTCGACAAGTTTTGCTGCAGCTCGTGCGTGCAGCCCAAGACGATTGATAATAACAACTGAGTCTTCAATCATGCCGTCACCATGGTTGAGAGTTCGCGATGACGTATTTGCACGCGTGGATGTTCGGCTTTGAGGACGCGATAAACTGCTTCTGCAGTATATACCGACCGATGTTGGCCTCCAGTACAACCAATGGCAATCGTCATATAAGTGCGCTGTGATTTTTCGTAGGCTGGCAGCCATCGCACTAGGAGGTCTGTGATGTCATCTATAAATTCCTGAGTCTGAGGGTGGTTCTCGAGGAACGTAGCCACAGCAGTGTCCTGACCTGTCAGAGGGCGTAAATGACTCTCCCAATGTGGGTTGGGCAGTAATCTGGCATCAAAGACTAGGTCGGCATCAGAGGGTACGCCGCGCTTAAAGCCAAAGGACTCTACCAGCAGTGACAAACCTTGTTTATTCGGGGAGCCCAACCTTGCTGAAATCATAGCGCGTAGGTCGTACAACGTAAGGTCGCTAGTATCGATAACGAGGTCTGCATCCTGAGCAAGGTCGCTAAGCAGGTCGTGCTCCTTAGCTATTGCTTCAGGCAATGAGTATTGGTCGCTGCTCAGCGGATGCCTTCGGCGAGTTTCGCTGAATCGCTTGGTCAGTACCGCAGGCTTAGCATCAAGGAATATAATCTGGCTATTTATCGTCTTTGGGAGAGTTTCGATAACTCTTGTAATTTGCTGCAGGTCGTCGGCACTGTTACGAACATCGATACAAACGGCAATGCCTCGGAACGAACGATACTGTTCCCGCTCTAGTTGCAATGTGAGGGTGGGGAGTAGTGCCGCTGGCAAGTTGTCCACGCAGTAGAATCTCAAATCCTCGAGCTGATGCAGCGCGGTGCTTTTTCCAGAGCCAGACCGACCGCTAATAATGACGAGTTCCAAGTTCAAGCCGCCCTTGCAGTGGTTGCAGATTGCAGCAGGCTCACCGCGCTGGAAGCTTTTCTCAAACCTTCGCAATAGAGAGAGTCAGAGAATCTGCGCGCAACTTCGGCTAAAAGGTCCAAATGTTCCTGGGTTGCACTTGGCGGAACGAGCAGCACAAAGAGCAGGTCTACAGGTTTTCCGTCGGGAGCATCGTAGTCAATTGGGGAGGCTAAAGTCACCAAGCAACCCAGCGGTTTATCCAGTCCCCTGACTCGGCAGTGGGGCACGGCAACACCTGTTCCTAACGCTGTGGATCCTAGTCGCTCGCGCTCAAGCAAACTGGCATACACCGGCCCCACGTCCAGAGACGTTTCAACATCCGCAATGTGTTGGGCTACCAGCTCCAGCACTCGCTTTTTGCTGGCCGCGTGTAACTGGCAAACAACGCGCTGCGGATTTAACAAACTGTCCAGAGAGTTCATCTCTTAACGGCCTCGCTGCTTTTCCTTGTGCTTTATGATTTGCCGGTCAAGTTTGTCGGCAAGGGCATCAATGGCTGAATACATGTCTTCATTTTCGGCTGAGGCAAACAGATCGGCTCCAGCAATATGTAAATTCCCTTCGGCTTTGTGGCTAGCCTTTTCAACCACTAGGGTCACCTCCACATTGGTTATGTGATCTATATGACGTTGCAGTTTTTCAAATTTAGCGGCAACGTGGTCGCGAAGACCGTCGGTAACCTCAATGTGATGACCGCTTACGATTAATTGCATAGTGCCTTCTCCCTGCTCATTACCACTTCAATACTAAAATTTAGAGTAGCCGGCGCCGCTCGTTAGAGGGCGGTATGTTAAGTTGCTCTCGATATTTAGCCACGGTTCTTCTTGCAACAATGATCCCTTGCTCTTCTAACAGCACACCAAGTCTGTTGTCACTTAGCGGTTTTTTAGTGTTTTCTCCCTGTACGAGCTTTTTAATTAATGCCTTGATTGCCGTCGATGAGCGTTCACCCCCTTCTGTTGTCGCTACGTGGCTGGAAAAGAAAAATTTCAGTTCGTAAATTCCTCTAGGGGTATGCATGTATTTGCGCGTCGTTGCGCGAGACACAGTGGATTCATGCATGCTTATCTGTTGCGCAATATCAGCCAAGATCAGGGGTTTCATTGCCACCTCGCCCAACTCGAGAAACCCCCTTTGATGTTCAATAATTTTACTGGCCACTTTCAAGAGCGTCTCGTTTCTGTTGTGCAAGCTGGTCATGAAAAACTTTGCTTCCTGTAAATTTTCACGAACATACGTCTTATCGCTGGCGGATCCAGATTGCCCCAAGAGTTCGGAGTACAAGGCGTTGATACGAAGTTTTGGGGCAATGTCAGGATTAAGCTCTACCCGCCAGTGTTCATCTTTGCGGACAACAAATACGTCAGGAATTATATATTCAGTAGTGCTTTCACCCACCGCAGTTCCTGGTGTTGGGTCTAAAGAGCGTATGAGGTTTAGCGCGCCAATGACATCTTCCGTGGTAGTTCGTAAGCGTCGCGATAACTGGCGGGGATCGGCAGTTGCAATGCTTTCTAGATGGCGATTGGCAATAGCGCCTGCTGTGTTGCGATGAGGTGTTTCGTCGTCCATTTGCCGCAACTGGAGTAGAAGGCACTCTCTTAAATCAGCGGCAAAAATGCCTGTGGGTTCAAAATGTTGTAGTCGATGCAAAACAGCCAATACTTCGTCGAGTTCAAGTTCCGGGTCCCTTAACGCGTCCAGAATTTCTTCCGGTGTTTGGGTCAGGCGCCCGTTAGCATCCACAGCGTCAATAAATGCAGTTGCAATCAGATGATCGGTTGCTGAGAAGCGAGTGAGATTTAGCTGCCAGTGTAGTTGGTCGTGCAGAGTTTCAGGTTCTGCGTCTCGATCCGCAAACTGCCCCGTGTCACCGTCAGGTAACGACGGTGATGGTGCAGAGGAGGGCATAAGGTCTTCCCAGCGAGTGTCAACAGGAAGGTCGTCAGCGCTATTGGGCTCTGCAACTTGGGCAGTGAAGTCAACTTCATTGTTTGTGTCGTGGCCACTCTCAGCAGGCTCGCCGTCTTCTTCCCTTTCAAGAAGCGGGTTTGATTCGAGGGTTTCTTCTATAGCTTGCTGCAAATCAAGCGTGCTTAGCTGTAAAAGCTTAATGGCCTGCTGAAGCTGGGGCGTCAACGCCAGCGATTGCCCCATTTTTAATTGCAGTGACTGCTTCATTACACCTCTTGGAAGCTCTTCAACGCTATGCTTACTTTAGTGTAGCGCCGCCTTATGGCTCATCGCAACGGTTGGCGCATTACTTGCTTTATTTTGCCTGAGTATGGATGCAAATATCTGGCACCGAGGGATGAACTGTTGTAATGCGAATCGCAATTTAAAGAGTAAAGTCGTCACCTAGGTACACGGCCTTGACCTTTTCATTTTCAAGGACTGTTTCTGGCTCTCCCGAAGCGATTACGTAGCCTTCCCCAACAATATAGGCGCGCTCGCAAATATCGAGGGTTTCGCGCACGTTGTGGTCGGTTATGAGAACACCAATACCACGTTCTTTGAGTTGATTAATGATGCCCTTTATTTCGTTGATCGAAATGGGGTCGACACCGGCAAATGGCTCATCCAGCAGCACGAAGGCCGGATCGAGGGCTAAAGCACGGGCTATTTCAACCCTTCGCCTTTCACCGCCTGATAAGGCCTGTCCCAGAGAGTCCTCAATGTGACCAATACTGAACTCTGCGAGTAAGTCGTCGCACAGTTTATCCCTCTCTGTGCGGGTGATATCTTTGCGCATCTCAAGAATCGATAGCAGATTATCCCGAACAGACAGTCGTCGAAAAATAGAGGCTTCCTGTGGTAGGTAGCCGATACCGGCCCGTGCGCGCTGGTGAATAGGAAGAGGAGTGAGATCCTGCTCGTCAAGGAACACACTGCCCTCGTCGGCCTTGACTAGTCCTAGAATCATGTAAAAGCAAGTTGTCTTGCCGGCACCATTAGGCCCGAGCAAGCCAATGATTTCTCCAGATCCAACCTTTAGAGAAACGTCCTTCACTACTTTCCTGCCTTTGTACGCTTTAGCAAGGTTTCGAGCGAATAGTGTTTTTTGCATGCCTAGGAGTCCGGGTCCTTGGGGCGCTCCATCGCGCTGGGAGGAATGATCATTTCAACGCGCTGCCCAGCGCCTCCTTCATCCAAATTATCCCCTGTCGCGGTGACACGTTGCTGACCTAGTACGTAATTAATGGTGGCGCCCTTTACTATTGCTCCATCCTGTTCAATTCGAGCATTTTCTGTCAGGGTCACCCTGTCGTCTTTTTGGTCGTAAGTAATGCGATTCGCGGCGGCTTTAACGGGTTCTTTGCCTTCGTCAGGAGTTTGCTCGAGCGTAGCGGGTGTGCCTGTTGCGGTAACGAGTCCGATAGAATTTTCATGTTGGTGAAGCGTCAGCAGATCTGCCTCGATATGCAGTGAGCCTTGTGTCAATTCCACAGACCCCTCGTAGCGCGTCTCCCCCGTTTGCTCATTACGTACGGCTGAGTCAGCTGTGATTTTTATCGGTTGTTCGCGGTCAGTCGGTAGAGCCTGACCGATAGTTGCAGCTAATGTCATTGATACCATGAGCATTAAGCGGATAAATGCGCCGTTCCTAGTTCGCATAGCGCGTTTCTACCTCTTTCAACAGTCTTGCTTCACTGGATGTTAAATCGATGTTTAGCCCGGTGGCTGTTGTGGTGCTGTTGGCTGTGGCCAGCCGTACTTTGGCATTAGTCACTGCTCGATTTTCGCCCAATAGGAGGCGGATGCGTGGCGTCGTCATATTGCCTTCACCCCCCAGCAGATCTATTGCTACCCCTTTGAAGAGACGAAGCTCTTTTATTCCCGGATGTAATTCGCCGTATGTTGCAGTCATTTGCCAACGGTTACCATCATCATCAGAGCTCAAAAATACTAAGTCGTCAGCATAGGTGATCGGGTTATTAATGTAAGTGGTACCTGAACCAATTGTCAGATATTGAATGCGCATACCCGACGGGTCATAACTCCAGCGTTCAGCGTCGTCTAGATAACTCTCGGCAATTGAGTTTGTGGCCACGGGTGCGGTTGGTATGACTTCGTCCCCTCGACCCAAGGTAATCCAGAAGAAAATCGCTATCGCCATCAGTAGCAGCGAGGAGAAAGTTAGCTTCATGCTTCGTAGGACTTGAGCAAAGCTTGCCATTCGCCACGGGCTCGAAGCAAGGTTTCAGCCCATTCCCGGACTGCGCCTTCACCACCTCGACTCGTAGTCGTATAATCGGCAGCATCGCGCACACAGCTAACTGCGTCGGCTGGGCAAGCACCGTGTGCCACGGCCTTAATGGCTGCCATATCTGGCAGGTCGTCACCCATGTAGGCCGCTTCCTCTAACGTACAACCAATAAGCGCTGTTATTTCTAGTAAGGCGGTGAGTTTATCTTCACGGCCCTGTATTACATCAGTTATCCCAAGCTCAGCAGCCCTTCGCTCCACCATGGTTGACGCCCGACCGGTAATCAAGGCAACTCTGAGGCCAGCTTTTTGCAGTAGCTTAATGCCCAAGCCATCCTTAATGCAGAAAGATTTGTGTTCCTCGCCATTACTATCGTAGGTCACAGTACCGTTTGTTAGGACACCGTCTACATCCATGGCGATCAATTTTAGTCTTGCAGCCAAGGTGTTGAGCTCAGTCATCAGTTTATACCTGCCTTGAGCAGCGCCATCAGGTGAACGACGCCTACAATTTTTTCCTGTGAGTTGGTAATAACCAGTGAGGATATGCGATTTTGTTCCATGATGTGCATAGCTTCTGCTGCGAGATGTTCGGCGGGCAATGTTTTCACTCCAGTTGACATAAGCTCGGTTATAGCAACAGCGTTTATGTCTGGCTGTTCCTCTAAAGCGCGTCGCAAGTCGCCGTCTGTAAAAATACCATTCAGGTGGCCATTTTCGCCGACTATGGTCATGCCGAGACCTTTAGCTGTGATCTCCATAAGGGCCTCTGCCAAGGTTGCAGTGGGTTTCACGAGAGGTATCTCTGCTCCGGTGGTCATTAGATCCTCCACTCTGAGTAGCAATCGCTTACCCAGTGCACCGCCCGGATGCGAAAATGCAAAATCCTCCTCGGTGAACCCTCGGCTTTCTAGCAGTGCAATGGCTAATGCATCGCCCATCGCCAGAGCAGCGGTTGTACTTGAGGTAGGCGCCAAATCTAAGGGGCAGGCTTCAGTATCCACGCCGGCATTGATGTGAACCTCTGATGCGGAGGCAAGAGCCGATTCCGAATGCCCTGTCATACTAATGAGCTTTACCCCAAGCCGCTTTAAGAGCGGCAATAAGGTCAAAATTTCGGGGGTTGTACCGCTGTTAGACAGGGCGAGTACGGTGTCGCGTTGCGTGATCATGCCCATATCACCATGGGAGGCTTCCCCCGGGTGCACAAAAAAAGCTGGGGTGCCCGTACTGGCTAAGGTTGCTGCGATTTTGTGGGCAATGTGCCCAGACTTCCCCATGCCAGTAACTATGACTCTGCCCTGTGTTTCTAGCATTAAATGACAGGCGGCTGCGAAGGAAGTGCTGAGTCGATCTGCCAATTGAGCAACGGCTTGCCCCTCCAACTGCAGCGTGCGTCGGCCAGAGGTTAGGAGTGCTTCATCACTGAGCATCGTTATTAAACCTTTTGAATGTCATAGTAGAGCCACAGGCAGTAAACCACATAGGAGCCCAGGAACAAGCAGCCGGCCATTCGCCCCAGAGGTGCATGATCTTTGTCCCTACGCCAAGCTAACCACGTGAGCGCGGTCAGTGCAGCGGTTGTGGCGAAAACCGTTCCTAAATCTCGTTGTAGGTCTGGTATCGACAGGAGCAGGGGTGAGAAAAAGCCCGGCAGCGCAAGCACGATCAGTAAGTTAAACATATTGGAGCCTACGACAGCGCCAATCGCAATATCAGCATGTCCTTTGAGTGCACTAACTATAGCAGCGGCAAGCTCGGGAAGGCTGGTGCCCAAGGCGACGATGGTCAGGCCTATTACCAGCTCTGACACTCCAAATCCCCCAGCGATATTGACGGCAGCCCATACAAGAGCTCGAGAGCTACCGATAAGAACGGCGAGTCCCACGGTAAAGGCGCCGAAAGCTCGCGCAAGGGGCAGCTCTTCAACTTTTGAAGTGTTGTCATTGATGCCTGGTTTGCGCAAGTGGAGTGCGATGCGCACGAGGTATAAAAGCAGCGTGCCGACTAGAGCAAAAGCATCAAAGGCCGTCAGCTTGCCATCACTAAGTAACCAGCCGCACAAAACAGTGATGGCTAATAACAGTGGTAAGTCGGTGAACGCAGTCGTTCTACCCACTAAAATTGGCGAAATAATCAGGGTGACGCCAAGCACGAGCCCTACGTTTGCAATGTTCGAGCCTAGCGCGTTGCCTACAGCCAATTCTCCGGCGCCAGAGGCTGCAGCCGTGGCAGAGACCAAAATTTCTGGTGCCGATGTTCCTAACGAAACAATCGTCATCCCAATGATCAAAGGCGGTGTTCCGACACGCTGAGCAATAGCAGCAGCACCGCCAATAAACAATTCGGCACTCCAAACCAAGGCGGTGACTCCTATGGCAAGGACAACAAAATCTAAAAGCATATAGTTCCTTTGCGCGGCAGACCTCAGCGCATTCGGTGTTCAGGTACCTCATACGCAATGAACGCATATCGGTTATGATGCTGCGCACAGCGATGAATCCCGTTTTATTCCCGGGACAATGCGTATTGTATCCTATTGATCAACCATGACGGAGCTTTTGATGGTCAACAGTGCACTGTTTGGCAGCACTATTAAAGGGTCAGTAACGGCCTTTATAGTTTGCTTGTATTTAGGGTTTGCCAGCGCTTCAAGTGCTCAGGAGGCCATGTCGAAGACTGGACCTCGTGAGGTGGTTGCCGCGGCGACCGACAATATCATGACGCTGGCAAGAGAGGCTCCCGCATACTTTGATACTGATCCAGATCGATACACCAATGCGGTCGGCGCGGAGCTCGACGGGGTGGTAGATTTTCGCGGTTTTGCACGGGGAGTCATGGGGCGCTACGCAAGTAAGGAGCGCTATCAGAGCCTAGATGAGGCCGGAAAAGAGCAGCTGCGAGCGCATTTGATGGCATTTACCGACGCACTGCGCACCGGCATGGTGAATACCTACAGCCGCGGTTTGCTGGCTTTTGGCGGCTCTCGCGTAGAACTTGGCGAAGTAGACATGGCGCCCGGTAGCACGCGAGTTGCTTCTGTGACTCAGAGGGTCTTTGGCGATGACGGAAAAATTTATACGGTAAAGTACCAGATGGGGCAGTACCGTGATGGCAGTTGGAAACTACGCAACCTCATCATTGAAAACATTAATCTGGGCGAAATATACCGTGGTCAATTTGAGGCTGCAGTCCTCGAGGCTGATGGTGACTTGGGCGCAGTAATCGCAAACTGGGATGACAATCGAGTAAAATCCCTCTCATCGGAGAAATAACGTGGACGTCAATGAAGTACGAGATCTAGTGTTGGCGGCATTTCCAGAGTCTGACGTAGACGTGGACCTAGCAGGCGGACACTACACGGTGACTGTCATTTCTGAGGCTTTTGCTGGGGTTCGATCGGTCGCAAGACAGCAGCGTGTTTATGCGCCGCTAGCATCGGCAATCGCTGCAGGCCACATGCATGCGGTGAACATTCGCGCCTTAACCCCTGCTGAAGCGGCGGGTTGAGCAAACCGCGTGGATAATTTGCTAATAAAAGGCGGACGGATGCTATCCGGTCAGCTCAGGGTGTCTGGGGCAAAAAATGCAGCTCTACCGATACTCGCTGCCACGTTGCTAACCGATGCAAAAACGACTATTCGCAACCTGCCTCATTTGCATGATATTACCACCATGGTTGAGTTACTCGGGAGCTTGGGCGCTGACCTAATGATCGACGAGAAGTTGGGTATTGAGGTCAACGGCAGCACTATCAATACATTGCAGGCACCTTACGAATTGGTGAAAACCATGAGAGCTTCCATTTTGGTGCTGGGACCTTTGCTTGCGCGTTTTGGTGAGGCAGAGGTTTCCTTTCCTGGAGGTTGTGCCATTGGATCACGCCCGGTTGATTTACATCTCAAAGGTCTCGAAGCGATGGGGGCAGAGATTTGCGTCGAGGCGGGCTATATCAAGGCACGATGCGCGGGAAGGCTCAAAGGCGCCGATATTACCCTTGAGACAGTGACCGTCGGCGGGACTGAAAATCTGTTGATGGCAGCGACATTGGCCGAGGGAAAAACTTTCCTGCGCAATGCTGCCCGCGAGCCTGAGGTTGTCGATTTAGCGCAGTGTCTGTGCGCAATGGGAGCACAAATATCGGGCATCGGGTCGTCGACTTTGGAAATCGACGGCGTGGCGGCACTCCATGGGGCTGATTACACGGTAATGGCTGACCGTATTGAAGCTGGCACGTATTTAGTAGCCGTTGCGGCGACGGGGGGTAAGGTGCGTCTCGAGGGAGCCATACCTCATCATTTGGATATTGTATTGGAAAAACTCCGCGAAGCTTCAGCACTTATTAAAACCGGAGATGACTGGATTGAGCTCGATATGCAAGGGCGTAAGCCGAAGGCTGTTGCCATTACAACGGCACCATATCCAGGGTTTCCTACAGATATGCAGGCGCAATTTACAGCGCTCAATACTGTTGCAGATGGCGTAGGTCGAGTAACAGAGACTGTTTTTGAAAACCGCTTGATACAGACCCATGAAATGAACCGAATGGGGGCTAAAATCAGTATTGAAGGGAACACGGCACTCATTGTCGGTCAGCGGTGTTTGAAGGGGGCCCCGGTTATGGCGTCAGATTTACGTGCGTCAGCGAGCTTGGTTATTGCAGGTCTGGTGGCCGAGGGACAAACTAGGGTTGATCGCATCTATCATATTGATCGCGGCTACGAGTGCATCGAGGAAAAATTACAATCCTTAGGCGCAGATATACGACGTCAGCCCGGTTGAATTCACGGCGTCTCGGGAAAGTCATGACACAACAATTAACAATCGCACTCACCAAAGGGCGCATTCTGAAGCAGACACTGCCGCTGCTTCAGGCAGCCGGCCTTGCACCTGTTGAAGATATTGAAAGTAGCCGTAAGCTCATTTTTGAGACCAAGCATCCAAAGGTCCGTCTGGTTATTTTACGTGGCTCCGATGTCCCAACCTACGTGCGACATGGCGCGGCTGATATAGGTGTCGTTGGCAAAGACATGCTTCTCGAGTTTGGGGCTGAGGGCCTCTATGAACCCCTAGATTTGGGTATCGCGCGCTGCCGGCTAATGACAGCTGGGGCTCCGGGGAGAGAAACCCTGAGAACCCGGGTCCGTGTGGCCAGTAAGTTCGTCAACATTGCTAAGCAGTATTACTCTAGTAAAGGCATTCAAGCGGACATTATTAAGCTTTATGGCGCCATGGAGTTGGCTCCACTTATGGATCTCGCAGATGAGATTGTCGACATTGTGGATACCGGGAACACGCTGAGAGCCAATGGCATGACGCCCCTCGAGCATATTGCTGACGTCAGTACGAGGTTGGTGGTTAACAAGGCCGCCATGCGAACCCGGCACGGAGTGATTCAAGAAGTCATAGAAGCCCTTGCTAAAGTGGTAGACCAAGGTGGTTATGCATGAGCACGTTATTGCGCCGCCTCGATGCCGCCTCACATTCATTTCAGGCCGATTTGACAGCACTAACAGCCCGGCATGATGAACTTGACGGCGAGCTGGTGAGCCGAGTCACAGCTATTATTGCTGCTGTTCGCGCCGGCGGAGATGCAGCGCTTCTCGAGCTGACACAACAGCTTGACCAGCATCCTGCTGTCGCAATCACTGAGCTTGTGATCGAACCACCAGCGATGCAGAAGGCACTTGATGCCCTGCACCCAGAGACTCGAGCCGCGCTGGAGACGGCGGCGGATAGAATTCGTCACTACCATCAGCACCAATTAGGAGAGAGCTGGTCCTTTGAAGACGACCTTGGCAATCGCTTGGGCCAGCAAGTAACTCCCATGGCGAGAGTAGGCATTTATGTGCCTGGCGGTAAGGCGAGTTACCCATCGTCGGTACTGATGAACGCCATCCCGGCAAAAGTCGCAGGTGTTGCTGAAGTTGTCATGGTGGTACCTGCGCCGCTGGGAGTTATAAATCCGCTGGTGCTGGCCGCGGCAGCCTTGGCGGGTGTGGATCGTATTGTTACCGCCGGGGGTGCGCAGGCAGTTGCTGCCTTGGCCTTTGGCACTGAAACAGTTCCTGCTGTTGATAAAATTGTGGGGCCCGGTAATCGTTACGTGGCTGAAGCTAAGCGTCAGGTTTTTGGTGTTGTAGGGATTGATATGGTCGCTGGGCCCTCTGAAGTCTTAATTATTGCTGACGGTAGCGCCCCCGCATCATGGATGGCTATGGATTTGTTTTCTCAGGCAGAGCATGACGAGCAGGCTCAAGCTATTTTGATTTGCCCCGACAGTACTTATCTAGATGCGGTTGAAGCATCGATGCAAGAGCTGTTAAACACTATGGCGCGGGAAGATATTATCCGCGCTGCTTTGATGAATCGCGGCGCGCTAATTAAAGTGGGAAATCTCGATGAGGCGATAGCGCTAAGCAATAAGTTAGCGCCTGAGCATTTACAACTTGCTTTTGAAGGTGCGGAAGCGCGGGTGTCTGACTTAACCGTTGCCGGCGCCATCTTTGTGGGTGCACTGAGCTGCGAGTCTCTCGGTGATTATTGCGCCGGCCCCAACCATGTATTGCCGACGTCGAGCACTGCGCGATTTTCTTCCCCTTTGGGTGTGTATGATTTTCAAAAGCGGAGCTCAATTATTCACTGTTCCCCCAAGGGCGCGGTGGCTCTAGCCGGTGTTGCCTCGGTGCTTGCGCGGGGTGAGTCCCTTGAGGCGCATGCCCGCAGCGCTGAACTGCGCTTATCAAATCCTGAGAGTTAACCTTCGGGTCGAGTACCCACCACGGCTTGCAGCTGGACCAATTCCCTTTCACGGCCTCTCGCAACCTCAATGTCAACAACTTCCCCGGGTCTTAGACGAGCGATTTGGTGCATGGTGATTCGCCCGTCGTTCACTGTGCTGCCATTAATGGCGCTGATAACGTCACCTAATTGCAACCCGGCTCTCGCAGCTGGGCCATCTTCAGCAAGCCCGGAAATCATAAGTACTTGTTGTTGCTGTAGCGTTGTTTCTGGAGTTTGTAGTAGCTCTACACTGACGCCTAGCCATCCACGCACTACCGTGCCGTAATTAACCAGATCTTTCATGACGAAGTTTGCCAAATTGACCGGAGTCGCCAGGTTGATGCCAATGGCGGCCTGATCAGCACCTTCGCTGGTGGCGGTGTAGATCAGGGTATTGATGCCCAAAAGCTTTCCCGACGCATCGATCAAAGCACCACCAGAGCTACCTAAAAGGCTGCTGGCGTCGGTTTGAATGTAGTCCTCGTAGTCTGATGCTTGAAGACCATACCGACTCAACCCAGAAATGATTCCCTGGCTTACGGAGTGACCAAAGCCATAAGGGTTGCCTATGGCGAGGACTACATCACCAACCCGCGCGTCATCAGAGTTGGCGAGGGTGATGGGTGTTAATGCAGGAAGATCAATCTGAAGCACGGCGAGATCAGTGGCGGGATCAGAGCCTATTGCCGTGGCCGTTGCTGATCTACCATCGTGGAGCAGTACCTGAATGGCATCGGCATCTGCGATCACGTGGTTATTGGTAATTATGTGTCCTTCTGAGGTAAGGATAACTCCGGATCCCAGCGAGCGTTCAACTTGCTGGCGGCGCCCTGAGTTGCCAAGAAATCGACGCAGTAGTGGGTCATTTAAACGTTGGCTGCGGCCTGAATCAACCAGCTTAGCGGTATAGATATTGACAACTGAGGGGGTCGCTAGTGCGACTGCGTCACTGTAACTTGTTCGGATCTGATTGCGATCCCGCCCCATGGGCTCAGGTAAAACCCATTGGTCCAAAATAATAGCTGCCGCCAAAATCCCTGTTAAGGTCGGCCAAAAAAGGCTAGTAAAAAACTCTCTCACTGTTTTATTCCTCGCATTACAGTGATTGTAAAACAGACTGGGCCGGTTATCTTGTTCGATCACGAAAGAATTAACAGGAGTTTTCATGGGAACGTCGCGTCAGGAGATGCACGCAGTGCTCAATACGTTACTTGAGCCTCAGCGCTTTCAGGATTTTGCGCCCAATGGATTGCAGGTAGAGGGTCGAGAGAACATTGAAACTGTGGTCTCAGGCGTCACGGCAAGTCAGGCGCTTATAAACGCCGCAGTTGCGCTAAAAGCAGATGCGATCCTCGTGCACCACGGGTATTTTTGGCGGTCCGAAGACCCCTGCTTAGTGGGAATGAAAGGGCGCCGTGTACGGACATTGATGCAAGCCGGCATCAATTTATTTGCCTATCATCTGCCCCTAGACTGTCATCCAGAGCTGGGAAACAACGCAGGGTTAGGCAGGGCTTTGGGCGTGCTCCACTTTGATTCATTGCTGTCGGATGAGCCGACATTACCTGTGTTCGTGGGCGAGTTACCCGAGGAGACCCCCCTTGATACGATCGCCAACGGTTTATCGATACAACTTGAGCGATCTGTAATGACAGAGGGCGATCGCCTTGTTAAGCGTATCGCTTGGTGTACGGGTGGAGGCCAGGGTTATATCGACAAAGCCGCCGACGCCGGCGCTGATCTTTTTGTGACCGGTGAGGTGTCAGAGCAAACTATTCATATTGCTCGGGAGCGGGACATCGGTTTTATTGCTGCGGGTCATCATGCTACCGAGCGCTTTGGCGTGCAGAGCGTTGGCTCGTGGTTGAGCCAACAGCTAGGGGTGGAGCACCATTTTGTCGATGACGATAATCCTGCGTAAATTTAAGCGGATCGGTCGATTCGATCAGGCTCCATAAGACGGTCAATATCTGCGCTAGCGGGCTTATCGAGTCCGAAGGTTTCTGATAGTTGCCCTTTTTCAGTTGGACTTTTGCGCGGCGCGTAGTCTAAAGGTGGTAAGACATCGGCTAAGCTGCCTGGGATGTCCTGACTGCTGTCGTTGGTATCAAGTAGCGTTTTTGCGTTGGGGATCTCAACACCACCGTCACACAAATTATCGGCGCCCGCTGCTAGGTGGGTGTAAACCTCACGGTAGTCTTCTGTCATGCGGCCTAGCAGGCGCGCAGTTTTGGCAAAATGTTCCGCAACATCGGCCTCATAATCTGCCCGGCTCTCGAGTGCACGCTCCAGGCGCGACTCTAAGTCTATAATCACGTCACGTTTGCTCTTTTTGCGCATGCCCAGCAGCCAGCCGCAGCCTAGGCCAATGCCGATTCCCAGTAGAGCTGTCGCGATAAGTATTGCTACGGAGGGCATAAACAACTCCATTTCGCCTGTCGATACGTAAGAATGGTCTAGTGTACAACGCTTCCGTCACGACACATAATTTCACAGGGTTTATTCATTCCCATGCAGAATTTTTCACCGAAACAGCGCTATGAAGAGGACCTCGCTAAGCCAGGGTTCCAGCCAGACATAGCCCAAGCTCAGGCCGTTAATGAGCTTCAAAGCCTCTACGATCGCCTCATTGAGCGCGAAGCAAAGCAGAGGGGGGTGACAGCGCGACTGCGCCGAATGTTTAGTGAGAAGAATACCCCCGAGCAGGGTTTGTACTTTTGGGGGGGGGTAGGACGGGGCAAAACCTACCTTGTCGATGTTTTTTATGAAAGTTTGCCCTTCGAAGCTAAGCTCAGAGTGCACTTCCACCGATTTATGCAACGTGTTCATAAAGAACTTACACTACTCGCTGGTGAGAAGAACCCCCTTGAGCAGGTGGCGGCAGGGATTGCCGCTGAAACCCGAATCATTTGTTTTGATGAGTTTTTTGTTAGTGATATAGCCGACGCCATGATTTTGGCTGGCCTCATGACGGCCCTTTTTCAGCGTGGGGTGACGTTGGTGGCAACGTCAAATATTGAGCCTTGTGACCTTTACAAAGACGGCTTGCAGAGGGCCAGATTTCTGCCTGCAATCAAGCTCATCGAAACTTATACTGATGTTGTTAATGTGGACTCAGGAGTCGATTACCGGCTACGCACCCTTGAGCAGGTGGAGTTATGGCACACGCCTCTTAATGTAGAGTCTGAAAAGGCGCTAGCAGGCGACTTTGAGGCCCTCGCTGCGGGTTTGGCCCCGACGTCGGGGACCCTTGAGATTAACAACCGGCACATCGAAACCCAGGGCATGGTCGAGGGAATGGCGATAATTGGATTTTATGAGCTTTGCCAGCAGCCCAGAAGTTCCAGCGACTTTGTAGAGCTTGCGCGGATTTTTCACACTGTTTTAGTCCCTGGAATCGAGGTGATGCACGGGCATCAAGAGGATGTGGCGAGGCGTTTTGTTAATATGGTGGATGAGTTTTACGATCGTGGCGTCAAACTCATAGTCACCGCAGAGGCAGCAGCTGAGTCGCTCTACGCCGGCAATTTACTCACTTTTGAGTTTCGCAGGACCCTATCTAGGCTGCAGGAAATGCAGTCTAGTGAGTATCTGGCTAGGGAGCACCGGCCGTAATTGCCCGGGGCGGGGTTCGCCTAGGGATTGTTAATGTATGGGCAGACAAAATTGCTTGAAAGCGTGGCTGCCATCCAGTACCATCCGCGCTCCCTTGAATTTGCCCATTGAGGCGCACAAATGAAAACATACAGCGCTAAAGCTAGCGATGTGCAGCATGATTGGTTTGTTGTCGACGCAGAGGATAAGACGCTTGGACGTCTTGCTACCGAAATAGCACACCGTTTGCGCGGTAAGCACAAGCCTGAGTTTACCCCCCATATGGATATGGGCGATTACATCGTCGTTGTAAACTGCGAGAAGATAAAAGTTACGGGCAACAAGCAAACCGATAAAATGTACCACCACCACTCGGGCTACCCGGGTGGTATTAAGTCCTATAGTTTTGAAAAGCTCATCGACCGCGCGCCGGAGCGTGTTCTTCAGCGAGCAGTCAAGGGCATGTTGCCCAAGAACCCATTAGGGCGCGCCATGTTTCGCAAACTCAAAGTCTACTCGGGCTCTGAGCATCCGCACGTCGCTCAGCAACCACAAGCCCTGGCGCTTTAGAGGAAATTAATATGTCTACGGCACAGTACTACGGCACAGGCCGACGCAAAACCTCGACTGCACGAGTATTCCTTCGTACAGGTACCGGCAACATTCAGATTAACGGGCGCACCATTGACGAGTATTTTGGTCGCGAAGTCGCGCGTATGATCGTGCGCCAACCGCTTGAGTTGACACAGCTCAATGACCGCTTTGACGCTTACGTCACCGTTAGCGGCGGCGGCAGCTTTGGTCAGGCGGGAGCCATTAGGCACGGTTTGACCCGCGCACTCATGGATTACGACGAATCATTACGTGGCGCGCTACGAGCCGAGGGGTTTGTGACCCGCGACGCGCGCGAAGTCGAGCGAAAGAAGGTTGGTTTGAGAAAGGCGCGTCGTCGTCCTCAGTTTTCCAAGCGTTAAAGCCGTCTGCGAGTCTTGCTTAGAGAGTTTGGTTAGACTCCATCTGCGCCTGAATTTGTCGCTTATTTGTCTACGTAATTAAAACTGGGATGCTGTTATGCGGCGTCAATGCTTGCCGGGCGCCTAGCAGAGCACTAAAATTCACGCGCAAGAAATTCCATGCCTCCCAAGCGTGCAGAGCGCTTTTGAGGTTGCCTCAATTCTAGAGAGGGTTCTCATGAGCGAAGTGCAATCTAGCCAAAATGACGCGGCTCAGCCGGATGCTAAAAGTCAAACCCGACGTCGATTTTTGACTGCCGCAACGTCTGTTGTTGGTGTCGCCGGCGTGGTCGGTGTAGCGACTCCTTTCATGGGGTCCTGGAATCCCTCGGAGAAAGCCAAGGCCGCCGGTGCCCCTGTGAAGGCAGACATCGGGAAATTGGAGCCAGGCCAGATGGTCGTCGTTGAGTGGCGCGGAAAGCCAGTTTACGTACTGCATCGCACAGGCTCACAGCTTGAAGATCTCCCCAAGTTGGACGGTATACTCAAAGATCCATCTTCAGCAGGTTCAGATCAACCCGGATACGTCGCCGGTGAAGGTCGATCAATCAGACCAGAGCTGTTCGTGGCGGTTGGATTGTGTACACACCTCGGTTGTGCTCCTAAATTTCGGCCAGAAGTTGGTGCGGCTGACCTTGGTGGAGACGAGTGGCTGGGAGGTTTTTTCTGCCCTTGCCATGGTTCAAAATTCGATTTGGCGGGACGAGTTTTTCAGGGAGTGCCCGCTTCAGCAAACTTAGTTGTTCCTCCCTATAGCTTCGAGGGCGATAACGTCCTTGTAATTGGTGTGGATACGGAGGCTGCCTAATGGAAAAAGCGTTGAGTTCTTTTGTTGGATGGATTGATGCCCGCCTGCCTGTTACCAGAGCTTGGAATACCCATATGGGAGAGTACTATGCTCCCAAAAACTTCAATCTCTGGTACTTTTTCGGGGTGTTCTCGCTGTTAGTGTTGGTCAACCAGCTACTGACGGGTATCTGGCTGACCATGAATTATACTCCCTCTGCCGAAGAAGCATTTTCTTCAGTAGAGTACATCATGCGTGACGTGGACTATGGTTGGTTGCTCCGGTACATGCATTCCACTGGCGCTTCCGCATTCTTTATCGTCGTATACCTGCACATGTTCCGAGCCCTCATCTACGGCTCTTACAAAAAGCCTCGCGAGTTGCTGTGGGTTTTTGGAATGATGATCTTCATTGTGTTGATGGCTGAGGCTTTTGTGGGATACGTGTTGCCCTGGGGTCAAATGTCTTACTGGGGTGCTCAGGTTATTATTTCTCTTTTCGGAGCGATTCCTGTAGTCGGCGAAGACATAGTAACTTGGATTCGTGGCGACTATTTGCTCTCGGGCATTACACTAAACCGATTCTTTGCGTTGCACGTGGTAGCTCTGCCCATAGTGTTGCTTGCGCTGGTAGTTTTGCACATTCTTGCGCTGCACGAGGTTGGATCTAATAACCCTGACGGAGTGGAAATTAAGAAAAAGAAGGATGCCAACGGCATACCGCTGGATGGCATTAGGTTCCACCCGTATTACTCGGTGCACGATATTCAAGGCATTGCGGTTTTCTTGTTTTTCTTCTGCGCAATTTTGTTCTTTGCCCCTGAAATGGGTGGCTTTTTCCTCGAGTTCGCCAACTTTGAGCAAGCCAACGGACTGAAAACCCCTGAGCACATTGCCCCAGTGTGGTATTTCACGCCGTTTTATTCCGTGCTGAGGGCGGTCCCTGATAAGTTCTGGGGTTTCGTTTTCTTTGCGGCTTCTGTGGCAATTCCTTTCGCACTGCCGTGGTTAGACCGATGTGAAGTTAAGTCATGGCGCTACCGCGGCATGATTAACCGCGTCATGTTGCTGCTCTTCGTGGTGTGTTTTTTGATTCTGGGGGTCTTAGGGGTCAAGGCACCTACACCAGAGCGCACTTTCTTGGCACAGATTTGCACCATTTTTTACTTTGCTTTTTTTCTAGCCATGCCTCTGTGGTCGAAGATGGACAAAGTCAAACCTGTTCCTGACAGAGTCACCATGGACGGTGGTATAGGTGTTGTCAGAAGTTTGGGCATTTTGGCACTTATGGGGGCTCTGACGGTGATCCCGTTGAAGGTCGTAGGGGCTGAATCCGGGTTTGATTGCGGCACTATTCCCTGTGATCACATTGAAACAGATGCGGCCGACAAGCCGTCATTACAGCGGGGGGCCGCGTTATACACTAATTACTGTATGGGCTGCCATTCACTGCAGTACTCTCGACACAATCGGGTGGCCAGAGATTTGGGCATCCCTGAGGACCTCTACAAAGCCAACTTGATGTTTGATCCCGAGACAAAAATTGGTGCTCTCATGGACAATTCCATGGACAAGGCTAACGCCAAGAAATGGTTTGGTGCGACACCTCCAGACTTGACGCTCGTATCTCGCGCTAGGCAGCCCGAGTGGCTTTACACCTACTTGCGTACCTTTTACAAAGACGAATCTCGGCCCTATGGCGTTAACAACAAGGTTTTCCCAAAGGTGGGCATGCCTCATGTGCTGATGGAGCTACAGGGAATGCCCGAGTGTGCAGCAGGTCCAGATCTGGAGCACGGTCAGATGGACCCTTTAACCGGAGATGCTATGATGGCGGCGCCATGTGGCCGACTTGAAATTGCGGCTGCTGGTATCATGAGTGGGGAAGAGTACGACTCGGCAATTTACGACCTCGTTAACTTTTTGGCGTATACCGCAGAGCCCATAAAGCTGCAACGGCAGCAAATGGGCATTAAGGTCTTGCTGTTCCTTGCTATTTTCTTTGTGTTCGCATGGCTATTGAGCCGCGAATATTGGAAGGACGTCCACTAACGTCCCACCAGACAACGCGAGGCAGCACTACAAATGCTGCCCTCATTGTCGCCTACAACCCGGAGCTAATAAATGAAACTGTCTGACGACGCCTCTGCGGTAGTGTCCAAGCGCTCTTCAATGACGCTGTTTTCGGATAGTACTAATCACTACAGCCATCGGGTGCGAATTGTACTTGCAGAGAAAGGAGTCACAGTCGATCTTATCGAATCCGACTCCGGTATTGCGCCTGCCGAGCTGGCAGACGTGAACCCCTACAACACAATGCCGACGCTGGTAGACCGCGATCTAGTGCTGTACGAGTCAAAGGTAATGATGGAATACCTCGATGAACGGTTTCCGCATCCTCCACTCCTACCGGTATACCCTGTCGCCAGAGCAGAGAGCCGCTTGCTGATGTATCGGATAGAGCGAGATTGGTGCAGTCTGGTCGATGCTATTCAGAACTCCAGATCAGACAATGTAGTGACTAAATCTGCCAAGGAACTGCGAGACGGCTTGATGGCAATTGCGCCTATTTTTGCTGAAAAGCCTTATTTTATGAGTGAAGAGTTCACTCTCGTAGACTGTTGCATCGCCCCCATTTTGTGGCGATTACCCTCTTTGGGGGTTGATATTCGACCCGGCAAACAGTCAAAGCCTCTATTGGCCTATATGGACAGCTTGTTCCGTAGAGAGTCTTTCCAGGAAAGTCTTACCGTCCATGAGCGAGAAATGCGCCTTTAGTCGAGCATCACGTTTGTGAACTCAAGTAGGCCTTACATAATTCGCGCTATCTACGAGTGGATCGTTGATAACGATTGCACACCACACCTTTTGGTTGATGCCACCGGTGAGGGAGTTTTTGTCCCTGAAAGCTACGTCAGCGATGGGCAAATTGTTCTCAATATCTCCCCTTCGGCCGTCGTATCGTTACAAATGGGCAATGACACCGTTGCTTTCAATGGCAGGTTCGGCGGTCAACCACAAGATGTTGAGGTTCCGATTGCCGCAATCCTCGGTATTTATGCGCGTGAGAACGGTCAAGGCATGGTTTTCGATGGCCCCATGGAGCCCGATCCAGATCCTGAGCCCCCCTATATTGGAGACTCTCCCTCGACCGAGCGTGGTCATCGCCCCGCACTGAAGATTGTGAAATAAAAACCCAGGTGAACCGCACAACACTAATTTAGTGTTGTTGGTCTCAAGTCCTGTTAAATGAGCTCAAAAAGCCGCACAACCCGCTTTATCCCGTCGACTTCGGCAGCGGCGGTTGCTGCCCTGTTAGCCTCTTCTGTCGATAATAGCCCCATCAGATAGACCACGCCGTTTTCGGTCACAACTTTCACACGTAGCGATGGCACTTCGGAGTCGGTAAGCAAGGCAGTTTTTACCTTCGTCGTGAGCCAAACGTCATTGGCCTCTGTTCCGCTAGACGACTTCGGCCCTATAGCCAATTCGTTATAGATTCGTCTTACGCCTTCTATCTGACGCACTACGTTTGAGGCTTCATCTTTAAGGCTTTGAGTGGGAACTTCGCCCGCAATTAATACATAACCGTTATAGGACACGACAAGGAATCCCAGGTCGTCGAAATCGGTGTTGGCCGCCCTAATGTTAACGACGGCTTTTGTCTCTATGCTTTCATCCAAAACCTGTTCCGCAAGGCTGCGTTCACCGGGTTCATCTTCAATAGTGTTACTTTCGAAAGTCGCGAGAACCGTTCCACAGCCGGTCAAATAAACAACGGATAAAATGATAAAAAACTTTTTTAACAAAGGGCTCACGTCGTGTCCTCCAAGGTACCAAATAAGGATATATCGATCAGTTTAGCGAGGCAGATGGAGCAACATTGGGATAGTGCCAGAGCGGTTGCTCGATCAGCTCCTGGAAATGCCAGGCTAGGGCCGGATCCTTGCGCACCGACCCATACTGACGTCAGGTCACGCTTAACAATTGCTGAAGATAGGAATTCTAGGTCGACCTGATTGAGTGATGTGGCGAAGAGAATCACTAAGTCACCGGGTTGCCCCAAGGCTGTAAGTTGTTGAGTTAACCAACCCACTCCGGGATCGAGACTGGTGATGTGCCGGCTAGTTAGCTCTATCGCAGGTATTGACGGCCGTTCTCGATAGAGGCCTTGTTGTAACAATTCGGCCAGCAGTCCGGCTGCCGCCGCATCAGGGCCGACGCCACAGACGATGAGTTTTTTCTCGTTAATAACCGTCTGCGTCGCTAGGCTCGCGGCATTCCCCGTGACGTCCGCTATGTCATCCACAGACAGGCTCAGCTGTTCTATGTAACCGTGAAAAAACGTTGCGATGTCGTCGTAGGGAGTCATAGCCCGATTAATACCCCTTCAGTTAGATGCATCGAAAGCCTGCTGAATCCACTGTGCCGCTCGATGCTTTTGTGACGTATTGTAGGCGACGACATCGAATCTGACGGGGCGGTCCTGCAAAACTGGCATTCGCTGTATGACCACACTGGCGGTTCGGATGAGACGCTGCTGTTTGCGATAATTGACTGAGCCCGCACCGGTTTGGAATCGCTGTTCCCAGCGGGCCCGCACCTCGACGAAAACAACCGTTAATCCGTGCTCCATAATAATGTCTATTTCGCCATAGCGGCAGCATACATTGCGCGCCAGAGTTCTCAGACCTTGAGCTATTAAGTAGCTTTCTGCGTGGTCCTCCGCCTCTTTGCCCGTTTGTATATTCACGTGTTTTGCTGTTCATTGCCATCACCACTGCTAGCGTATTGGCAGCGCTTTGAGTTTGCCGCCATCAAAAGCAACGGAATTAAGCTCCCTCTCGATTTCGCCATTAGAAAGCCGGTTTAGAAGCCCCGTCCTACCCTGAAATAAGGCGGCTTCAGTGGCCTCTGCTTGCTGCCAGTGGTCAATCATAACCACGGCGTCGAATCCTAATGCTCGTAATCGCGTGTAGCGATCTACTTTTAGTGCGTCCAGTACCGCTGGAGTTTCTACCAGAATGAGGTTGTTTAGGTCTTGGTTCTGACCGTGGTCATGCCCGCTATACACCGCGGAAGAACTATAAACGGGAACGTCGCCGCTGTAGTGATAGATCAGCAAAGGGCGAAGGCGTCGGGCCTCTTCGGGATCTGACGCCAGTAAAAAAATAACATCGAAATCTTGGCGTCGTCGAGGTCGGGACGCGACCGGAGCTTCAAAGACCTCTTCCATCTCAGTTATTCTACGTTCTGACGCCACTGCTCCGGCACTGGTGCCTACTTGCTCAGAGGCGGCAGTGGCGGTGCTAAGGATCAAAGTATCGGCAGTGACCCCACCCATACTTCTCCAAACCTCATTTAAAGCCAGTTCCATTCGTCGGCCCCATTCATTATCGGGGCGAATAACCAGTGCTTTTCTTTGGCCTCTGCCAAATGCCACCCGTGCGATCTGACGGGCTTCATCTTCAGGGGCCAAGCTCATAGCGCTCCAGTTTGATACGCCCAAGCTGGCGAAGACCTCCGGTCGATTCAGTGCGATCACGGGTGTTGGGCGCTCTCGTAGGCTTTCGAGAGTCTGTGCCTCTGATTTAATGAGTGGACCAATGATCAGATCGGCGCCTTCAGTAAGGGCGTCACGGTATGCTGCCACAGCGCTGGGTCTCAGTTCGGTATCAATTGTAAACAGCCTTGGGCGCTTTTCGGGATTTGGAAATCTCCGGTACAGGCCTTCTGTTATGCCCTCCAGTACAGCATTCCCAGCTGATTGGAGCCGCCCGGACAGTGGCAGAAGCACGCCAATATTTTCGGGGGGTTTGGCATCCAGCCAAGTCTCCAGCGCCGCGGGGAGGGGGTTGATAGCGGTATGATCTGGGTGGGTGGCAAGCCAGTTGTAGGTTGCATTTCGACCGGATCGGTAGGCTTGCAGTAGTGTCAGCCACCCCCGCCAGTCTGGATCATCGGCCATGGCGGCGGCTCGTTCCAGCTGCCCATCATCAAGATGCATCAGCAGAGTCCACAATGTATCACCGTGTCCTGTGTCTAGTCTGGGAGACTGGTTGTCGATGGGTGTTGCCTGAGTAGGTTTCATTAACAGCTTGATTCTGAAATGCGCCAGCCTGGCTGCGTCGAGCCATCGGCCTTGAATGCGGGCTCTTTCCTCAACTGTAGCAAGAACGAAAAGCTGCCCTTCGACGCTCGAGGTGTTGGCGCCTCTCATTAAGCGTTCAGCCGCCTCGATATTGCCATTGAACCAAGCAATATCAGCATCAATGATGCTCGCAGTAATTACGTCGATACCTTTAACGAGGTAAGCGTCCCTGAGGATGCGCGCTGCTACAACACCTTCTGTGAGCGCCCTATCTCTCACTGCATTGATAGCAGCGAGATCTAGCTGCTGATCTGAAGAAGCGGGCAGGGGCGCCAGCGTGTTTTGCCCCAAATTTTCTAGGGAGATTTTTGGTAATGCTTGCTCGGAGGTGCTTGTGGTTTGGCACCCCGTTGTAAAGCAGCTCAATAATACGAGTATAAAAGTGGCCTTAATAGGCAGACGAGCGATAGGTAGATTTGAGATCATGGGGCAGAGTATAGAACGGAGTCGCCTTCTTGGAACGTGGTTTGTACATTGTACCGACGCCAATTGGTAATTTAGCCGATATCACCCAGCGCGCAGTTGAGACGTTGAAAGGTGTTGCGCTGATTGCTGCCGAGGATACGCGTCACAGCCGGAAGCTGTTGGCTCACTATGAAATTGAAACGCCACTTTGCGCATATCATGATCATGTGTCCGATCAGGTGACCGAGCAGCTGTTGGGGCGCATGGTAAATGGCGAGGCGGTCGCGCTTATCAGCGACGCGGGTACGCCGCTAGTGTCAGATCCTGGATTTCGATTGGTGCGCGCAGCACAGGATAGAAGAGTCCCTATCTTCCCATTGCCCGGCCCCTGTGCCGCGATCGCGGCGCTCAGTGGTGCCGGCTTGCCCACCGATCGTTTTTTCTTCGAAGGCTTTTTGCCGTCAAAACCTCAGCAAAGGCGAAAGCGCTTGCAGTCCCTGCAGCATCAGGCAGGCACGCTGATCTTTTACGAGGCGCCACACCGCATCCGAGGGACACTTGTCGATGCTGTCGATATTATGGGGCCGGAGCGTGAGGCTGTTTTAGCAAGAGAGCTCAGCAAGGCTTTTGAGACAATTAAGCGTGACTCTCTATCGGCCTTGCTCGGTTGGGTTGAAGTCGATGCGAATCAGCAGCGTGGTGAACAGGTTTTACTGATAGGCCCAGCACCGGATCAGCAGGGTACAGAGCTGTCTGAGAGAGACCGACAGCTCCTGTTTCGACTTGGCGACGAATTACCGCCCCGTAAAGCGGCGTCCATCGTTGCGGATGTGAGCGGTATAAAGGCTCGGGTTTTGTACGAGCAGCTCATAAACCGTGAAAAAAACTGACATTTCGAGCTTGAGTGCGGGCGTGCACGGCCTTATCTTGGACGTGAGCTGATTAGACGATCGCTGTCGCCCTGGGTGATGGAGGAAAGTCCGGGCTCCAGAGGTCAGAGTGCCAGGTAACGCCTGGGGGGTGTGAGCCCACGGAAAGTGCAGCAGAAAGGAAACCGCCTGGCCATGTCAGGTAAGGGTGAAAAGGTGCGGTAAGAGCGCACCGCGCGGCTGGCAACAGGCGTGGCGATGGTAAACCCCACTCGGAGCAAGACCAAATAGGAATCCATTAGCCGTGACCTCCGGCGGATTCGGGTAGGTCGCT
>JAQWYY010000230.1 GCA_029253705.1 Luminiphilus sp. | reverse complement strand
CACTTTACGGTGCCTGTAACTTGTGACATTGAGTGTACCTTTGTTTCATTAATTACCCCCGAACGATGGCATGACACCATGCGTCGAGGTTGGAACGGGTTCTTCCCGGTGTTTAGCTTTCGCCTCCCGAGAGAGAACGAACAACATAACAATCAGAGTGTAGCACTAGGAGGGCCTTGTTTTACGAAATAATTTGCTATTTATGGAACTTATTACGCAATAATTGGGGTTATTCGACGGGTAAAAACTTAAGAAGGTCGGTTGTACCCGTCTTCCCCATCGTGCTGCCCATCGTCAGTAATATGAAATCGCCACGACTTAAGTAGCCGCCATCCAACAAAAACTCCATAACACGGCTCTCGATATCCTCCGCTGCAAACGCGGTCGCGTCGAAATACAGGGGAATCACACCACGGCATAACGCCAACCGTTGCAATGTTTTGTGCTGGCGGCTGAGCCCAAAAATGGGTAAACCGGATGACAGTCTAGACATCATAGTTGGAGTAACGCCTCGCTCGGTGAGGGTGGCAATACCTCTCACCTCAGAGAAGTGGTTGGCGCCGTACATGGCAGACAGCGCGATAGCTTCTTGAGCGCTGGAGAACTCTCGATCAAGGCGGTAGCGAGAAGTGCGGGCTACAGGGTGTGCCTCTGCACCGACCGCTGCCTCAGACATAGCGGTCACAACTTCAATAGGGTACTGGCCGACGGCAGTTTCCGCAGAAAGCATGACGGCATCGGTGCCGTCCAGTACGGCATTGGCGACGTCGAAAACCTCGGCCCGGGTTGGCATGCTATTGCTGATCATAGATTCCATCATTTGTGTAGCCGTGATCACCAACCTATCCAGACGGCGAGTACGTTTAATCAAATCTTTCTGGATACCAATGAGTTGAGCATCCCCAACTTCTACTCCCAAGTCACCTCGGGCAACCATAACCCCTTCTGCCGTTTCAATAATACTGTCGAGCAAGTCGTAGTCGGCAACCACTTCAGCTCGTTCAATTTTCGCAATTATGGCAGGGCTTACACCGACCTCGTCTAAGAGCGCACGCGCTAGGGTAATATCTTCGCTACTGGACACGAAGGAAACGGCAACGAAGTCTGGGTCGACTCCGGCCATTCCCGCGATATCAGACCGATCTTTCTCAGTCAGCGCAGGGGCAGCGAGCCCTCCTCCGAGTTTGTTTACGCCTTTGCGTGAGGATAAGCGGCCACCTATTATTATCGTGCAGTCGACCGTTCTATCACTGACATCATCAACACGGAGGCGCAGTTTGCCGTCGTCTAGCAAAAGTATGTCATCAACCACGACTTGCTGAGGCAGTGCGCGATACTCAATACCAACCCGCCTTTGATCACCGGCATCATGTTCGGTGTCCAGGTCAAGACAAAAGGGGTCGCCCGCTGTGAGCTCAACAGATCCTCCAGCGAAGCCGCTAATTCTAATTTTTGGTCCTTGTAAATCAGCGAGGATTCCAATGTATCGCCCCGCATAGCCTGCCTGCCGTCTAATCCGCCGAGCTACTTCAGCGTGGTGTTCTGCCGAGCCGTGACTAAAGTTGAGACGAAATACGTCAACCCCAGCAGCAATTAACCGGTTGAGCATGTCCTCGCTGTCACTGCCAGGACCGACAGTAGCGACGATTTTTGTGCGTCTGTGAGTTTTTGGCCCAAGATTCAAAGCTACTTACTCCTGTCCAACGGTATTAGCTGCTGATACCGCCTTGATTAAAATGGGAGCCGATAAACTCCCGTGTAATATCGGGAAAATCACTGAATACACCGTCTATACCCGCGTCTAGAAAAACTCCCCTATGTAGCGCTTCAAAGGTCTTAAATTGACCCTCCAAGCTGTCGGCTCGCAGTGTGTACGCATGTACCAGCAAACCACGAGCGTGTGCAGCGCCGACCAACTGTGATGGCGTTACCCCGTCTGCTTCGAATAGCTGTGGTACCCATGGGCCTATGCCATCGGCATACGTTGCGACATTGTCCAGCCCTGAAGCGCTACGCATTAAATCGAAATCAACTCCCGGTGGTTCCTCCCAACTGTTGTCTCCTACAAGTTGTATCAGCGGTAACGGGCTTTGCAGGTCATGCTTGAGGTAGCGCAGGGTTTCCGGGTCAAAGCACTGAAAAAAGATCGGGGCATTTTCATAGTGTAATTGAGCGGTTTCAAGGACTTTGATTGTAGACTTTGCGATGTCTAGGCCTGCAGCAGTGTGAAACGCAGGTGACTTCATCTCTATATAATAGCCGGTGCTCATGCCTCGTGATTTGTTCAGACCTTCAATTAGAATAATTTCCTCGCTAAGGGTTGGGATACGCAGCTGCAAATCAACAACTGGAAATCGGCCATCGAATACTGGGTGTGCCTGAGGGTCGACACGCTCATGTACTGATAGACTTTTTAGCTCTGTTAGGTCGAAATCAATCGCGTAAAACCGCCCATCGTCCCGGCCGCGTTCTGGAAACTGCTGGGCAACATCTGTGGTGCTCTCCAGGTAAATATCGTGCAAAACCATGGGCACACCGTCTCGCGACAGCACTATGTCTTGCTCAATATAGTCAGCCCCCAGCGCGTGAGCGGCCGCGACGCAGGGTAGCGTGTGTTCGGGTAAGTAAGCGCATGCTCCTCGATGTGCAATGACGATTGGGTTCACAGGCCTTGGACCTTTTTATATGAATTGTGATTAAACGCCCGGGTTATCTTTGCCCATGTCTAAAACAATAATATGGGTGAGGCGTTGCGCACCCTATAATGCGCAAAGAGGGACGGGCTTTATAGTACCGCGTATCGAGCTAGAAGAGGCCCCTAAGGTTTTGCGATCATGGGTACTTTGCAGGCTCCTCGGCCCCTGCTATAAATACCACCATGACTGTCACTGATACCAGAACGCCCTGCCCCCCTTATGGGTATAGCTGTAGCTGCGACTTGTCTGAGCGACGACAAATTGAGCTGGTGGCAGAATTTCATGCCTATCGAATCAGGCCTACACGTATTGCTTATCGCTTGGGGATTGATATTGCATTAATAGATGCACTGCTCGCAGG
>JAQWYY010000217.1 GCA_029253705.1 Luminiphilus sp. | reverse complement strand
CAACCGTCCCTTGATCTGACGCGCCATCGCCAATAAACGCCATAGACACACCACCAGTCTGCAATGTTTTTGCAGTGAGTGCGGCACCCGCTGCGATCGGCGGTCCACCACCTACAATTGCATTGGCGCCCAACATACCTTTCGTCATATCAGCGATATGCATAGAGCCGCCTTTACCATTGCATAGGCCATCCTGCTTACACGCCAGCTCCAACATCATGCCCTCGAGCTCACAGCCCTTGGCAATACAGTGTCCGTGACCTCGATGGGTACTCGCAATGTAGTCATCATTTGTCATGTCGAGACAGGCGCCGACAGCAATGGCTTCCTGATTGCGATACATGTGAATAAATCCAGGCAACTTACCCTGCTGGTATTCAGATCGTATTCGCTCCTCGAATTCGCGAATGGTTTTCATCAATCGATAGGCACGGGTCAGTTCGTCAAGCTGATAGTCCATAACGAATCCTCATCACAATCAAAAAGAAAAAAAAGGCCTTCGCGGGCCCCGACAACTTTACTCGGATTTTAGACGTTGTAGCCAATCTGAATGCGGTACTCCCGAGGCGTACCGTGGCGGGTAAAGTTCCACAAGGTTGCCACAAGGTTCGCGGCGACACGGTAGGTCTCATTGCCCAAGTTTTCACCATAAACAGAAACTTCGACGCCACCGTTGGGTCCGGTGTAGGTAATGTAGCCGTTAACCAGCGTACGGTCCTCCATCTGCGTGTTGGCCTTTTGCACCATATTGGGTGAACCACTAGCATCGGCACACTGGAAGTGAGCAGGGAAAGGGCTGGTTTGGGCATCGTCTTGTCATGCATATTTAGGCTTTACTTGAGGGTGTCACCATTACGGAGATCCAGGTTTTTTTTTAGGATCTAGGTGCAGAGACAGTCAGACACTGACTCAAACACTTGCTTGCGCACAGCAAGGATACTATACAGTGCCCAAAAGTGATGCAACAATGAAGATCCAAACGTTCTGAAAAGACCTTGGTAATTCCATTTTATTACTATATTTCAATATTTTAAGCAGGTTTTGCAATATTGAAACCATAACGAAAACCGCATGGGGGGCAAGCAACCCAGGGCATCGCAGTGGGCAATGAAAGCCATCAAAAATTAGTCGCCGATCACCCTAAAATTCGCCCAGGAGTTCTAGCTCTTTAGGCGCAAATCTTTGAGCTGAATTGCCCTGACAACAATCACCCGTGGCATTTAACGTGGCAGTAAATTACCTAGCTTCTTTTTGGAACACACACTCTCGGTCTGTCTGAACTGCAGCCCATTCCTTTAAGAGGTTTACTCTACAACCACAGGTAGACCACTAATCCCAACTCTGTTGGCTGCTATTGGGCGGTGTAACCCCCGTCGACCAGCATTTCAGAACCAGTCATAAATCGAGACAGGTCTGATGCTAAAAACACAATGGCGTCTGCAATTTCATCACCTTGAGCCATATCACCGATTGGGTGCGCTGCCCGAATAGCAGCCCTGGCCTCAGCAGGGCTTGGGGCAAAGCCTGCCTCACCAAGCTCTGTCAAACACTGTGCAGCAAAAGCCGTGTCTACCGTCCCCGGGTGGATGGAATTAATGCGCAGCTGTAATCCCAGCGCGCCAAACTCCACTGCTGCAGCTTTGGTAAACATGCGCACCGCCCCCTTGGTTGCCGAGTAAGCACTCTGGAAGGCGACGCCTACGTTGCCACAAATAGACGACATATTGATGATAGAGCTGCGTACACCGGCCGCTTGACCCGCCGCATGCAGGTCATCGAGAAAGCATTGTGTTCCCAAAAACATGCCCGTGCTGTTTACCCGAAATAACCGATCCCAATCAGCCAATGACGTATCAGCAACACTTTTTACAATATCGATGCCCGCATTGTTTACGAGAATCGATAACGGACCCCAGGAATCAAATACCTGCTGTCTTGCATGTTGCCAACTTTCAGGGTCTCCCACATCCAAAGCGGCCGCCATAGCTTGGCCGCCCTCAGCGCGGATCTCATCTACCAGCGCACTCAACGCAGCCTCGTTGACATCGGTGACCATGATTTTTGCCCCATGGCTCGACAATGCCTTGGCCGTAGCAGAGCCTATGCCGCCAGCGGCGCCAGTAACCAATGCTGTTCGAGGTGTGCCGTCTTTTAATTGAAGTAATTTGTTCATATTGCATTGCTCCAAAATTCACCCACGATGTAGATCATACCCTTGACGCGGAAAGTGAGCGTGCCTTACACGCAAGTTACCTCCCTAGAGTCTAACGGTGGTAAACAGGTCGCCCTAGCCCACTAAAACCCCTGTCACGTGGCTCAAATCTGCGTCGATAGCACAAACCTTACATTTCAGTCGCGAATCCTCGGCATCAAGAAGTCGATAAACCGAAAGATACTCAGCATGATTGCTAATCGCGAGAAAATCATGACGATAACGCGGGAGAACCGACATACCGTTACCCGCCTGCACAACTTCACCTGTGGCGAATCGGTAGGCCGTTTCCGGGATTATCCGCGAACCCATAGTGTAGGCATCGGCTGAGTTATTGGTGTGCAAATGTAAATCGCCCCAATAGAGCTGGGTGCGATTGGAATTTGGCATAGGGGAATAACTAGCATTGGCGGCCAACGCCAGTGATAGGGTGCCTATATTGAGCGCAACACCTACCTTTAACATTTTGCAGCAGGCTTTGAGCGATGCGTTCCCCCAAAGCCCATTGCCTACTAACTTCATGACTGCTGAATGCCCAGGCGCTTTTCAAGCTCAACGTGAAAGTGGCGCAAGCGCTGTTCCTGCTCACCCCAAAGTTGACCCTGAAAAGCTTTGCTACTCATGCCTTCCTGAACGGAGGGTAAAAACGCCGCATCTTGACCCAACACCAGACCAAGGCCGGGATCCTCATCCTTAAGGTAACTCTCCGTGGGCGCCCTAATCCGACCCGTGACATCGGTGTTTTCAGGCAGGCCCATCCATGCCGGTGGGCAATAGTTAGGATCATCAACTGGGAACATTAACGTCATCGTGTCGTACCAAAATTTTTGCGGGTCGGTGTCGTGGGGCAAAAAACGCATAAGGAATATAGCTTCCGGGTGACAGCCAATTTGAATATT
>JAQWYY010000168.1 GCA_029253705.1 Luminiphilus sp. | reverse complement strand
GACGAGTGGTGGATAGCGAGCGTTGTCGTTAATTGGTCACTCAGGGCTGGAGATGTGACATCTACAACCGCTTTTTATGAGCGTGACACCTCCGAGTTTGAAGAAGAGCACACCTTCCTCGATTTCATCTACGGTGCCGCGGTGGGTATTCCTATCACTCCATTAGAGTCGGTATTAGAGACCACCTCAGAATATGAAAATTTCACACACGAAACGCGCTACAGCAGTAATTTGGAAGGCCGCATAAACTATACCGTGGGCTTTTTCTACGGCGATAGCGAAGGTATTCGAGGCTACCCGCCCGCCTTACAGCTAGGCGCAAATGCTGCCCTTGACAATGCCCTCGGTATACCAGCCCCCGGATCAGCAGGAATTGTCCCTGGAGACCTCATCTTCATTACCAGTCAACCCGAGCAAGTTGATGAACTTGCCCTATTTGGTGAGGTGACTTTCGATCTAACAGATCGCATTGCGCTCACAGCAGGGGGTCGCTGGTATGACACTGAAGTCACCTTTGAGGCAGCCTCTGATGGGTTCGCCAATGGAGGCCCCAGTTCCTTCTCAGGCGAGCAAAGCGAAAGCGGCTTCAATCCAAAAGTCATGGCGTCTTTTGATGCGACTGATGATGTGAATTTTTATGCCACAGCATCAAAGGGGTTCAGAATTGGTGGCGTGAACGGGCAAATTTCTCCAACACTGTGTGGCGACGAACTTGACCGAGTAGGCCTCGACCCAGATGCCCTGAGAACCTACGACTCAGATAGCCTCTGGAGCTATGAGGTGGGTGTTAAATCGCGACTTGCCGATAACCGTGTCTCACTCAATGCCGCAGCATTTTTTATTGATTGGAGTGACTCTTTACAAGTACAACGGCTAGCTTGTGGTTTCCAGGTCGACGCCAACGTCGGTGATGTCGAGAGTAAAGGTTTTGAAGTAGAGCTCTCAGCGGCACCCATTGAAGGTCTGACACTTGATGTAGGTGTTGGCTACACCGAGACGGAAGTCGCTAGCGCCTCAGGTGATGGCTTTCCGGGTTATGCAGAAGGCCAATCACTCCACGGCGTTCCTGACTGGACCGGTACCGGCTCCGCTCAGTACATATTCCCCGCCTTCAGCGCCTGGGATGCACGACTGCGGGCCGACGCGAACTATTACGGCGAGAGCACCAGCTTTAACAATGGCTCGATCGTCGACCGAGACAGCTGGTCAGCACTGAATCTGCGTGCCGGGGTGCTCAACGAAAATTGGGATGTCACTCTTTTCGCTGACAATGTCACCGATGAGCGAGCTAACCTTGCTGATAACCGCTCAATCGCTGCTGAGATGCCCGGACGGCCACGCATAGTGACTAACAGACCTCGTACTATTGGTCTCGAAGCGCGCTATCGCTTCTAAAGTAGGCCTAAGGCTAGCAATGGGCGCCCTTCTGGGGCGCCTTTTTTTTGCGCGCGCCTTGGCGACAAAAGCTGTCCCTGTGGCCTCGGCCTTTAAAAACAAGCGCAACCCCCTGCATACAGCTGCTATACAACCCCTATCGCGGGTGTATCACCCGAAGCTCGCGCACCGTTTTGGCTGCAGCTGCCACCGCCTCACGGTGAAAAGGTAACGGCTTATACGCGAAGTCGGCATACAACTTGAACTGATCGCTTCGATGGGGACTGGGCTCACCTGACGCCATCCAGTGTCCACCCTGCCCTGGAGGAATGATATCCCGGCCCTCTATACCCGTGCCCGTAGCCACAAAAACGTTATTTTCGCTGCCTCTGTTTTGATAACCGGGAAGGGAGACCGTATTGGCGGGGTCGGCTTGTGGCACACCCCGGAAATTGAACGATCGCCAAACCATTGGGGCCGCTTTTAGCTGCCACTTAAGTGGATCAGCACCCTGATCAGTCGTTAGCTCTGCAACAGCTTCCCTAAAGCTAAGAACTAAGACGTCTTCTAGGGCAGCACCATTAAGTAGATCGTAGGGAGGCGCCCCGCCACTCTCTACAATATCAAGCCAGTGCACCAGCGCACGAATCGCTACCGATGTTCCCAGGGACGCCCCCAAGGGATTATTGGGATAATTAGTGGCCGCAAATCGGAAGTACTGATCCCCGCCAACATCATCAAGAAAGACCTGTGCCTGAAGCAAGCGAACATAAGCCTCCATGAGGGCATTGGCTGGACCGTAAAAACCGCTGTTATCAACACGCCAGCTCTTATCCCAGTCGAACAACGTCCTCACTGCATCTTGCTCTACCGGGCTCAGCCTCTGCTGAGCCAACGCTTGGCGTAATCTGGGCAACAGGTAGCGATGGTTGACGTCTTCAAAGGCGCTGCGGGTATTAATCGCCACTAAATCGGCAACACTTCCGCCATTTAATGCCTCGAGTTCATCGATTAAAATATGCACACGATCCGCTCGCGACCATGTGTAGGACCAGAGGTCCGAACTGATCCAATCCGCCGAGGGTCGGTTGTTCCAGTTGACGATATAACCCTGCTCAGGATCTATTATCCTCGGGTTTTCTGCGTAAGACCGCATCCCCTGCCAGTCCATGCTTCCGTCACCCGGGGCAGGAAGCCTCGAATCATGACCGGCTGCCCGCTTTGGATACTTGCCGCTGTGAACGTAGCCGAGACGCCCCGCTTTATCGAGGGTATACATGTTGATATTCGTCGTTTTACCTTCAATGCGCTTATCGGCGTCCTCTAAGGTCTGATCCGTAGCCAACCATACCCAAGTCATTAGATCCTGTACCGCCCGACCCTCCCATGCCCGCGCCCTTGCCCAGGCTAACCCCACGTCAGGATTGTGAGCCAGCACCATGCCATGAACCGAACGTCGCGCAGTAACGGTGACAGTCTCTGCACCCGCAACCTTGATCACCTCAGGCCATGATTCGAAGTTTCGCCAATCCCCGTTATGCCGATATTGCTCGGCATTATCGGGGTTTAAAACCAACCAGAATTCATCGGTCTGGTCCGATATACCGGCGGTACTGCCCCAGGCAATGGCATTATTGTGCGCAAAAAGTAGCGAAGGTAATGCCAGTAAAGTATTCCCGACCACGTCGAAATCACCGCCATGAAGTCCTATGCCATAGACATAGCTCGGCAGTGCAAAACCAAACTGAGGCCCATTGAGTAAAGCGCCCGGAGCATCTGACAAACCCGACATAGCCCAGTAGTTACTCGCCGGCGAAAACTCGGCATGACTACCGTAACCCGACGATGCTATCTCCTGACGATGACGGGCTAGGCCTTCGGTCGTTCGGCTGAGTCCGGCAAACTTACCCATATCGTCGTAAACCACGCGATTAACAACGTCTGGCTCAACCTGTTCGTCGAGATATTCAGGCCTAGGGGCTAATGGCAGCTCGTCAGACTCCCCCCTTGGCACCGTCGTGGGTGACCCATGATCACGCAACCATTTTATCGAATTGAACAACCCCCAAGCCTTAGCCTTGCCGTGTCGATTCTCCATGGCTTGCAGAAATTCCAGATTATCCCGCTCACTATTAAAGTCAGCATAGCGATGGGCTATCGACCCGACAAAAATAGCTGCAACGTCATAAGCGGTCCATCGAGATGGTTTAAAGCCATAGTCATAAAACGGTTTGGGTAAGGGCTTTCCGGGCTTGGCTCGCAATTCGTCGAGCCGGGCGTTGAAGCCAGCCGCATAGCCTTCGAGAATTTCCGTATCCCGATCGCTCAATGCAGCTACCTGAGCGCGCACAATGGGGTGGTTATATTCCGCGCGTAACTTGACGTCCAAATCTAAAAATTTGGAACCCAGTACCTCGGCGACACGACCTTCGGCCGTGCGCTTGAGCATTTCCATTTGAAACAAGCGATCAGTGGCGACGGCATAACCGTAGCCGTAAAAGACACCATAATTAGTCTCGGCGAAGACCTGGGGCGTACCGTAGCTATCACGGTAAATGGTGACTGCCTCCGTCGGCATCGCATTTAACGGCAATCCCCCCTGATCCTCTTGGGGTACAGCGTCAAGCGCCGATGCCGGCGCCTCACGTTCACAGGCACTTAAACAAACGACAGCCAATAAGCTGCACAACCAGTTTCGATGCATCATCACGGTGTCACTGACTCCTACGACGGGAATTTATGCAAAAAAAAAGGGCTGTTTAACCAGCCCTCAGATACGCCCAAAATCAACTACATCTCATAGGAAACTGACACACCGTACAGAGCGGGAGCGCCCCATACGCCGATGACACCCGGCCCAATAGTGTAGCTGTGGGATACCCACTCCTCATCGGTCAGGTTCTTACCCCAAAGGGCCACCTGCCAGTTACCACTGGCAGACGTCCATGAGACCCGAGCATCAAGTAAGTCGAAGGCATCGATCACCGTCTTTTGGTTGATGTAATCGTTGATTTGCTCATCGGTGTGGTAGTAGTCGGCACGGAGACTAATCATGCTACCGCCGGCCAGGGGAAAATCGATCACCCCGCCAAGAGAGTACTTATTTTCGGGCGCCTGACGCAGATCGTCAGAGTTGCCGGGAATAGCCGTTGGGTCGATGCCGTTGATCGTGAAATCATCAACCGCAGTGTCCAAGTAGGCGTAGGTGGCGAAAAGCCGAAAGTTCTCGGAGGGCGCCCAGGTAATTTCGGCCTCCACTCCAGCGATTTCAGCCTCACCCACGTTCTCGGTGCTGAACTGCCCAAAATCGGGGTTGTCTGCCGTAGGACCAAATCGCACGATCTGCAGGTCGGTGTAATCCATGTAAAAAGCTGCGGCGTTGAGACGTAGGGTTCGATCGAGAAAATCACCCTTGAGTCCAACCTCGTAGTTAATGACATTCTCCGGATCAATGGAACGCGACGCCTGCTCGGGGGTTCCCGCACCGCCGCCAAAGCCACCACTTTTGAAGCCCCAAGAAGCCGTGCCGTAGACCATGAGGTCGTCACTGACATTATAGGTTAGCGTGAACTTGGGCGAGACGTCGCTCCAATCGTCTTTGGCACTGACTGTAAATGTCTCAGGAATGACGGATAGACTGCCGCCCACACCAGTACAGTACTGGGGGAAATTAGCTTGCCCGGCGGCATTACCGCAGTTAACACCCGTTGTGGTTGTGTCCTTTTCGTCGTAGGTATAGCGCAGTCCAAAGGTCAACGTCATTGCGTCTGTTAGATCATAGTCGCCCTGAAAGTAGGCCGCATAAGATGTCGTCGTATTAACCTGCCGTGACACTTCATTACCGATGTCGGCAGCTCCGGCCCACTGCTGCGTTGAAGGATCTACGAAAATCCCACCCCCGACCGCGCCAGGCATTAGCAGTCGATACTGCTCAGTTCGCTCGGAATCTTCATCGAGGTAATACAAGCCGGCAACGTAGTTAAATTTGCCATCAAGATTCGAGGTCCAGCGGAACTCCTGGGTGAAGGTATCGATGTCTTGGGTAATGTCATCAATAATTTCTACGGGAATACCTACTCCTACGGACGCCATTCCCCAATCAGTCTCGGCATTCCTGAAACCCGTAATAGAGGTCAAAGTGCCACTGCCGAATTCAATGTCGCCCTGAAGACTGACGCCAGACGCTTCACGCTCAGAGCCGCCGCCCTCTGCCTTGGTTCCCGCTGGCGCTGCGACTTTGCGAAAGCCGCCACCCCAGGCCTTCCAAGTATCAACCGTGGGGCCGCCGTTACCGAAAACCGGGAAGCGACCCATGTCTTCGCGCTCATCCTCCATGTAATCGGCCGACAAGAGCCAATCCATGTTGTCCGTTTCCCATCGCAGCTGGCCACGATAGGACGTTACGTCCTCGTCCTGCTGATCAATGCCCATGACAATATTGTCGACATAGCCGTCGTGCTCGCGGTGGTTATAGACCAATTTGGCCGAAAGGTTCTCGGTGAGACCACCTGAGACAAGGCCCTGATAACGCAGTGTGCCCTCGTTTCCCGCCGACACCTCGGCACGGATATTGGTTTCCTGAGATGGCTTAAGGGTGGTTACGTTAATGACGCCACCTACCGCGTTGCGACCAAACAGAGTGCCTTGCGGTCCGCGCAGAACTTCAATGCGCTCAACATCAAACATTTCCTGGCTGATCGATGCGATAGAACCCACGTACATGCCATCGAGGAACATCACGACAGAATTGTCCATGCTGGGGCCGTCATCCGCGGAACTCACACCGCGCATAGAGATAATGGCCTGCCCCGGAGCAAACTCTGCGTAGGCCATGCCCGGCACCCTGAAGGCTAATTCCGTGGGGCCAAATATTTGCGCGTCGTTGAGCTCGTCACCACTGATGGCCGTGACGGCAACACCAATATCTTGCAGATTCTCCTCACGATACGTGGAGGTCACAATGACCTCCTCAAGTTGCCCTCCCTGTGCAAATACTGGAGCACTGCTCAAGGTGATGGCCGTGGTTGCCGCGCCGCCGGCAAACAGCGCCGCGCGACAAGCTAAATTCATTGGCGTTTGTCGAAGTCTCATTGCGTTTCTCCTCAAAGTTTTATTGTTAGTTTTCTATACCTACAGCCTGAATTGCCGATTACCACTGAGTTCTTACTTACCGTGCCTGTGGCGCTACATGTGGTCCTGATTACCGAGTTATTACGCCACGCTTAAATAGCGCTTTGTCTTGTCACAGTCGACGAGTTACGCCCGTATTTCTCCTCAGTGATCCTGCGCTCATCGACGGTCTACCACGCGTTTTGCTTTACCCTCAGATCGAGGAATTCCTCCCTCATCACACAAACGGGTCCCACAGCTAATACCAATAAGTGCCTTTATTTGAGCCTCCAAATCTCGGGCCTGAGCCGTCGCGGTTTCTTTGTTGGCTCCTGGAGCAAGCTCGATACGAAGTAATACCGCATCCATATTTCCCGCTTTCGACAATTCGATTTGATAATGTGGCGCGAGGGCGGGAAATCGGAGTATCAGCTCTTCAATCTGAGACGGAAACACATTGACGCCACGAACGATCATCATATCGTCGGAGCGTCCCGTTATTTTCATCATGCGGCGCATCACACATTCGCTACCCGGCAATAGCCGCGTCAGGTCACGGGTTCTATAACGAATAACGGGAAACGCCTCCTTGGTAAGACTGGTAAAGACGAGCTCCCCTTCCTGTCCATCCTCAAGAACTTCACCGGTGTCTGGGTCAATAATTTCAGGAAAGAAATGATCCTCCCAAATTGTGGGGCCATCTTTACTGCCGACAAACTCCTGGGCGACACCTGGCCCCATCACCTCGGAGAGGCCGTAAATATCGGTCGCATCTATGCCGCAACGGGTTTCGATCGCCTGTCGCATAGCGTTGGTCCAGGGTTCGGCACCAAAAATTCCGAGGCGCAATTTGAGTTCTCGAGGATCGACACCTTGGCGGTCTAGCTCATCGGCAATATTGAGCATGTACGACGGCGTAACCATAATGATGTCAGTTTGAAAATCTTTCAGCAGCTGAACCTGCTTCTCTGTCTGACCACCCGACATGGGAATGACCGTGCAACCCAATTTCTCTGCACCGTAATGGGCACCTAGTCCGCCGGTGAAGAGCCCATACCCATAAGCAACCTGAACCCGATCGCCAGGGCGCCCGCCCGCGGCTTCAATGGAGCGCGCAACACACGTCGCCCAATGATCGATATCTGTCTTCGTATAACCTACCACCGTCGGCTTACCTGTGGTCCCACTCGAGGCATGAATTCGCGCTACCTGATCCATAGGGGCACTGAATAAGCCAAAGGGATAGTGGGCACGGAGATCCTGCTTGGTGGTAAACGGAAACTTTTTTAGGTCTTGCAGATTATTTAAATCAGCAGGGTGAACACCCGCATTTTCAAATTTTTCTCGGTAAGGTGGTGAATTGTCAAAGACGTGTTGTAGTGTTTGCTGCAAGCGCGAAACCTGCAGGGCTTCCAACTTATCTTTGGATAGCTGCTTCACAGCTTTTAAGGAGGTTAGAGCTTCCGACACCGCCAGCAATGCCCCGTCAGGTTGTTATACTTTGCGTGTAAAGTAATACAGCTAGGGCGGGGCACGCAACATTTTTGTATCGTATTGAGTTGCAGGCATAGTCCCTTTGAGGAGATATATTGAGTATTGCCAAACCACTACAACCGATTATTGACGCCTTCAGGGAAAGACATCCGATGCGAGCTAAGTCTCTCATCATCACGCTTTTTGGTGATGTCATTTCTCAGCATGGTGGAGAGATCTGGCTGGGCAGCATCGCGCGGTCGGTGGAAGCCTTAGGCGTCAATGATCGCCTGGTGAGAACCTCTGTCTTCAGACTTGTCAAAGAGGGCTGGCTGGAAGTGGAGCGGGAAGGCCGTAAGAGCTTCTACGGATTTACCCACAGTGGTAGCAAAGAATATCAACGCGCAGCACAGCGTATTTACAGTGCAGGCGACGATAGTTGGCACGGCAGCTGGCAGCTTCTGTTACCCACAAACTTGCCCGAAACGCAGCGCGACGATTTTAGACGCAGTTTACATTGGTTGGGCTTTCGCGCGATCAGCAATGGCACCTTTGCGCGCCCGGGCGGGGACGAGGAATCCATTCGCGATTTACTCGACGAATTTGATCTGAGTAGCGGCGTGGTGGTTATGGAGGCAAAAACCGCATCACTGACCACGGCCAGACAGTGGCGAGAGCTCGTTAGCGACCACTGGCAACTGGACAATCTTGAAGAGGAATACCGCCAAATCATCGGATTATTCAGGCCGCTGAAAAAAGCCCTCGATAAAGGCAAGTTACCCACTCCCCTAGAGGCCTTTCAGGCACGACTGCTACTGATTCACGAATACCGCCGGATTCTACTCAGAGACACTCCGCTGCCCAGTGACCTCCTCCCAAACCGTTGGCAGGGCACGGTGGCCCGACAGCTCGCGCAAGCTTTGTACCGAGACTTGGCCAAACCGTCTTCAACCTACATCCAGAACGAGCTTGTGAACCGTCAGGGGCGGCTCCCAGAGTCCGAACATTATTTTTATCAGCGCTTTGGCGGCATCAGCAAAGACCTGTAACGATCAAAAGCAGCGCTCAACCCAAGGCTGAAAAGCCCGGGGATAATGACAACGCTGTTTACGATTCGTGCAATTAGAGATACTCAGGCCAGCCGGTTACTCCTCAGTTGCGACGTCATATCTGCTTCAGCAGTCGGATCATCGGCCACAGTGTTGGAAAGCGTGCCAATCGCCGGACAGGTCACCTCCACCACATCTCCCGGTGCCAAGTATCGGGGCGGATCAAATCGGGCACCCGCCCCATTGGGCGTACCGGTAGAGATCATGTCGCCAGGTTGCAGGGTATAAAAAATTGAGAGATAGCTAATCAAGTAATCAAACGGAAACATCAGGTTAGCGGTGGTATCTTGCTGTCGTAACTCGCCGTTAACGCGGGTCTCCAACGCCAGCTCAGTAGGATCACCCACCGCAGCAGCATCGACCAACCAAGGCCCGATAGCGCCCGACCGAGGAAAGTTTTTGCCTTGAGTCACGTTGAACTTGGCATGGCGCACCCAGTCACGAATCGTACCTTCGTTCATGAGGGTATACCCCGCCACATGCGTCATCGCCTTTTCTTGAGGTATGCGATGACCCGATTTGCCGATCACCATCACAATTTCCCCCTCATAATCAAGCTGAGGACTCTCCGGCGGACGCCAAAGACTTTGTCCACTTCCGGTAAACGACTCTTGTCCCCTCATAAACAGGCTAGGCCACTCAGGATCGGGGGTCTGGTCTTTGTACTCGGCATTTCGATTGGCGTAGTTGACTCCGATACAAATAATTTTGGG
>JAQWYY010000156.1 GCA_029253705.1 Luminiphilus sp. | reverse complement strand
AACCCGAGGAAAATCGCATGGATCCCAACAAAGCGAAGGCACTTGACGCGGCAATGGCGCAGATTGAACGGCAGTTTGGCAAAGGCACTGTCATGCGAATGGGTGATCAGGAGCGTGTAGCCATTCCAGCCATTTCAACTGGTTCTTTGGGGCTAGACATAGCGCTAGGTATTGGTGGCTTGCCCAAAGGGCGCATTGTGGAAATTTATGGGCCGGAATCCTCGGGCAAGACCACCATGACGCTTCAGGTGATCGCGGAGGCTCAAAAAAAGGGTGGTACCGCAGCCTTCATTGACGCCGAACACGCCCTCGACCCACAGTATGCCGAGCGGCTGGGGGTCCAGGTGGACGACATGATCGTGTCGCAGCCGGATACCGGCGAGCAGGCCCTTGAGGTTGCCGAGATGCTGGTTCGTTCGGGGGCAGTCGACGTCTTGGTTATCGACTCAGTGGCAGCGCTGACCCCAAAAGCCGAAATTGAAGGTGAAATGGGACAGTCACACGTAGGTTTACAAGCGCGCTTACTGAGTCAGGCGATGCGAAAATTGACTGGAGCTATTAAGCAAACGAACTGTCTTGTGATTTTTATTAACCAGATTCGTATGAAAATTGGCGTTATGTTCGGCAGCCCTGAGACGACCACTGGTGGTAATGCGCTCAAGTTCTACGCCTCGGTTCGTCTGGATATTCGACGCACCGGAGCGGTCAAAGACGGCGACGAGGTTGTCGGTAACGAAACTCGAGTCAAAGTGGTTAAAAACAAAGTATCGCCGCCCTTTAAGCAGGCTGAGTTTCAGATTATGTATGGCGAGGGTATCTACCACATGGGCGAGGTCATTGATTGGGGCGTCAAACTCAATCTCGTCGACAAAAGCGGCGCCTGGTATGCCTACAAGGGCGATAAAATTGGGCAAGGTAAAGCTAATGCCTCTCGGTTTTTAGAGGAACACCCTGACATTGCCAACGAGATTGAGAGTCAAATTCGGCATCAGACAATGGGCTTACCACTCGCCGTGGTGGAAGCGGCGCCGAGCGAGGGTGCGGAAGCCTCTGCCGAGTAAGGGGCTTGGAATCTCCTCTTAACCCCACTGACGTACGCCGGGCCGCAATGGATTTATTAGCTCGGCGTGAGCATGGGGTAGAGGAGTTGAAACTAAAGCTGAAGCGGCGTTTTGGTCGTGAGGAAGACTTTGACACTGTTGTCAGCGAACAGCTTCAGCGGCTCGTTGACGAAGATCTACTCAGTGATACGCGTTTTGCAGCGGCCATGGTGCGGCAGCTGGTCAATAAAGGTATTGGTCCGCGCCGGCTGGATCAGGAGCTGCGCAGCAAGGGGATAAAAAATTCTTGGCAAGACTGTGCGGCCCTAGCTGAGTTGGAGGTCGACTGGTTTTGGCAGGCACAACAGGTGTATAGCAAGAAGTTCCCCAGCCCCATCAGGGAGCCCAACTCTGATGATCGGCGTCGCGAATGGGGAAAGCGTGCCCGCTTCATGCAGTATCGAGGCTTTGAGCCGGAGCAGTTTATGGAACTCATCACCGATGCGAGTGACCCTTTTGATTAGCCCTAACACCAAGCGCTTGCGCTCAGCCCATGTGAGGTAGGGCAATGGGCGTTATTGCAAGCCAGTGTCTTCAGGCGCCGACTTGAATTAGTGACGGCGTGGGGCATTGGCGGAGGAGCTAATGTCGCTAAACAACCTTTAATTAGGTGTTGCGATCAAGCAATGCTCCGCGCAGTTCCCGTGCTTTGTTCTGAATTTTTTCGGCGTTAGTTGGTCCCATACGCATGAGTTGCTTTTGTATGGCGGGTAGGGTTTCCAAGCTTTCGTCTTCATACCGCCAGTTTGCTTCATCCTTGTATAACCGGGCTTCAAAGTCTGTAGCAGGTGCTAACAAAATCATGTTGAGGGCACCCATTGCCGCGTCATTAAATGTGGTTTCACCGTACCCCAGGGCCGACCAAACCTCCTCCAGCGCAGTTGACAAAATATCATAGAGCTCTAGTGCCATCGGAACATTGATACCCGCAACGGTATTGGCAAGCCCCTCGTAGCGCTCAAACCCTTTGGGGTCTAGGGTCACTGCAAGGCCGTTATCCTGAAACGGAAATTTCTCACTGGGGCGCCCCATGGGTAATAGCTTATAGGGCACCGAACCCAGGCGGATGCTGTCGATAATGGCGATGCCTCGCTCAATACCGTTGTCTTGTGTCGTGAACTGTTCTCCTAGTTGGCCGATGTTTAACCCAGAAAGATATTCGGCTATGACACCATCAGTTTCAGTTGGGGTCACGGCAGATTGTTCAAGGGGCGTGGTAGCAGCAGGGCTTGAATTCACGGTGATTTCGGTAACATCAAAAGCGTTAACAATATCTGGTGGGGTAGTGATAGCTTCTGTTTCAGGGCTGTCTGTTTGTCTTGTGGGCACTTCCTCTGGTTTTGGATCCGGTTGGAAACCTGATTGGAAAAAAAACCAAAATAGGAGGCCGCCAATTATGGTGAGGCCTAAACCCGCAAGATACCAACCTGTTCCGATTCTTGGAGTTCTGTTTTGTGCTGTTCTCTGCTCGATTTCGGGCGACATAGGTTCACTCGCAGGTGCTGCTTTAATCTTGTGTGTGAGCTTACCGCACTAGTGCCTGTTCTTTGGGATAATTTTTTGGACTTCAGGGCTTCAGGGCTTCAGGGCTTCAGGGCTTCAGAGTCTTAAATTATGCTTTTCTAACCATGAAAGTTGGCTTTGATTCCATTGGGTGGATCTCTGGCGCGAACGTCGCCCTTGTTGAAATGCCAAGCGACCTTAGGTTTCCAAGTTTAGTCTTATGTGAGCATCGTAGGTGTTGAAGTTGAACCTGATTTGGGTCCAGCCGATCTACCTCGGCACGCACCCGCATCGTTACTTTTCCATATTTACTAAGAAAAAATATTAAGAACATTTCTTAATTAATTGAAGGGTGATACCGTTGTGTCGGCTTATTCGCGACATAACAAAGGAATGTCTGCATGTTAAAAGGAATTTACTTTCGAATTATTGTTTTGGCCGCTTGCACCTCGTTTGCCATGAAAGCCGCCGCACAGGATTATCCTACTCAGCCGCCGTTTACTCCGCCCGCGCCGGATTATGAGGTGCTAACCGACAATCAAAAATTGGTGTATAGCGGCGTGTTTACCCAATGTCGGCAGTTGGTAGGAGTGTCTGAATCACTGTCCGATACCGCCAGTCGTTTGTTAACGCGATGTGGTGAAATTGTGGTTCAAAACTCAGGTGCCATCTCCAATTTCAGCGACGCTCTACAGCGCACTCAGGCTGAGGAAATAGAGATTTTAGGCGCTAAAGCTACGGAAGCTGCTGGGAGCCGCTTGGACAACGTGAGTAACCGTATGCAGGCCCTGCGAGCGGGTGTGATCGGTATGAGCCTTGGTGTGGCAGGGTGGGAACAGCAGGGGCTTCCTGTGGGAGGAATGGCATCTGGAGACGATTTTTCTAGGCTGGGGATGTTTGCGACGCTGGATTACGCTTCCGGTGATAGAGAGGGTACGGCACGCAGTGATGGTTTTGACTTTGACACTTTTGGTGCGACGCTAGGGGTTGATTATCGCTTCAGTGATAGCTTGATTGGTGGGATTGCTTACCAGTTCAGTGATGCTGATGCCGACGTGGAGAAAAATTACGGGGATCTCGAATCGAGGGGAAACAACCTGACAGCTTACGTTACACACTTTGGTGATAACTATTATGTTGAAGGTACCCTGGGGGCTGGACGCTATGACTACGACACGACCAGAGTGCTCGACTATCACCAGAATCAAGCTTTCCACGAGGTGTTAACCGCGAGCCCCGAGGGTGATCAGGTTAGTTGGAGTTTGGGTGGAGGCCTACTTCGGCAAAACGAGAGCCTCAGCCAAAGCTATTATGTGCAGGCCCAAGGTGTTCAGCTGGATATTGATCAGTACACAGAGGGTACTGACAACTCGGTGAATGGGTCTATGGCTTTGACCGTGCAAGATCAAGACATTGAGTCACTATCCGTGGAATTAGGCGCGCAGTTTTCACTCGCGTTCAGTCGTGAATCAGGGGTTCTGTTGCCGTATTTGGATGTCGCATGGGTGAATGAGTTTGAGGATGGAGATCAGCCAGTAGTCACAAGCTTTGCAAATGCGCAGGGTACTGCCGCTGCGGTTAACAATATTGGCTGGGAGACAGACGACTTCGACAGCAGTTACTTTCGTTTGTCTGCAGGCACGTCGTTTCAAATGCAAAATGGTTTAGTGCTTTTCTTCAATTACGATACCTTTCTAGGGCTGAGCAGATACGATTATCACGGTGTTTCAGCAGGGCTACGGAAGGAGCTTTAAGACTACCAGCCCCGAGGCCAACAGCGCCTGAGGATTGCGGTGCTCTTCTGGCTGCCGGTGAACGAGCAGGAACGTGCTTAGTTGCGATCTTTAGGTGGGTCAGGTGAGCGCTTTTTGCGCTATCACGCAATACTGAGAGGGGCGCCATGTGCGCGAATGCTTTGAAGCAACAATAGCGGTTGCGCCCCGAAGCCTATTTGGACTGCCTTTCAAACGCTTAATTTAGCTCGCCCAGTATCGTGGGCCATTGTTCTTGCCAGCAGCAACTATGATCATAATCAGAGATCACCCGTAGCTCTGCATTGGGCTGTCGGGCGACAACTCCTGAGGTCGCTGCCAATGGTACTGATTGGTCTTGGGAGCCGGCAAGATGTAGTTGCTGGATTGCTGTGGGAAGTGGGGCAGTAAGGGCTGGGTCTAGTGATCCTTTCAAGGTTGAAAACCCTCTTGTTTGAGTCCACAGCTCCACGTCAAGATTGGCGGCGATGGTAACCAACCGTTTTACCTTTGGAAGTCGAGCTGCCATGAGGTATGCGAGGGTGCCGCCGCCACTAAAGCCAACAAGCGTTATGTCGTCACTTTTGAGGGTAAGTGTTTGTACGGCGTCGACCAAACTCGTAACCACCGTCTCTGAGTAGCGATGTGAAGTCCACCAGCGAGCATCATCACAAAGCGGATCGGCTGTCTTAAAGTAGCAAGGGCGTCCCAGGTAAAGGGCGTGCCCCTGATCTAACTGCATAAGTTCAAACGCTATGGGTCGATGAGGCGTGGGATCAGACGAGTGGCTTCGTGGCGTTACCCAAGGTCTGCCATCACCTTCAATATAAATTCGGGTCGTATTTCCATTCCCGGGCTTTTCAAAAACTCGGTGGAGAAATGGCGCAGCTTTAATGATCTGACTCGGGTTTGAGCTGTGAGGCGCAAGTTGGTCGAGATTCGCTGGGCTGGTGCAGCCACTGATTAAAGCTAGTAGCACTGCGATCAGGCCGAGGGCGCAATAACCCACATGGTTATTAGTTTTAAGTGTCAGGGGCATTCCATTTTCCATAGCCACCACGCCGCGCACTGGAACGTCATTCTGGCTCCCGTGGCTGTGCTCAAGTTGAGGCCAACGTAGGTAGCCTTCCAGTGTTATCGCTGTGTCTGGGGACTGCGATCTACTTTCGCATAAGCAAATCGTTGTCCTGGCTTGGCGCCATGGTAACTGTCTAGACCACAAGCCGATTGACTGTCAAAGTCAACGAGGTTTACCGAGCCATCCGACCTGATACCCGATTCTGGGCACTGGAGCCATTGCAGTCCTGCAATAATTAAGTGTGTGTTATTCACCGCAAGCACCTGATGCTCAATCATTAACAAGCCAAGTTTCACGGGCGCTTCTTTAACCGATGGTGCTGCAAATTTTTCAAACCAATCCTCCGTAAGCCCGGTCTCACTAAATTCGGAGCGATTCCTGGGGTACCGTGCCGAGGTTTGATGGGCTGCTGGTACCATCGACTCGTTGATGTGGTTCAGCGTAAACGCTTTTGTAGCTAAAATATTATTGAGCGTGTGTCGCTCTGTGCCCTGAGGGCTGGGTCGAATAATTAGCCCAAGCAATGGAGGGCTGGCACCAATGTGGAATACGTTGGAAAAAACAGCGAGATTTGTTTCACCTTCCAAGCTGGCTGTTCCTACAAGCAGTGCGGGCTTGAATCCGAGTATGCCATTAACCAGATTGCCTCGATACCGACTGGGTAATGCTTCGAGCTCTTCTGCGGTCCAGTTGCTCATGAGTTACGGCTCCGCCTTGTAGAGTCGGTCGTAGCGCCAGCGCGCCCATCGATTGTAGGCGATCTCGACAATGGGACGAATGAGAGGCCAGGTCATCCACCGCCAAAGCACTCCGTAACGGGTGTGCTGCCAAGCGGCAACGTTGGCCTCAATTCCGGTGACTATTTGCCCATCGCGTTCCAAGTGGAGCACGCGTAGTAACTGGTCTTTGTCGACTGGGCTGTTCGACTCACTCAGCCCATGAATATCGACTAACTGTAGCTGTTCATCTTTGATGACGCGCAGCTTATCCATCTCCTTAACGCAGAGAGGACACTGGCCGTCGTAATAGAGCGTATCTGGCATGTTGGGAGACCAAATGCAGTAATAGATACTCAGTTACGGCCAATGTCATCGGCTGGATGATCAGGGTGCGAGGGGTCCCAAGCATTCCCCCGCTTGCCCAATGCTCAGCCAAGGCAGCCCAGCCCCATTTAACCAATCTGTGGCTTCAGTACCGTTGTGCAAGCACCCGACGGTAGCGACCGCGCCCGCCGTCAGACAGCTGTCTGAAAGGACACTAATGCTCGCCGCACCCTCAACGGGCCAGCCCGATTGTGGATTCAAAAAGTGGCTATAGCGTCGGCCGTCGATTTTAATAAAGCGCTGGTAGCTGCCGCTGGTGGCCAGGGCACAGTTGGTCAGTTCAATGGTGACCAAAGTCCTTGATGGCGCTTTAGGATCGCTGATGCCAACATGCCAGGGTGCCCCTGAAGTTTTACCGCCCACGGCCACGACATCCCCTGCCAGTTCAACCAGCGCGTGGTTGAAGCCGTGGTCCCGCAAAGCTTGCGCGGCTTTATCGGCGCCATACTCTTTTACGATACCCCCGAGATCCAATTCCATCCCGACATCGCGCAACCCAACACCTTGTTCGCTTTGCAGCACCTTAGACCAATCCACTTTGGCTAGCAGCTCTGGCAGTTCACTGACATCGCCTTGCTGCCCACTAGAAAAATCCCAAACCTGTCTCAGGATTCCTGCCGTGGGGTCAAACAAACCGTGGCTTTGTTCCCATAGGCGTCCACAAAACTCCAGTAACGCGAGGGTCTC
>JAQWYY010000134.1 GCA_029253705.1 Luminiphilus sp. | reverse complement strand
GCTGCTGCGATTAAACGCTCATAGTTATCCTCAGGCTGGTCTTCGAAAATAAACCAATGATCAATGTGGATCTTCTGACTGAGGCGCTCAGCCATCTCTCGATACTCGGCTGAAACAACAATTACACGGGGCTCACCATCTTCAAGTAGGCGCAGCAATTCCACATCACTCAGGCGCCAGTTCAGTGGCAATGCGATCAACCCGCAACGCGCAGCACCGTAAAACACTTCCATGTATTGAATGCAGTTTTTGGACAGGATGGCCCCCCTGTCACCCTTAGACAGCCCAAGATTATCTCGCAACGCATTGGCAAGGCGTCTCACGCGCTCATCTAGTTCGCCAAAGGTAATTCGACGCTCGTTAGGGACATCGACCAACGCCTCCCGCTGAGGTTCTAGGCTCGCAGTTTTTGCGGGGATCCTTCCTATATTCACGCGCAAGTCCTCAGTAGGCGCTATCGAGGTCAACATGGCGGGTTGCAATGCGCCATTGATTATCGACCTGACGAACCGTATCGCGATACAAGCCCGCGCTGAGCAGCTTTGTCTTGCCTTCTTCAGTCGCAAATAAGGTGAGATTAGACGTCACTTCAACCACGTCATCCGACACTGAAAAGAAGGAGTTTGATACCACATGTCGTCGAACGTCATTTTGGGACGCCATAGCATCACGGTATAACTGCATCACGTTGTCGCGCCCCTCAAAAGGTCCCACAAGGTCGCCACCGGCGATGCACAAGCTTACAACGGCATCCTCGCAGAATCCTGATTCGAGCAATTCAAGGTCACGCTGATCATAGGCATATGAGGCCCTAGCGAGTAATTCGGCAATAGCTATCTTGTCATCAGCAGAGAGCATTATTGGGAACTCCATTTTCTGTGGAAGGATCCGCTGGTTGAGAATCAGCGGGTTTAAAAGTGCGGGCACTAGGCTGGAGGTCCTGAGAGGAAAAACGAGTCAGTGACGCTACCCGACTAGAGGCAACCGAGATATTTTTGGCTGTCTCGCCCAATTCAGACACCTTCTGCAATCCTCAACAATAGCCGTGCCCAGACACCTAGCGGTATCGGGAACGCTCTTATTTTATGGCCCCAGCTTTCGCGAGACTTAAGCCCCAAAACCGACACTTTTTTTATCAAAATAGCCGGCAGTTACCACCAGAGTATTACGGTTACTTGTGCCGAACAAGTCTTACAGGACAGTCGCTCGAAAGGCCCAAATTCAGGGGCCTGCGAAATCAGGGGACTTTACTATTCGGTTGCGGTTACCCACTCAGCGATCACCGGCTGCAGTGCTGTACCTACTAGCTCGATGATTAAGCCGCGACTGGGTGGCGTTAGATAGCAAATCAAACCGTAACCATCATCAGGGGAGGCACCTGCGGCTAGCACCTGCCAGCCCTGCGATTGGAGGGTATTTGCAGCGCCAGCTAAGTCCTCAGTCCAAAAGCCAATATGACGGCTATCTGGTAACTGAGCGGGATCGTAAAATGCTGAGCTGCCTTGACAGAGCTCAAGGTGCACCGGGCCCTCCCGGCTGTAGCATGCATGAACCACTATCTCGTGCTCCCCTGCCTCTGGCGTCCAGAATGGCAGTGGGTCGAAGCTTCGGACTGGACTCCATTCGACCCCCAGGCTCTGGCCAAGAGAGTCTCGCGCCGAGTGGATATCTGCCACTGCGATACCGTTATGGAAACAATCGCTCATTTTTAACATACACTCCCTCCTCGGGATCGTCGTCGGTGCTTTACGAAGGGCCTACTGGAAGGGCCTACTGGTTAGTCCATTGAAGATCAACCGGCAAGGCGTCAAGTCCCATTGTTGTGCCACCGTGACCGATAATTTTACGGTCTTCGCTCAAAGAGACCGAACTCACCCTTTGACAAAACTCCTCAAGCACCACCCTGACTTCAAGTTTCGCAAGGTGCAACCCTATACATTTGTGTGCGCCAGCGCCGAAGGCGTGATGCCGATTTTGTTCCCCGCGACTCCGGTCAGTATCGAAGGTGTCCGGCGCCCCAAATACTGTAGGATCTCTAGAAGTAATCGCACTGGGAATTACCACGTTATCACCGGCCTTAATCAGCACCCCCTCAACTTTGGTATTTTGTTCGCAAATGCGATTTAAACTGATAAACGCATTTAGTCGCAGAAACTCGTCAACCGAAGCAGTGACCTTTTCAGGGTTTTGGTGCAACTGGGCGTACTGATCCGGGTTACGAGCCAGCTGAAGAATGGTGAACGACAGCATCGAAGCTACGGTATCGATGCCGGCCAAAAACAGTAGATAAGCAACGCCCTGCACTTCCTCTGCGGTTAGGCGCTCCCCCTCTACCTCAGCGGCCAGCAGCAAATCAACAATATCTCCCGCACCCGGCCGCTTTTGGTGTTGCTCTACAACCTGCTGCAGGTGCAGTGCTATTTGCTGCCCACAGGCAAGCCGTTCTTCAAGGGTGGGCGCCCTATAAAAACCTGTTTCCCACTCGTAAAACTGCGGCAACATTGCCGCCTCCAGGCCCATCTGCTCAGCAAAAACTTGGGTTGGAATGGGCTTGGCTATATCTCTTAAAAAATCAATTTTTTCTTTACCTGCGGCAGCGTCAAGCACCGCACAAGTTTGTGCCCGAATGCCTGACTCCATTTTTTTTACGACATCTGGCTGAAATACCGGCAAGAGCAAACGCCGATAACGGCGATGTTCATCGGGCCCACTTTCTAGGGGAATCAACCTCGGG
>JAQWYY010000125.1 GCA_029253705.1 Luminiphilus sp. | reverse complement strand
CTATGGCCAATTTTTCTACTAACGAATTCAAGTCCGGTCTAAAAGTGATGCTCGATGGTGAGCCTTGCTCCATTCTCGAAAACGAGTTTGTGAAACCGGGTAAAGGTCAGGCATTTAACCGAGTGAAATTGCGTAATTTGCGTTCAGGCCGCGTATGGGACCGCACATTTAAGTCTGGCGACTCTCTCGAAGGCGCTGATGTCCTTGATGTGGAGCTTGAGTACTCCTACACCGATGGTGAGTTCTTTTACTTTATGGATCCGGTCAGTTACGACCAGCATGCTGCCGGTGCTGATGCCGTGGGGGATACGCAAAAATGGTTGAGGGAGCAGGAAAAGTACGAGGTCACTCTATACAACGGGGCACCGATTACCGTGAGCCCGCCCAATTTTATTGAGCTGGAAATTACCGAGACCGATCCGGGCTTGAAGGGTGACACTGCACAAGGCGGTTCCAAGCCGGCGACCTTAACCACGGGTGCCGTGGTTCGCGTGCCTCTGTTCATTTCTCAGGGTGAGAGCATTCGCATTGATACGCGAACTGGAGAATACGTCAGTCGCGCGAGTAAGAGCTGAACGGCAGCAAGTGACACATTGGCGCCCCGGAGCTGATCATGCCGTCCAGCGGCAGCGAGCGGCTTTGCTGGCGGATCTCAGAAACTACTTTGCCCAGCACCACATCATGGAGGTGGAAACACCACTGTTGTGTCGTGCGGGAGTGTCAGACCCTGCCTTAGAAAATTTTGCAGTGCCCTGCGGCACAGAAATGCGGTTTTTACAGACCTCTCCGGAATACGCCATGAAACGTCTTCTAGCGGCGGGCAGTGGCGATATTTTTCAGATTTGTAAGGCTTTTCGGCTGGAGGAGCAGGGAGCGCGTCATAACCCCGAGTACACGTTGTTGGAATGGTACCGACTGGGTATCGACCATTATCAACTGGCGCGTGAGGTTGGGGAGCTCGTTGCGGCTGTGCTGGAACGCCCGGGGTGGCAGGTTTGGTCATGGCCAGCACTGTTTCAGGAAGTGCTGGGTACCGGCGCTCACAGTGCCTCTAGAGAAGACCTCGAGCAATTGGCCTCACGCCGGTTGGGGGAAATTCCATTAGGGCTTGAGCGAGATGATTTGTTCGATTTGTTGATGAGCCATTGCGTAGAGCCCGCAATCGCCGGCTGGGGCATTGTTTTAGTCGTTGATTACCCTGAATCTCAAGCGGCCTTGGCACGGCAGATCGTGAATGTGATGGGGGAGCCCTGCGGGGCTCGTTTTGAATGTTATGCCGATGGTGTCGAGCTGGCCAATGGTTACTGGGAATGCGGTGATGCCGCCGAACTTAGAGCGCGGTTTGCTGCAGACAATAGCTTGCGCCATACACGCGGCCAAATGAGCCGAAGTCCTGACGAGCAGCTGCTTGGAGCTTTGTCGGCAGGATTACCCTCTTGCGCAGGTGTCGCTTTGGGCGTCGACCGTCTACTGGCATTGCAGACGGGAGCGCAAGATTTAGATGCCGTCTTGAGCTTTGCGTGGTCACGCAGTTAAGGGTCTTACAGGCTTAGCACCACGGGTCCGTACCGATCTATGAACTCTTTAGGGGGGCGACGGGGTTTGCCCGTAGAAATCTCAATACAGACGAACTGATGTTTGGCGCGCAACACGGTTTTTCCAGTGTTGGTATTAACGATTTGAAACTGACGTTCCATGGTCAACCGTCGGTCCCATCGAGTGATCCAGGTGCCGACTTGAAGTTCATCGCTTTCATGGGTCGCCCGAAGATACTGGTATTCCGCATGGGTGAGTGCCATTGCGCGATCCAGCGCTCGATACTGATTTTCGCCCAGCCCAAGGGCGCGGGTGTGAGACCAGGCCGCCTGCTCGCACCAATACACGTACACTCCATTGTTGGTGTGGGATAGCGCATCGATATCCTTGGAGGTTACGGTCACAGAACAAACATGTGGGTCGGGGTAGTCCCAATCGAGCACGTTCATGCGGGCGCAGATTGATCTGCAGGTTTTTGCGCAATCATCAGGTATCCCAGAACAATGGCAATCAGCGGACATACATAATTAAAGACTGCGAAGGGCAAATATTCTAGGGTGAAAACACCTAAGGTGGCACTCATATAGGCGCCGCAGGTATTCCAAGGAATGAGTACTGATGTCAATGTGGCAGAGTCCTCAAGGGACCGAGATAGGTTGAGTCGACTTAAGCCACGCTGGTCATAGGCTACCGTGAACATTCGTCCGGGTAAGGCAATAGCTAAGAACTGATCGGCCGCGAGAACGTTGGTGACAACACCCCCAGTCACCGTAGCCAGTACTAAATCTCCCGTATTGCGCACCTTTTTGAGTGCTGCCTCTAACAAGTGTGCCAAAATACCTGTTCTCTCAAGAACGCCGCCAAAAGACAGCGCGGTGACGATGAGCCAAACTGTGTTAAGCATGCTCGCCATCCCACCTTTGCTCAGCAGTTCATTGAGAGATGGATCTGTGCTGCTGCCGGTGTAGCCGGCAAACAGCACGGTCCATAACCCCCTCAAAATGGGCGCGGGCCCATTGCTGTCTAGGCTTTCACCAAAACGTCGAACCGCTTCGGGCTGCACCAATAACGCAAAAATAATGCCGATGGCAGTGGACAGCAATATAGCGGGGTAGGCTGGCACTCTCAGAAAAATAAGCACCAGCATGCCTAAAAGGGGTAACAGGCTGTACCAGGCTACATTGAACTCGGCCGCAAGAGCGGTTCGAAGCTGAGCGATATCCTCGGGTGGGCGAGTGACCTGCTCGCTGTTCATTAGTAGAAAAAAGGCGAGGGCTACGGCAAACGCGGGTACCGTTGTCCATAGCATATGGCGAATGTGTTGAAACAAATCGACACCGGCACAGGCAGCCGCCAGATTTGTCGTGTCCGACAGCGGCGACAGTTTATCGCCGAAATAGGCACCAGAAATAATCGCCCCTGCGGTCATCGCGCTCGAGAGGCCAAAGCTCTCAGCGATACCAATAAGGCCAATGCCCAGAGTTCCAGCCACTGTCCAGGAGCTGCCAATACTAATCGAGGCAAGCGCACAGATGACGGCAGATGCGGCGTAAAAGATTGCGGGATCGAGGAGTGCGACGCCATGATAAATCATAGCTGGTACCGTACCGGCCAGAATCCAGCTGCCGATGAGTGCGCCCACAGCAAGTAAAATAAGGATGGGTCCGAGACCCACTTGTATGCCGTCAGTTAGTGCTTTTTGAATATCTGGCCAGTGCAGACCGCGGCGCAGCCCTACAAGAGCTGCAATTCCCGTGGCAATAACAAGAACGATTTGGTTGGGTCCGTAGGATGCATCTGAACCAAAAAGTTGTACTGCTCCTGCCAGCATACCCACCAGCAGTAAAATGGGCACAAGGGAAAGTAGCATGGCCTATTCCGGACGGTAGCCAGGTTTTGCCATGGTAATTTGAAAGGTTCCGATGATTCTTTCGCGGAACCCACCCTCACAGTAGCTGAGATAGAACCGCCACATGCGAATAAATCGGTCATCGAAGCCCATTTCTTTTACCTTTTTAGTTTGCTCAAGAAAGCTATGGTGCCATGCTTCGAGGGTACGTGCGTAGTCTAGGGTAATGTCCCTGAGCTGGGTGATTTGCAAGTCAGTGTGGTTGGCTAGGTTTTCGCTAATAACTCTTAACGACGGCAAGCAGCCTCCGGGAAAAATATAACGCTTGATATAGTCAACTGACTGTCTGGCAAAGTCATAGCGCTGATCCGGAATGGTAATGGCCTGAATGACCGCTTTGCCCGTGGGCTTTAACAGCTTGCTGACGCAGCGAAAGTAGCTCTCGTAGAATTCATGTCCCACCGCTTCGATCATTTCAATCGATACCAGTTTATCGAAAGTGCCCTCCAGTTGACGGTAGTCCTGACAAAGCACGGTGATTTGATTTTCCAAACCCCTAGCTTTCACGGCCTCAACAGTATGCTCATATTGCTCTTTAGATATTGTTGTTGTTGTGACAGTGCAGCCATAGTGCTGGGCTGCATGAATGGCCATGCCACCCCACCCTGTACCTATCTCGATCAACGCATCTTCGGGTTTTAGCTCCAATGACTGACAAATCAGGTCGAGTTTATGCACCGCGGCTTCATCGAGAGAGGCCGATGCAGTGGGGTAGGCCGCGGACGAATACATCATGGTGGGGTCTAGAAAGAGTTCAAAAAAATCGTTTCCTAGGTCGTAATGTGCGGCAATATTTTCTTTCGATCCCGTTTCCGTGTTTCGCCTGCCAAAATGAGCAAGCTTTAACCCTAATTGCATAATCCAACTTTGCTTATCTTTCATTGCCATCATTGTTTCCATGTTGGCACTGAACAAGCGGGTCACTTCAGTCAGGTCTCGGCTGCTCCATTCGCCATCAATGTAGGCCTCGCCGGACGCTATTGTCCCGCCCGTAAGAATGCGCCAATAAGTCCTGTTGTCGTGAATATCAACATGCGCATGGGGTGCTCCGGGGCGGTCATCATTGCCCAGGGTAAATACCTCATCGCCGTCGTGCAGTGTCAGCGTGCCGACGCGAATATTTCGCAGCAGCCGCAAAAGCAACTCTCTCGCTATTTGGGGCTGAGCAGCTCGGCTGAAAGTGGGCAGCTTCAAGATGTTTCGCACACTGGATTCAGACATTGGGTGTAACCTCGATGGTTCTCTTTAGCAAAATTATGGGGTTATCCCCGGTTCGGATGGGGGTGAAAAGGCACCCCTTTTACCCAAAGTTTAAGTGCTTGCCAATAGATAGCGGCAATGACCTTTAGTGTCATAAATGGCAGCCCCCAAAGCGCCCGGTTCAGGTGGGTCGCCGTGAACGGCTGGGCCTCTAACGAAAGGGTGGCATCAAAAACCTTCTCACTCCCCTCCAAAGCACTCAACTTGATGGCCAGTTGATCCCCCGGAGCACTGCTCGACCAGCGATACTTCATGTTCATGGGGTTAAAAGGAGAGACATGCAAGGTCTTTTGAAATTCGGTGTGTACCTTTCCCTCAGAGTGCGTCACGGGAATTACATAACTCTGACGCTCATCCCAGGGGGTGTTGGTTACCTCAGCAACGATATAGCGCAGTGTTTGGCCGTCGTGGGCGTAGCAGAAGTAGCACGCGATAGGGTTGGCTTGAACGCCAAAGTAGCGCCAGTTGGCTAACAAATAAACGGGCCCTAGAGCCTGGGGTCCACACTGTTTTGTAATGAGAGCTTTTACGGCCTCAATTAGAAGGGTTTGGGGGTCGCCAAGGAAGTCAGAGCGTCGAAACGTCGCAGGTGCCCAGCGCCTTGCTGACCAAAACGGTATGGTGTCAGTGAGATGAGGCAGAGCGTCTAGCTGCACCAGTGGCATGAAAACTTTGTAAGAAAATCGGTGTTGTTTGGGGCTGTGGCGACAATGGAATAGTGTGCCGCGGTATAGCTTCGAGATCATGCGGCCATTGAATCCGTCTCAGCTAGCGCTTCCGCCACCCTGAGACCACTGACGAGACCATCTTCGTGGAAGCCATTTCGCCAGTAAGCTCCGCAAAACCAGGTGTTATTAACGCCATTAATCTCCTCCCAGCGTCCCTGTGCCTCTACGCCAGCCACAGTGAATTGGGGATGGGCATAGTTAAATCGACCGAGAATTCGGGCAGGATTAATGGAGTCTGTGTCGTTCAGGGTCACGCAGAAAGTCTCCGGCGCCTGTATCCCCTGTAAAATATTCATGTTGTAAGTCACCACGGCCCTCTTGTTGCCTGGCCGCATACGATAATTCCAGCTTGACCATGTGCGACGGTTTCGAGGCAGAACCCGGTCGTCAGTGTGCAGAACAACGTCATTATCACGGTAAGGTATGGCGCCGAGGATTGCTTTTTCTTTGGCCGAAGGCTCAGCCAGCATGGCGAGGGCCTGATCTGAATGGGTCGCAATCACAACCTGATCGAATTGACGTTTAGAGCCGTTTTTGAATTGAAGCTGCACGCCTCTACCGGGTATCCGTTCAACGCTCTGAACGGGATGGTTGAGAAAAATACGGTCCTCGAAGCCACTGGTTAGCGGGGGAATATACTCCCGACTGCCGCCCTCTATTACGCGCCATTGAGGTCGGTTGGCAACCTGCAGTAGGCCATGATTTCGAAAAAATCGGATAAAAAACTCGACTGGAAAATCTCGAGCATCTGAGAAATCAGCTGACCATATGGCTGAAGTCATGGCCAGTAAGTAGTCTTTGCAAAATGCGTCGCTGTAGCGTCGTCTTTCGAGATACGAGCCCAGTGTTTCACCTGTCGCCAGCTGGCCGGCATCTAAATCTGCAACCGATTCTTTATTGAATCGCAAGATGTCTTTCACCATGTTGAGAAATTTAGGAGACAGTAGATTTCGCCGCTGAGCAAATAGTGCATTTAGGTTGTTGCCTGCATACTCCAGGCCCGTGGTGTCGTCAGAGACTGAAAAGCCCATTGCGGTGGCCCGTGTGGCAACGCCCAAGCTGTCGAGGAGTTCGATAAAATTCGGATACGTGTGGTCGTTGTAAACAATGAACCCTGTGTCTATAGCATAGCGGCGTGCTCCAAGCTTCACGTCGTAAGTGGCAGTATGGCCACCAATGCGATCTGCCGCTTCGAAAACCGCGACGTTGTGCCGTAAAGACGCAAGCCGGTGCGCGCAGCCCAAGCCGGAAATGCCTGACCCGATTATTGCAACCTTCACTAGCGTGCCACCCGTTATCCTGTAAATATTCGTAGGAAGATTACGTCTTTAATAGGAGCGCGGATCAGCGTGGTTGTGATGGTGGCAGCTTCGTGTATGCTGAGCGGTAGAATTCCACAAGTTTCGCGGTGCGGTATGGTCGAAAACAAGAACGATGGAGAAACAGACTCGGGGCGTGGCTCCGGGAAGTGGGCTGTGCCCACAGGTAGGCGCACCGACGAGTGGAGCGAGTGCCTTGTTTTAATTGGTGAAAGTAACGACCGAGCATCATTTACGCGGTTTTTCAGGCATTTTGCACCCCTAATCAAAGCTTTTGCATTGGCCGGATCGAGCCTTTCCGCCGCCCATGCCGACGAGCTCGTTCAAGAAGTGATGCTCAAGGTCTGGCAAAAAGCGAGTGGTTTCAATCCAGAAAAAGCCGCTGCCAGCACCTGGATTTACACCATTGCTCGAAATTGTCGAACCGACATGTTTCGTCGATTACAGAAGTTTGACACGCCCTTAGCTGCAGATGACCTGAACATCGAACTTGAGGGTGAAGAGCCTTTTACCGTGCTACATACCCGTCGCGGTTCAGACCGCATCAAAGATTTGATGGGGCAGTTACCCCCAGATCAGGCGCAAATTTTGGCCAAGGTCTACATGGAGGGCAAATCGCACTCAGAGGCGGCGGCTGAGCTTGACCTGCCACTTGGCACTGTGAAGTCTCGAGTGAGGCTCGCTATACAAAAACTACAGGTACAAATGGACAGGCAGTAAACCGATTGCAGAGCTGATACGTAGGACTCTGAAACAATCAGTAGGTATTTCGTCATTAAAAAGTCGGAATAGCAAAGGCAGTTCATTTATGGCAAAACATCACCCCTCTAACGATCTCCTAATGGAATATGCAGCGGGCAGTCTACCGATAGCGCAGGCTGCTTGTATTTCTGCGCATTTATCGTACTGCGACCGGTGTCGTCGCACCTACGACCAGCTGCAGACAGTTGGCGGTACTATGCTGGAGCGTCTCGAGCCTGTTTCGGTGTCGGAGACGCTGCTCGACACAGTGCTGGCGCGTCTTGAAGATCCTGCTCCGCTGGCCTACATCGGTCAGACCGAAGCCTCAAAGATACCTGGATTATTGGAAAGGCTCATAAACAAAGACTTCAGCCAGCTGGTGTGGAAGCGTGTGACTCGCGCTCTGAGCGTTAGTTATCTGTCAACCGGCGATATACAACACGAGTTCGCATTGCTGCGCATCGCTGCCGGCGGTCGTATCCCAGAACACACCCATGGCGGCAATGAAATGACGTTGGTGCTGGAAGGTGGGTTTAGCGATGGCAGGGACAGCTACCATCCAGGAGATTTCATTTTTCGATCCAGCGATGACACACACGCACCGGTAGCTCTCGATGGCGAAGACTGTATCTGCTTGACCGTGCTGGACGCCCCTTTACGATTTACCAGCTGGCAGCATCGTTGGCTGAATCCGTTTCTTAAACTTCGCGCCGGCTGAAGATGTACTTGGGCACAGGTCCCAGATTCAGTGCCCCTAACTTTCACGGGACGTGAATATTCACATTGTGTACACTCCCGCGCCCCAAACATAAAAAATATTAGGTTAAGACACTATGCGACTAGCGATACCCCGTGAGACGCACCCCGGTGAAAACCGTGCGTCTGTCACTCCGGAAACTGTAAAGAAACTGGTTCGACTCGGAGCCGATCTAGCGATAGAGGCCGGCGCCGGTGCTGGCGCTGGCTTCAGTGACGAGGCTTACGCTGCTGAAGGCGCATCAGTGGTCACCGACCGCGATTCCCTTTTTGGCAGCGCCGATATGGTTCTGCGCTTGCGTAAGCCGGAACTGGATGAGGTCGCGAAGCTCAAGGCTGGATGCATTCATGTTTCTTACTTAGATCCCTTCAACGAGCACGAGTTGATCCGTGAGTTTGCGGCTAAAAGCATTACTGCTGTCAGCATGGAGATGATTCCTCGGTCAACGCGTTCGCAGAAGATGGACGCACTGAGTTCTCAGGCTAACCTAGCGGGCTATATGGCGGTAATGCTTGCAGCGACACGGCTCCCAAGAATTTTTCCGATGATGATGACCCCGGCGGGTACTTTAAAGCCCTCTAAGGTGTTCATCATTGGTGCTGGAGTTGCGGGCTTACAAGCAATTGCAACTGCCAAGCGCCTTGGTGCGCGAGTCACTGCTTTTGACACCCGGCCGGTGGTTGCAGAACAGGTTCAGTCACTAGGAGGGAAATTTCTCGAAATCGATCTGGGCGATACAGGACAGACTGCAGATGGCTATGCCCGTGAGCTCACCCCAGAACAAGTAGAAATTCAGCGGCAAGCACAAAAGGCAGTGATTGCAGACTCAGATGTGGTGATTACAACTGCACAGGTTTTTGGCCGTAAACCGCCAGTTCTTGTCACTGCAGATATGGTTGCTGGCATGGCTCCCGGGTCGGTGGTCGTCGATATGGCGGCGGAAACCGGCGGCAACGTGGAAGGCTCGGTGCCCGATGAGGTCGTAGATGTTGGTGGAGTCACGATTGTTGGTACGGGTAATTTAGCAAACTTGGTGGCGCGAGACGCAACCCAAATGTATGCCAGCAATATGTTCAATCTTGTCGAAGACACCTGGGACGAAGAGGCCAAAGCGTTCGTTTTGGATATGGAAAACGACATTCTCCCGGGCTGTGTTATCACCCACGCAGGTGCGGTCGTACACCCTACTATTAAAGACATTATCGAAGGAGCGAGCTGATCATGAACGGTGCCGAATATCTTCTGTTTATCCTCATGCTCTCGGTTTTCTTGGGTTTTGAGCTGATTAATAAAGTTCCAGCAACATTGCATACACCACTCATGTCCGGAGCGAACGCCGTTTCAGGCATCACGGCCGTAGGCGCGGTAGCCCTAGCAGGCAGCGGTGAAGGCGATCTCGCGCAGTGGCTAGGTGCCGGCGCTGTAGCTCTAGCAAGCATTAACGTGGTGGGCGGCTACCTAGTTACAGACCGCATGCTGGGCTTCTTTAAGAAGCGGGAGAATTGATAATGGATACTTCGCTTGTGACAGGTTTAGGCTATGTAATTGCGTCGGGCCTCTTTATTTTTGGTCTGAAAATGCTGGGTTCTCCAGCAACAGCTCGCAGGGGCAACATGGTCTCTGCCGCTGGTATGCTGGTGGCTATTGTTGTGGCTCTTCTTGACCAGGGTATTGTTGATTACACATACATCGCTGGCGGTATGCTGGTGGGCGGTTTGATTGGCGCGGTTGTCGCCCGCTCGGTTGCTATGACGTCCATGCCTGAGATGGTTGCCCTGTTCAATGGTTTAGGGGGTTCCGCTTCGCTGCTTGTAGGCTGGGCGGCGCTATCGCCCGATTCGGCAACTTTCACGCTGATAACTATCGTTCTTTCCATTCTGATTGGTGGGGTTACCTTGACAGGCTCGCTTATTGCCTACGGCAAATTGAGCGAAAAGCTGGGTAGTGGCCAGATCGTTTTCAGTGGACAGCAAATTGTTAACTCATTAGTGGTGCTTGGTATCGTCGCAGGGGCAACTCTGTTCGTGATGGAGCCGACGAATACTACGTATTTGTATGCCGTGATTGGTTTGGCACTGGTGTTTGGCATTATGGTGGTCATTCCCATCGGTGGTGCAGACATGCCGGTAGTCATTTCACTGCTTAACTCCTATTCAGGCTTGGCGGCGTGTGCCGCGGGCTTCGCAATTGATAACAACGTGCTTATTGTGGCTGGATCCTTGGTCGGTGCGTCTGGAATCATCTTGACCCAGATCATGTGTAAAGCCATGAACCGCTCGCTTTCAAACGTGCTGTTTTCCGGCTTCGCCAGCGTTTCCAACGAAGTTACTGAGATTGAGGGCGAAATTAAGCCGATCAGTGCTGACGATGCCTACTACATACTTGAAGCAGCCAGCAGT
>JAQWYY010000064.1 GCA_029253705.1 Luminiphilus sp. | reverse complement strand
CATTCAGGGCAGGTTGTAAGCAGTGCATCTGACAGCTTCTGTAAGGCTTCGAGCTGATGTGAGCAGTCACTGCACCGGTAGTCATAAATCGGCACGTCGGTGTCTCCCAACAGGAACAGGTAAATTGTTCCAGGCGAATTGAGTGAAAATTTGAAAGTTCTGAGGGGGCGCAGAATACCGGAAAAGCAGGCCTGTTTAAACCAGAGTTGCCCTTAACTGAGGGAGGTGGTGTTAATAGCCTAGTTTTTTGCGTGCACAACCGCGCGACATTTGAGGAGGCGCCCCTCCTTGCGGGCATCGCTGCCGTCAATATTAGAACTCCCTAGGGGCTGACGCCCCAAGGGAATGGCAGGAAATGCCTAGGAGTTGGCGAATTCCTTCATTTTCTTCAAAGGGCGAATCTTTACTGCTGTGCTAGCAGGCTTCGCTTTGAACATCGTCTCTTCACCAGTGAAAGGATTGATGCCTTTACGAGCTTTAACCGCTGGCTTACGGACCGTGGTGATCTTCATCATGCCCGGGATGGTAAATTCCCCGGCACCGCGCTTCTTAATACTGCCTTCAATCAACGCGTCCATTTGCTGCATCACATCAGAGACCTGCTTTTTGGTCAGACCGGTGTTGTCAGCAATAGTGCCAACGATCTGTGTTTTGGTCATCTTGGTAGAGATGGCCTTCACTTTTGCAGGAGCCGCCTTGGCTGCCGGCTTTTTAGCGGGCGCCTTCTTGGCTGCTGCTTTTTTCTTTGCGGGTGCTTTCTTTGCTGCTGCTTTTTTGGTTGCCATAGGTCTTAATCACCTTTTATGTAGTGGTATGGAGACTGGGTAACCGACTCAAAATTCTTGGAATCAAGGGTTATGAGTGCAGTTCTGCAGATTCAACACGAGAATATACTGTAGAACAAGGGGTTTTTTTCTTTAAATGCATAAAAACCACTGTTTTTTTAGTATTTTCTACCGCATACAAACTTCTTTCAAGTTCGCTTCCGAACATTGCCGTCTCTCCGTACAATTGCAGCCTTTGTTCTCGGAGTCGCACTATCATGCGTGCCAGCCAGTTTTTACTCTCGACCCTTAAAGAAACACCCGCAGATGCAGAGGTCATTAGCCACCAGCTCATGTTGCGAGCTGGCCTCATCCGCCGAGTAGCAGCAGGAATATACAACTGGATGCCTTTGGGGTTGCGTGTGCTTCGTCGTGTCGAGCACGTTGTCAGGGACGAAATGTGTCGTGCTGGCGCGCTAGAAATAAGTATGCCGGTAGTGCAACCCGCAGAGCTGTGGCTGGAATCTGGTCGCTGGGAGCAATATGGTCCAGAGCTGGCACGACTTCATGATCGACACGATCGAGAATTTTGCCTCGGGCCCACCCACGAGGAGATCATTACATCACTGGGGCGCAGTGAAGTTAAAAGCTACAAGCAATTACCTTTAAATTTCTTTCAAATTCAAACTAAATTTCGCGACGAAATTCGACCCCGCTTTGGTGTCATGCGGTCGCGAGAATTTATTATGAAAGACGCCTATTCTTTTCATGCTGATCAAGCGTCCCTCGAGCAAACCTACTGGCGCATGCACGAAGCTTACACGGCAATTTTTACCCGACTAGGCCTGAATTTCCGATCAGTCGAGGCTGACACGGGCTCTATAGGTGGCAGTCATTCCCACGAATTTCATGTACTCGCAGACTCAGGCGAGGATGCTATCGCCTTTTCAGACGCTAGCGATTACGCAGCTAACGTTGAGCTCGCCCCGGCTTTAGCACCGCCGGCCACCTCATCGGAGATCAGCGACTTGATGGAATTTGCAACACCAGGGGTCAAAACCATTGACGACCTCGTCAATCAGGCAGGCATACATATTGCCGAAACGGTGAAAACCCTTTTCGTAAAGGGAGACAATGAAGAAATCGTGGCTTTGGTCTTGCGAGGCGACCATCGCCTCAACGCGCTGAAAGCGGAAAAAATTCCGGGCATAGCTTCACCACTGGAAATGGCAGCAGAAACACAAGTTTTAGCCGTCGCAGGCGCAGGGTTTGGCTCTTTGGGGCCTGTCGGGCTCAGTGCGCGCGTTGTTGTTGATTCAAGTGCTGCGGCGTTACACAGTTTTGTTTGCGGCGCAAATAAAGACGGCTTTCATCTAAAAGGTGTCAGCTGGTCACGGGATTTACCTGATATTGAAACCGCAGATATTCGAGAGGTCGTAGCCGGCGACGCTAGTCCCTGTGGTCAGGGGGCACTGGAAATACGTCGTGGTATCGAGGTGGGCCACATTTTCCAGCTGGGCACCAAATACAGTGAAGCCATGAAAGCTGTTGTTCTCAACGAAGAGGGCAAGTCTGTGGCTATGGCAATGGGCTGTTATGGCATTGGGATAACACGAATTGTTGCCGCGGCCATCGAGCAAAATCACGATGAGCACGGCATTGTGTGGCCGGAAGCTATGGCTCCCTTTGAGGTCGCATTGGTGCCGTTAAATATGGATAAATCTGAGGCCGTAGCAACTGCTACTGAAGCTCTTTATGAGCAGCTCATTAACTTGGGAGTGGAAGTTTTCATGGATGATCGCAAAGAGCGGCCCGGGGTAAAATTTGCTCAAATGGAACTTATTGGCATCCCTGTTCGGGTGACACTGGGAGACCGCTCTTTGGCTGAGGGCAATATCGAGCTACAAGAACGCACCAGCGATCAAAAGCAACTGATACCAATCGCAGAGGCTGCCGATGCAATCACTGACATGATTCGCGGTGCATAACAGCACCAAATTCGGCCTGTTATTAACCAGCTTGTGGTGCTGGCTAGCTATTACTGCAGCGCAAGCAGAACCCGCCGACCGGGCTGCAATGCGAAGCTTTCTTGAGCAATCTGTTGCCGGTGCGACCAGCTTTGAGGATCGATTTGATGCTGAGGTTTGGCTGCTCGACATGCAAACCCGACTGACGCCTTTCATGCCTGACCCTGAAGAGCGCGTGCAGTTTTTGACCCTACTGCATCAGGAAGCATTGGCGGCTAATCTTCCCCCTGAGCTGGTGCTCGCACTTATTGAGGTCGAAAGCCACTTTGATCAGTTCGCGGTATCAAAGGCTGGTGCGCAGGGCTACATGCAGGTCATGCCTTTTTGGAAGGATGAGATTGGAAGACCTGATGACAACCTTACGCGCAGTGACACAAACCTACGTTACGGCTGCAGAATTCTTCAGTTTTACTGGCAGCGAGAATCAGGTGATTTACATCGCGCATTGGCGGCTTACAACGGCTCACTCGGCAGTCGCAGGTACAGCGATAAAGTGTTTCGCGCCTGGCAAAGTCGCTGGCGCAACGCGCCGCTTGACTGGTAGTTTATGGCAAATCGTATTGGGGATCGGTGCCTTGATCGGTGGACCCGAGTATTTAAAAAGAGAAATTGATTAACCATGGTCGACCTACAGGCGTTTACTCGCTGGAATTCTGATCTTGCAAAGACCGTGGCTGCTATTGGCAGCGACGGGTTTTTCAATCAGCTATTCTCGGCTCTTGCGGATCAGGTTGCTCATATTTACCCTCAAATTTGGCTGTACCATCGCGACCTGCCACCAAGAGTTCTCTATCACGAAATACCTGCTGATGCAGTGGAATTACAAATAGATCGTTATCTCGAGGGCCCATACCGAGAAGATCCTTTTTATCAAATATCGATAAACAGCCCGCGGAGCAGCATTTACAAGTTAGGGCGCCTGACGGGCAACACCTTCGAAGACAGCGGCTATTTCCGTAACTACTATGGTGATACCGGCACCTGTGATGAAATTACCTTTGTGACCCGCCTAGACGACGGCAGCGTTGTGAATTTTTGTATTATGCGCAAGGCCAGTGACACACCTTTCAGCGACGAGGACTACGACCTGCTTTACAGCGTGTCTGAAATTGTTGCGTCGCTTATTCAGTCGCACTGTCATCGGGACGATTTTGCTACGACCAATTTATTACAACCTGGACTCGACGCCCAAATTGACATTGCATTTAAGTCCTTTGGCAGTGACTTTGTGAGTCCTAGGGAGCGCGAGGTCCTAGAGCTGATGCTCAGGGGTTATGGAGCAGACACGTCTGCAGAGCGACTTGCAATATCCCTAGAGACCGTGCGGCGACATCGAAAGTCGCTCTATAAAAAACTAGATGTGTCCTGTCAGGCTGACTTATTTGCACTCTTTATCAACACGATGCCATATATCGCTAGCGCCCAGGGCGGGGACCCGCTGTCCGTTTATATGCAATAACCCGCAAATCTTTGAACCAGCTCACGAAAACGCCCCCTCCACTGCCCTTTTTGGGGCATTGCCTGACCCAGTGTCCCCGCTCAGACTCCCCCCTTTACAAATTGAGCGGTGATACCCGTGCAACGCGAAGTCGACTTATTCCTAAAGGCCTACCCCGCTGTAGAAATGATTGAGGCGCTAATTACTGACTGTAATGGTGTCGCTAGAGGCAAGTGGATCCCACGAGGAAAAATACAATCTGTGCTCGATGATGGCTTAAAGCTACCCAAGTCTGCACTGGGTTTAGATATTTGGGGCAGGGATATTCCAGAATTAGCTCATGCCAATGGCGATATTGACGGTTACTGCGTCGCCGTTGAGAACTCTTTAAAGCCAGTGCTCACCCCTCGCGGTACCGATCAGGGACAATTGATCATGACTATGATCGATGAAACTGGCGCCCCTTACATGGGTGATCCCCGCCAAATTCTTGCCAAGGTTTTAGCGGGATTTACAGAGCGAAACCTGAAGCCTTGCATGGCTGCGGAGCTGGAATTCTACTTGCTGCCTGACCCGGGACGAGGCAAACCGCTTAGAACCGCCCTCGATAGTCTAGATACGTTGGGCGGCAACCTGTATGCACTGAATGAGTTGGACCACCACAGTGAAATGCTCGATCTGCTGAGAGAAACCTTTAAGGTACAGAACCTCCCCTACGAAGGCATCATCAAGGAATCTGCCCCGGCTCAATTCGAAATCAATATGGCCCACAGTGACGATGTCATGTTGATGGCGGATCAAATTATTCGAATGCAGCGCTGTATTCGCAGAGTAGCTAGCCAGTGTAATTTGATCGCCAGCTTTATGCCCAAACCCCTCGACAATGAAGCGGGGAATGGCATGCACATTCACTGTAGTGTGCTGGAAGAGCGCGGCCTCAACATTTTTAACGACGGTAATAATGAGGGTAGTCCCCTGTTGAAGCAGGCGATCGCAGGATGCTTAGAATTAATGCCCGACTCAATGCTCATTTTTGCACCCAGCTTCAACGCTTATCGACGTTTTCAAGCTGGCAATCATGCTCCGACCGTCCCAACATGGGGCTATGACAATCGCACCACCGCACTTCGCGTTCCTTCGGGGCCCCAAACAGCTTTGCGTATCGAGCACCGAGTCGCCGGAGCCGACGCCAATCCCTATTTAGTGATGGCTGTAATGCTAGCCGGAATTCTTCACGGTCTAGAGAATAAAATGGAACCCCCAGCTGCGATTGAGGGTAACGCCTGGGATATGCAGCATGAAACGCCTGACCTTCCCTGCCTGATGAATGTGGCCGTAGAGAAATTTCTGAATTCACCGCTTATCGAAAAATACCTTAGCGCCGAGTTTCAATTGCTATACGGCAAGACTAAGGAGCAAGAGCTACACGAATTTCAGCGTCGAGTCACTGATTTTGAGATTGAAACCTATCTCAGGGGTTAAAAGTTGTGCTGATCCACGAAGCCTTATTCCCGTATCATTGAGCATCTACCGACTCTAAGAGAAGAGCTCCATGACGACTGCCTATGACTTTAAAGCAAATGCTGCCAATGGCGACACGATCAACTTAGAAGACTATCGAGGGCGAGTTTTACTGATCGTAAACACCGCGTCTAAGTGTGGGTTCACACCACAGTACGAGGGCCTTGAAGCACTTCAAGCCCAGTACCACGATCAGGGATTTGATGTGCTGGCATTCCCGTGCAACCAGTTTGGTGGCCAGGAGCCCGGCAACGAAGAAGAAATCGTAGCGTTTTGCACCACCCGATTCAGCTCTACGTTTCCTATTTTTGCAAAAATTGAGGTCAATGGCGCGGATACCCACCCACTGTACAGTTGGCTCAAGGGTCAGGCGAAAGGCATTATGGGCACCGAACGCATCAAATGGAATTTCACTAAATTCCTCATCAATGCTGAAGGAAACGTCGCCAAGCGTTATGGCTCGCAAACAAAGCCCGCAGCCATAGCGAAAGATATTGAAGAATTACTCTAAAGGCTTACCGCAGGGGCTCCTCCACGGACTTACCGACGTGAGGGGTGCTAACTGCAGCCCAGCCGACTTAGACCTCAGGTAACACTGTGCGATTAAAAAAGCCTCGAATCCATCCCCTCGCTGATGACGCCATCGGCGATGACATTCGAGGCCCACTGGGTACGCAGTTCGCAGACCAACCCATCCTTAACGTCTTCCGCACACTGGGAAAATCGCTGAAGGCCTATCGCAGATTCATGGGGTGGGGGGGCTACATTCTCTCATCGGACAATGACCTGAGCCCACGAGACCGAGAGCTCGTCATTCTTCGCACCGGGTACAACTGGCAATCGGGATATGAATGGGCCCAACACGCACGTATAGGGCGCGCCTGTGGGCTTGGCGATGAAGACATACATCGTATTAAGTCCGGTCCCAAAGCCGCAGGATGGAGCAATCGCGATCGTGCGTTACTCAACGCCACAGACGATCTCACTAACGACGCGTTCATCAGCGATACCAACTGGGCTGCACTTACCGACTTCTCTGAAAAACAGCGCATGGATCTGGTTATGACCGTGGGGCAATACACCCAAGTATCGATGATGCTAAATAGTTTTGGGGTGCAGCTAGATCCCGATTACACACTAGATCCTGACCTAGACGGGCGTTGACATCTTGCGTTAACGGCCTCGCACGACCCAGCCGCCACACATAGACCCTCGCCATGCCCAATTAATGCTCTCGAGTTTCTCTGAACTGAATGTCCGGCCAACGCTCTTCCATGAGCGCAAGGTTGACCCGAGTCGGCGCCAAATACGTGAGATAGCCACCGCCATCCTCTGACAGGTTATCTTCGGCCTTTTTGCGAAACTCCTCTAATTTTCGAGGATCCTCAGCTTCTATCCAACGCGCGGTATACACGTTAATCGGTTCATAAATCGCTTCGACTTTATATTCGTCTTTTAACCGGTAAGCCACGACATCAAACTGCAACTGACCCACAGCGCCTACGACCAAATCGGACGACATCAGCGGTGAAAAAACTTGTGTCGAACCCTCCTCCGACAGCTGCTGGAGGCCTTTCTGCAGCGCTTTTAACTTCATCGGGTCTTTGAGTCGAATACGCCGAAACAGCTCGGGAGCGAAGTGAGGAATCCCTGTGTAGCGAAGATCCTCTCCTAAGGTAAAAGTATCCCCTATTTGAATAGTCCCGTGATTATGAAGACCAATAATATCCCCGGAAACCGCTTCCTCAACGAGTACCCGCTCACCGGCTTTAAAGGTCACTGCATCCGCAATTTTGACGTCTTTAGCGGCGCGAACATGGCGCATTTTCATGCCCTTGGCGTAGCGCCCCGAGCAAATTCTGACAAAGGCAATGCGATCTCGGTGCTTGGGATCCATATTCGCTTGTATTTTAAAAACAAATCCGGAAAAAGGCTCTTCCCTAGCATCGACAACCCTGCTTCGCGTTTCTCGGGGTAAAGGCTTCGGTGCCCACTCAACAAATTTATCGAGCATTTCTCTAACACCAAAATTACCCAAGGCGGTGCCAAAAAATACAGGGCTCAATTTACCTTTAAGAAAAGCGTCCTGATCAAAAGCATGGCTTGCGCCTTTTACGAGCTCAATTTCTTCACAAATTGACTCGTATTCATCATCCAGCAACACCCTAGCCTCTGGAGAATCCAGCCCCTCAATCCGAGTATCTGGAGGTAATAAGGCGTTGTGACCTGCCTCGAAAACGTGAATCACGTCATCGTGCAAGTCATAAACACCCTTAAAATGCCGGCCCATACCGATAGGCCAGTTTATGGGGGCACCCGCGATCCCAAGCACCGCTTCTATTTCATCGAGCAGCTCGATGGGATCCCGAATATCTCGGTCCATTTTGTTTACGAAAGATATGATGGGCGTGTCTCGCAAACGACAGACGTTCATCAGCTTGATGGTTCTATCCTCAACGCCCTTAGCGCCATCAATCACCATCAGCGCTGAATCGACTGCAGTCAACGTTCTGTAGGTGTCCTCCGAGAAATCCTCGTGGCCTGGGGTGTCGAGCAAATTAACGGTGCGATCTTTGTAGGGAAATTGCATCACCGACGAAGTCACGGAAATACCACGCTCCTGCTCCAGGCTCATCCAATCTGATGTCGCGTGAGGTCCTCGCTTGCCCTTTACCGAGCCAGCAATTTGGATAGCGTTACCCAGCAGCAGCAGCTTCTCGGTAATCGTGGTTTTACCCGCATCGGGGTGGGAGATAATGGCAAAGGTGCGCCGAGCTTCAATATCGCGTTTCAAATCTGCCACGGTATCCGACATGTTGGTTCCTCCTGAGGCGCGGAATTATGCCAGTGCCAATGCATACCCGCCATGAAGTCAGCGATGAAACCACTAGAAAGGCTGTGAAATACCAATAATCCCAGTCCACACCCTGACACACTTAGATTGCAGAGCGCGAAAACTCATACTCTAGGCTATCCAGCAGAGCTTGTCCGATGGCCTCTTTGTCCAAAGCGTCAGCACCCAGTAAAGACGCCATCGAAATTACCTCTAGCCCAGCATGGCCACAGGGGTTTATGCGACGGAAAGGTTCGAGATTCATATCCACATTTAAAGCCACTCCATGGTAGCTGCAACCTCGAGAGACCTTTAATCCAAGCGCTGCAATCTTCCTACCTTCGACATAAACGCCCGGAGCTTTGGGGTCGGCAGAGGCCTGAATGCCATATTGTGCAAGCAGTGAGATAACGGCTCGTTCGATGGCCGTCACCAACCCCCTCACCGTAAGGCTTCCACGTCGAATATCGAGCAATACGTACACCACCCACTGACCGGGCCCGTGGTAGGTGACCTGCCCTCCTCGATCAATTTTCACAACCGGGATATCACCGGGGGCCAGTAAATGTGTTGCCTTGCCCGCTACGCCCTGAGTAAACACCGCAGGATGTTCGAGCAGCCAGAGCTCATCAGGGGTATCTTCGGCTCGATTTTGGGTGAAGGCTTTCATCGCCAAAAAGGTTTCGTCGTAGTCAACCAGCCCTAAAAGCCGCCGCTCAATCACCGCTCAAATCACCATGGAAACTCGGCCCGTCGCCATCAGATCCTGATGGAGCGCCGCGAGTTGTTCTGGGCCTGTCGCCTCAATAGTCAAAGTTAAAGACAAAAAGGTGCCACCTTTAGAGGGGCGACGCTGGGTCAGGCTTCGATCGAAGGCCGGCGCGTGCGTTTCAAAAACCTCGTTAATAACCGCCTCAAAATCGTGCCCCGCACGACCTAGCACCTTAATGGGGTAGCTACAGGGAAACTCTATTTTTGGGGCTTTTGGTTCCATAAGTCTTCCCTAACAGCACATCAAGGGCTGAATATCTGGGAGAGCCACAGCAGAAAACCATCCCAAAGGCGCTTAAAGAACCCTGCGGGCTCGACGCTCTGAAGCGCCTGCAGTGGTCTCTCCAACAACAGTTCACCATCGAGAAAAACCTGCAGCCGACCCACCGCGTCTCCCTTATTGATCGGAGCCTGCAACGGGTCATCGAATGACGCGATCACTTCAGGAGTTGCCTGATTCCTAGGCACAACAACGGTCACAGTCTCCAACAAACCACCATCAATAGTCTCTGCGTTACCCTTCCAGACCCGGGTGCTGCCAAGTGACGCCACTCCAGTTACGACTTCCAAATTTTTATAAAAACGAAACCCGTAGTTCAAGAGGGAGCGCGTCTCCGCTTTGCGACTGCGCGTACTGTTGCTGCCTAAAACCACCGAAATCAAGCGCATACCATCGCGCTCAGCTGAAGCCACAAGGCCGTAACCGGCAACACTCGTATAACCCGTTTTTAGACCATCAACCGAGGAATCCTCCCGCAACAGATGATTCCGATTATGCTGCTTGATATCGTTGTAGGTATAAGACTGCTGGCGGTACACGCGGTAGCGTTCCGGATGATTACGGATCGTTGCGCTGGCAAGCACGCCAAGATCTCGGGCCGTTGTCAGATGATCTGAATTCGGTAAACCGTGAGTATTTTCAAAGTGGGTCGCGGCAAGCCCTAGCTCTTCGGCATAGCGATTCATAAGAGCAACAAACGCCTCTTCACTGCCTGCGATATGCTCGGCAATGGCAACCGTCGCATCATTGCCCGAGGATATGGCAATGCCCTGCTCAAGCTCCCCCACCGTCACCGCCTTACCCGGCTCGATCCACATTAAAGATGATCCGCGAAATTTGGGGTTTTGCGACCAAGCATTCCGACTGACCGTGACTTCGTCGTCAAGGGACAACCGACCGGCATCGACCTCTTCCGCGAGAATATAAGACGTCATTAATTTGGTCAGACTCGCCGGAGGTAGTCGAGTGTCAATGTTGTGCTCTACCAGAATTTCCCCCGTAACAAAGTCCAACAAGAGATAGGCATCGGCATTGATACCCGGAGGCGCCGGCACCAGAGATACTGCCGTGGCAGTGGCGCTGAAAAGCAAAGCGATGAGTGCAACAAAAACGGGGTTTTTCATGCGGTCGACATGCACCGTAGCAACAATAAGAAACCCAATGGTATCAGTGACTCAGTACTAGGGGTAAAAATCAGACAAAAAAGCGTCCCCTCAAGGCAGGGGTTGCCCTTGAGGTAATCCCGCTGCTCGCAGCTGATTTTGAGCTTCACGCAAGGCGGTCTGACTCTCAAAGGGGCCTACACGGACACGAAAAATCAGGCCACTTGCGGTGGTCGCCGGTAAGACCCGTGCCGGCACTGCGACAGATCGCTGCGACTCTTCCGCCAGTGCCTGGGCCGCTGCTTCACTTTCATAGGCACCCAGCTGCAAAGTCCGATACTCAGTAGCTGGGTTGTCACGAAGATCCGACACCCCCATGACTTCAACGGTATCAATGCGGACTTTTGCAGTGCCTTGATCAGCAAAACCCAAGCGCACTGCAGCTCCGTAGGAAATGTCTATGATTCGATCCGGATGAAAAGGACCCCGATCATTCACCCTGAGAATCATACTGGCTTGGTTCTCAAGGTTTGTAACGCGAACATAGGAAGGGATGGGCAGTGAACGATGGGCTGCGGTGGGCTCATAGGCGCTAAAACGCTCACCATTCGCGGTGGCTCGACCGTGAAATTTCAACCCATACCACGATGCAATACCCTCTTCTGAGTAATTTTCGGCACTGTTCAAAACAGTGTAGGTCTGACCGTTTACCGTGTACGGGCTGCTGTTACCCGCCCGGGTAACAGGCTCTGCAATCGGAATGGCATCTGGCACTGCACCCGGAGAGATCGGCGGTGGTGCTCTGTCCACCACTTCGGTCGTGAGTGTACAGCCCTTTAACAGCAGGAGAATCGCTGCGATAACAACTCTCAAACGGTTAGCCACCTGCAGCCAAACTCTCAATCTCTTGGCTTAGTTGCCAGACGCTCAAAGCATACATCGCGCTATGGTTATAACGCGTAATGACATAAAAGTTTTCAAGACAGAGCCAATATTCGAAACCCTCGACACCCTGCAGTCGCAGCGGGGTCGCCGTCAGAGAAACGTCGGTGGCGGTGTGAGGAGCAAATCCCTGTTCGGCGAGCTCGCCCACTGTCATCGTTGGCTTAAGGCCACCTTCGAACATTTCAGAACTGGCGCCGTCGTAGTTAGCGGGAACCACGACAAGAGCCCCGGGTTGCCAACCATGACGAACGAAGTAATTCGCGACGCTAGCTATGGCGTCCTGAGCATTGCCCCAAATATCAGCAACACCATCGCCATCATGATCGATAGCATAGGCTCGGTAGCTTGAGGGCATAAATTGGCCATACCCCATAGCCCCTGCATAAGAACCTTTCAACGCGAGGGGATCTTTTCCGCTTTCGTAAGCCAAAACGAGAAAGTTTTCGAGCTCTCGGGTAAAAAATGGCGACCGTTTAGGGTAATCAAATGCAAGCGTTGCCAACGCATCGATGACCCTGTAGCTCCCAGTGATGCGGCCATAAAAAGTCTCAACCCCAATAATCGCCGTGATCACTGATGCAGGGACTCCTGTGCTGCCGCTAACTTCTGCAAGGGTAACCGCGTATTGCTTTGCGAACGCCACTCCGCCCTGAGCGCGTTTATCTGTCAAAAATATTTTGCGGTAGTCGTACCATGGCTTGGTTTTTTCCGCGGGTCTGGAAATAGCATCCAAAATACTTTGCTGACGCTCGGCTTGATCCAACAGCGCCGCAGCCCAGTCTCGATCGACACCCTGCTCAACAACACCGGCAAGAATTTGCTCGCGTTCCGATCGCTCAGAGTATTCACCCCCTAAGCTTATGCTGGGAGCGAGCAGTCCGAACATAATCAAAAAAACTACGTGTACTGGCAACGCCATGCAAACCTCCTCTAACCACGACTTCATTTCAACTTTACTGCGCAATTACCCGTTTTTCGGCACTGACAGCCATCAATACCCCAAAACCCAGCATTAATGTCACGATTGACGTACCCCCCGCGCTAACCAGCGGTAAGGGGACTCCAACTACCGGGAGGATACCTGCCACCATGCCCATATTGACGAACACGTACACAAAAAATGTCAGGGTAATCGATGATGCCAACAAGCGCCCAAACCCTGTTTGAGCGCGAATGCCAATGGTAAATCCCCGAAGAATAATTAAGGCATAAATTGATAAAAGAAAGACTACCCCCCGCAGACCCAACTCTTCAGCCAACACCGCAATAATGAAGTCGGTTTGACTTTCGGGTAAAAAATCAAGGTGGGATTGAGTCCCCGACAGCCAACCCTTACCCGACCAGCCGCCTGATCCAATGGCAGTCTTGGACTGAATAATATTCCACCCTGCCCCCAATTTATCGGACTCAGGGTCGAGCAACGTAAGAATCCTTTGTTTTTGATAGTCCTTTAAAAGAAACAACCAGGCAGGCCATGCACTCATCAAGAATAACCCTGCGGCACCCAGGATATACCACCAGCTAACCCCCGCCATAAACACGACAAATAGGCCGCTCCCCGCCACTAGCAGCGAGGTGCCCAAATCAGGCTGAATCACAATAAGGCCCGCAGGCACCGCAATAATCAGCAGCGCTCCCAACAACGGCCAGGGTCGAGGTGGTATGCCATGGCGACTGAACCAGGAGGCCACCATTAAAGGCATTGCTAACTTCATCAGCTCCGATGGTTGGAACCTGATAACGCCAAGGCTCAGCCACCGCTGCGCGCCCTTTGCTCCAACACCAAATAACGGCACAGCGACTAAAAGCAATAACGCCGCCACATAAAACAAGGGAGCCCAACGATAATAAGTATCCAGACGAATTTGGCTTGCAGCCAACATAGCGAATGTCGCAATACCAAAGTTACGCGTTTGCCTTATGAGCGCCGCCTGACTGCCGTCTGAAGCACTGAATAAGACGAATAAACCGAAGGTTACCAGAGTTGCTAGCAACAAAAGTAACCAACCATCTAGATGCAGCGCCTCAAGTATCGAGTTGCGGTGCTTGAATTCACCGCGACTGTCGCTAGCAAGATAGCGGTCGTATTCAGCCATCTTGCCCCCTAGTCATCCAAGCATCCATCACTTTTCTGGCAACAGGATACGCAGCACTACTACCACCACCATTTTCAGCCAAAACCGCGATAGCAATACTCGGTCTATCCACCGGTGCAAAGGCCATAAACCAACCATGGTTGCGATGGCGGGCGTTAATCTTGTCCTCGTCATAAACGGCATCTTGCGCAATGCCAATGACCTGAGCAGTTCCCGTCTTACCTGCAATGGTATAGGCAAGATCAGCACCAATCGCTGCGGCTGTCCCTTCGGGGGTATGAACGACATCCATCATGGAAGCGATAACAGCCGACCAGTGTGCCGGAGTGGCGACAACCTTCTCACGGCGCGGCGTAACTCGTTCATCATTACCAATACGGCTTACAAGCGCTGGCTTGAACGCCTCGCCACGGTTAGCCACGATCATCGCCGCTTGAGCTAGCTGAAGCGGCGTTGCCAGCATATAGCCTTGTCCTATGCCGACACTTAAGGTTTCTCCCGGATACCAAGGCTGGCCGAGCTTTCCTTGCTTCCATTCTCTTGACGGAAGAATGCCCCGCTGCTCACTCGTAATATCAATACCGGTCGCCTGACCGAATCCATATGGAGCAAGGCCCTCAGACAGTCTATCGATACCCAAATTCCTGGCTAGATCGTAATAATAAACGTCACAAGACTCTGCAATAGCCATGCGTAGATCAACTTCTTCGGCGTGACCCGTACCTCGAATACGAAGAATCCAGTCGCGATAGCGCCGGGAATCACCGGGAATTTGGTACCACCCTGGGTCTTTAACCGTGGTTTCTGGCGTAATAAGGCCGAGCTCCAGGCCCGTCAGTGCCAGCATGGGCTTCACCGTTGAACCCGGCGGATATTGACCCTGTATAGCCCTGTTCAACAATGGCGTATCGGGAGAGTCGCGAAGCGCGCTGTAGGCATCAGTGCTGATGCCGTTGACGAATAAATTGCCGTCAAAACTGGGTTTTGACACCAGCGCCAAAACACCACCATTTCGGGGATCTAAAGCGACAACCGCACCACGCTGGTCCCCTAGTGCCGCCGCCGCGACTCGCTGCAACTCCAGATCGAGATGTAACTTTAGGTCGGTGCCGGGATGAGGCGCCTCTTGATCAAGTACCCTCAGAACCCGTCCGTGGGCATTAGCTTCAATATTTTGATTCCCAACCCGGCCCAGCAAAACCTCCTCATAGTATTTTTCCAAACCCACCTTACCGATGTGAAATGTACCGCGGTAACGGTCTTCTTCAATTCGCTGAGTCTCTTGTGTGTTGATGCGGCCCACGTAACCCAAAACATGGCTCAGTAATTCACCGTGGGGGTAAGCTCGGGTCAGTTGTGCCTCGATGGTGGCTCCCGGCAGCGTATGACGATTAACCCCGATGACAGCGGTCTGGGCATCGGTCAAGCGCAATTTCAAAGGAACCGCATCATAAGGTCGGCTGCGTCTACGCCGCTGCTGAAAGCGAATGCGCTCCTCTGGATCCAAGCCAATGAGGGATTCAATGCGATCTAACAGCGCCGATAAATCTCCTGCTCGCTCCACCACGATTGCCAGCAGCTGACTGGGTTCATTGCTTGCAAGCAGTTCGCCGTTTCGGTCAAAAATGAGTCCTCGGGTCGGAGGCAGAGCCTCAAGACGAACCCGGTTCCTCTCGGATTGCGTTAAGAACTGTTGGTAGTTAACTATTTGAAGGCCGTAATAGCGGTAAAACAGCGAGGCTAGCGCCAAGAGCACGATTACAGAGGCTGTGAACACGCGTCCACGGTGTATCGCTGCCTCACGACCTGTGTCCCGAATGGCATCCCGTGGGCCCACTAAGAGTCAGGCTCGATGGTAGGGGTGGCGGGCATTTATAGACCAGGCTCGGTATAACTGTTCAGCCAATACAACACGGACTAGGGGATGGGGCAGCGTGATCCTTCCTAAAGACCACCGCGCATCTGCGCGTCGCAGTAAATCAGCATCAATACCATCAGGACCACCAATTAAAATGGCCATCGGCGTTCCCTCCTGACGACTGACAGTAAAGCGCTTGGCCATATCTTCCGTTTCAACCAGACTGCCTTTGACATCCAAAGCCACCAACGTCTCGTCATCCTTCAACTGCTTCGTAATCGCAATAGCTTCTTGAGCCCGAAACTTGTCGCCGTCACCACCCTGACGTTTGGCCGGGGGTATTTCCACCCAATCCACTCTAAAGTCTCTGGGTAGGCGCTTGCTGTACTCCGACACAGCAGTGAGAACCCACTCTGGCATTCGTGTTCCCACTGCCAGAACTCTTATGCGCATTACTCAGCGCTAGGTGGCGCTGTCCACAGACGCTCGAGGTCGTAAAAACTGCGGGTTGCCGGTTGCATAACATGCACAACGACATCGCCAAAATCGACCAGCACCCACTCACCCACCGTCTCGCCCTCAATGCCGATGGGCCGCATAGCTTCGCTCTTTGCCCGCATGATGACGTTATCCGCTAGAGACTTCACGTGACGCGTCGACGTTCCGCTAGCAATTACGAGAAAGTCCATCACCGAACTCAAAGCTTTCACATCAATGACTACTGGATCGACCGCTTTAAGGTCGTCCAAGGCGTCTAATACCAGCCCCGTTAGCGCGTCGTGCTCGGACGCGGTTAAATCTGTCACTCAAACCCCCTGAGGAATTACTTCATAGAACGGTATAAACCCTGTTCATTAATATACTCCAATACGCCCTCGGGCAGGAGGTAACTTACGTTTCTACCTCCTGCAATCCCAAGCCGAAGAGCAGATGATGAGACATCCAGCCCTGGCTGAACCAATCTCGACACAGCACCCTGTGTCTGTCTTAAAAGTTGTGATGGCGGGACTTCGTGTTCTGCCAGCCAAGATTGCAGTTCTCCCGGCAATTGTAGATCTCCGGGAGGTCGAGACAATACGGCAATATTGGCGAAACCTAATAAAGCAAGCCAGTCGTGCCAGCGATTAAGCCGTTGCAGTGAATCGGCGCCCATAATGAACACAATCGCAACGTCGACACCTAACTCTCGGCGCAGCTCTCTTAAGGTGTCGACGGTGTAAGAAAGACCCTCTCTGTCCAGCTCCCGACGGTCGACACTTAACCCCTCGGTGCCTTCAACCGCCAAGTCGAGCATTTTTGCTCGATGTGTCGCACTCACACCCGGGGTCGCTTTCAGCGGCGGCAATGAAGCCGGCATAAGACGAACTGTTGAGAGACCGAGCATGTCCCGACAGTCCAGCGCGCCCCGCAAGTGTCCCACATGTACTGGATTGAAGGTCCCGCCCAGCACACCCACCGCAGGGTGATTCACTGGCGCACGTGCCCTTCGCCAAACACAACGTATTTGCTCGACGTGAGGCCTTCAAGGCCAACGGGGCCTCGCGCATGCAGCTTATCGGTGGAGATACCAATTTCAGCACCTAAGCCGTATTCAAAACCGTCAGCAAAACGTGTCGAGGCGTTAATCATGACCGAGCTTGAGTCAACTTCGCGCAAAAACCGCATAGCCGTCCCGTGGTTTTCGGTCACGATGCTCTCTGTGTGTCCTGAGCTGTATTCGGCAATATGCGTCATCGCGCCGTCAACACCCCCAACAATTTTAATAGCCAATATAGGAGCGAGATATTCGGCTCGCCAATCCGCCTCAGTGGCTACAACGGCGACCGAAGCACTTGCGGCACGGGCTTTAGAGCATCCCCGCAGCTCAACACCCGCAGCGGCTAGTGCATCTGCGATGGGAGGCAGTAACGCGATAGCAGCCTCATCCACAAGTAGGGTTTCCAACGTGTTGCAAGTGCCATAGCGTTGAGTCTTAGCGTTTACTGTAATGGCTTGCGCCCGATCTGGGCATGCTTGGCCATCAATGTAAACATGGCAAATGCCATCAAGATGCTTAAGCACAGGAACCGTCGCTGCGCCACTGATTCGCTCGATTAATCCTTTACCACCTCGGGGTATTACCATATCGACATAACCCGAGAGCCGAATGAGGGCATCTACCACAGCGCGATCAGTTGTTGCCACCACCTGAGTGGCCGCAGCGGGCAACCCAGCTCTGTCCAAACCTTCCTTAATACAACGTCCAAGGGCCAAGTTGGAATTAATAGCTTCCGACCCCCCTCGCAAAATAGCCGCGTTGCCCGCTTTTAAGCACAAGCTCGCAGCCTCTACCGTTACGTTGGGCCGTGACTCATAAATGATGCCAATAACCCCCAGCGGGACCCGCATTTTGCCGACTCGAATTCCCGAGTCCATTGTGCGAACGCCGTCAATGGCACCGACAGGGTCGGGTAATGCAGCGACTTGCTCAAGGCTAACCATCAAGCTGGCGATTCTTTCGGCATTGAGCTCGAGCCTGTCCAGCAGTGCTGGCCCCAGCTCTGACTTTACACCCGCTGCTAAATCCTGAGCATTAGCCGACAGAAGATCGTTGCGGTTATCTGCAATCGAATCTCGAATGGCGAGCAGCGCCTGATTTCGAGTGGCTACAGTACTCGCCGCAACAATACGCGAGGCTTCTCGGGCCTGCCGACCCAGCTCCTTTACGCTATTTTCGATGGACACAGTCATTCCTTAGTTGGCACGGGCAGAGTATACGCCCTAGACACCCGCTCCCACAGGCCCCAATACAGTTGTGGAGGTAGTTTCGCGCGCAGTTGTAAATGCAATCGTGAATGCGGTTGACAATGATTCGCAATTGCGTATGCTTGCTCTATGTTTGTTTGTATCTGCAATGGCGTTACCGACTCTTCTATCCGTCGCGAGATGGAAGCCGGTGCTACGTCTTTCGCTGACGTCCAAAATCGTTTGGGCGTGGCTCGTCAGTGTGGCTCCTGTGAGCACCTGGCTCGCGCCATCGTCAA